>DJYX01000170.1:536-28233 GCA_002450295.1 Deltaproteobacteria bacterium UBA6967
GGATGGACGATATTGTTCTGCAGCTTGATAAACAATATCATTGAAATCAAACAATTTACGTATCAAAGCCTTCTCATGGGAATGCTTCAAAAGTTCAAAATCTATTTTAGCTTGGGGATCAAAATTTTCAAACTGGCGCACAATGCTTCGTATGCGAACATGTGCGTAGATTAAATAGACGCCTGTATCCCCCTCTGAAACTAGCCAGTCCTTGAGTGAAAACGTGATCTGCTTGTTCGGATCTTGGTTAAGCATTCCATATTTGATCGCTGCAACTGCCACCTTACGAGTTGTAGATTCGATTTCCTCATCAGACCAACTTTCTCGATGTGACTCAAGGTAGTTGTTTCGCACAAAATCACACATTTCCTGCTGTAGTTTCGAAAACAGGATGACGTTTCCGGCCCTAGAACTCATCTTGCCTTCGGGCAGTACTACTAAGGCATATGGCAGATGAAAACAACGGCTAGCCTGTTCATATCCCATCTTCTTTAGTGCCGCAAACACCTGCTGAAAATGAAGAGTTTGTTCAGCACCAACTACATAGATCGAACGTTCTATCCCAAATTCTTCGAACTTCCGCTTGGCAAGTGCTAAATCTTTAGTTGAATAGAGCGTATTGCCATCAGATTTCAGCAGAAGGAAAAAACCCAGTTTTTCATCATTTAAATCAACGCCTATCGCCCCATCTGATCTTTGAAAAAGGCCATCCTCGGCCCCTTGGATAACTAACTGTTTGCCCTCTTCATCAACTTCAGATTCATAAAAGACATGATCGAACTCTGTTCCCAGCCATCTATAGATCTGATCAAAATCCTCCAAAGACCAATTTCTTGTCTCCTCCCAGATCTGAGTTATCTGAGGCTCTTTCTCTTCTAACTTAGCGAGTAAAGAACTAATTTTCTTCTGAGTTTCTTCCTTCTCTGGTCCAGTTTGCCCTTCCAAGGCCAAGGTTGATGCAGTGTAAAGTTCGCCCAGCCATTCCCCCTTAAAGACAGATGGAGGAACTGCGTTATTTTTTTCTTGGTAGTACCAGAGGCATTTAGCGATGTGAGTTCCAACATCGCCTATATAGTTTGCAGCAATTACTTGGTAGCCATTGTAGCGGAATAACCGAACCAGACTATCTCCAAGAGCAACATTTCTACAATGGCCGACATGAAAACCCTTGTGGGTATTGGGCTGGGAAAACTCGATCATCACTCGAGTTTTCTGCTCTATGGAGTTCTTTGAAAACCAATTCCCTTTATGAACTTCAGGTAACACCTGCTTAGCCATTTCGGATGAATTAACTTTCACATTCAGATAGGGTCCAAGCGAGGAAAAACTCTCAAAAAGGTTTGATTCAGTGAAATTTTCTTGAAGAGCGAGCATTAATTCATTGGCAATTTGCGCTGGGGCTTTTCTGAAAACTTTTGCAAGGGTAAAGCATGGGAAAGCGTAGTCACCCATGTCCTTCTGTGGGGGAGTCTCAATTAACCCAACCAGTGATTCCAAAGTACATTCATAATCGGGTTGAAGTTTAAGCAGGTTTTGGTGGATACCAACCCCAAGACTTCGTACAAAAATATTCATGATGGATCGAAGTAGTATTCAGAAAAAAACAAAAATGATCCAAAAAATTGCAGGAAAAAGGCAAGTTTGATCAAGAAATGGAAAGGTAAGAAGGGGGGGCGGATTGCACACGTCCAAGAGGCACCCCTCCCCTTTTCCGAGGCAATCCGCTAAAGGTCGCCAACCATAGGGTTGGAGACCAGAGAGCAGGCCAATGTCCCGAGGAGCACCCCTCTCCTCAACTGGGCGACCCGCCCATAACCGCCCAGTTAGGCGGCTTAATCAATACTGAAGTAATAAAATTTTTCCAGTGATACTTGACTTTCGTTGATAATAGCAAGCTAGTTAGCAGTAATTAAATTTGATCTTCTTTTGTCACGCATAAATTGTTTATGTCAATACATTTTTTGAAGCTTTTCGGTATCCGCAGTGCTTCACATCCATTTTCTTACTTGCACAGAGACCTGCGTTTTTGAGAATTTTCAGTAAATTTATGCGAAATTTAAATTGGATTCTTTTGGATAGCCTCAGAAGCTCAGCTACTTAATTGGGAGATTAAAATGACTTTGGATAATTTCGAACCTGAACAACTTCCTGGTTTCCAATTTATTGATCATGTGGCAATTGCAGTACTGCAAGGAACCTTGGATGCACAAGTGAATGCCTATCGAAGAATGGGATTTCGTGAATTACATAGAGAGGAGGTTCTAGGCAATGACCAAGTGAGGGAGGTCCTTCTGCAAATAGGTAAGAGCCAGAACCTGATTCAGTTGCTGGAGCCTCTGAATGATAGTTCACCAGTGCAGAAGATGATTGATCGGCAAAATGGCAAAGGTGGCCTAGCCCATGTAGGACTGAGAGTCAAAAGTGCTCAAGAGGCTTATCAATATCTCTCTGAAAACGGATTTCGTTTGATTGATGCTGGTCCCCGGCCTGGGTCTAGAGGAACAACAATCTTTTTTGTACACCCAAAATCAAGAGATGATCACCCTTTCGGAGTCCTCTACGAAATTGTCGAAGATCCGAATGACAAATTAAAAGAAGATTGAATTTATGAGAATTCTCGTTGTAGGTGGAGCCGGTTATATTGGTAGTCACGTAACAAAATCTTTATTGGAAGCTGGCCACCAGCCATTAGTTGTCGACAACCTGCAAACTGGCAAAGTAGAAAATCTATTGCCTGGAGTACCCTTCGTACATGCTGATTTGAGAATTCCAGAAACTCTGCAGGGGATCCTGAATGGATGTGAGGGATTAGTACATCTTGCTGCATTGAAAGCAGCTGGAGACTCAATGAGTCAACCTGAAAAATACGCTCATCACAATATCTCAGGAACAATACAGCTTCTCAATGCAGCTACCGAATCAGGCGTTCGTTATGTTATTTTTTCCTCAACCGCCGCAGTTTATGGGGATCCTCAATACACTCCGATGGATGAAGAACATCCCACAAAACCCAGTAACTTTTATGGCTACACAAAACTGGCAATTGAAGAACTGTTGGGTTGGTATGCTCATTTGAAAGGGATGAGGTTTGCTTCACTTCGCTATTTTAATGCTGCTGGCTACGATCTTGACGGAAAGATCAAGGGATTGGAAAGCGAACCAAATAATTTATTGCCTATCGTGATGGAAGCTGTCATCGGCAAAAGACCATTCGTTGAAGTCTTTGGAACTGACTACAACACACCTGATGGCAGTTGTATTAGAGATTACATTCACGTTAACGATTTGGCTGATGGGCACGTCAGGGCTCTGGAATATTTGACAAGAGAAACTGATAATCCCATTCTGAATCTTGGAACGTCAAACGGGATGAGTGTGCTTGAAATTCTTGAGCACACCAAATACCTTTCTCATTCAAACTTTGATGTTAGGTTTGGTTCCAGAAGACTAGGAGATCCCGCAATCGTCCTCGCCAAGGCTGATAAGGCGAAATCTCTGCTGGGGTGGGAAGCTAAACGAAGTGACCCCAAAACTTTGATCAACTCAATGCTCAATGTTTACAGGGCTACTAACTAGATTTGTTGTAAGAAGATGAAAATTCGAAAATAGTAAGAAATTCGAAATTTCAGTATTCGTTTTATAGAATATTTTAGAAAACTCTGCCAAACCAGATAGCTTTGCCAAGAATATCGAACGATTCACCACAATCACCAGAAAGAGTGATTGGAGGATAGTTGAGATTATCACTGATGATTTGAATCAAGCCCTTTGGTTGACGCTGTAGTCGTTTCACCATCAACATGTCATCCAAACGAATCACGTAAATCCCTTCACGAGCAAACACTGTCTGCTGTCGGTCGATCAGCAATAAGTCATTTTCCTCAAGGGTTGGTTCCATGCTATCTCCCTCCACTGAAACCAATACCATCTGATCCGCGGATCTCCCAAGTTGCTGCCTTAACCAACGATCCTGAAAAGGCATTTGCTCCACAATCGTTTGATCCACAGTCCAACTTCCTCCTCCAGCGCTGACTTTGACGTCATACCTTGGAATGTGTACAACCTCAGTTCCAAAGTCTTTCTTTGTCGCATCCAAGTACATTTTTCCAATTCCTAGTAGTAACCAATCCAGACTGATAGAGTACTTCTCAGAAAGTTGAATTAGGTAAGGAATGGTTGGTAGAATTCTACCTTTGCAGACATCCGTTGCGAAGGATGGAGCCTTGCCAGTCTCTCTGGAAAACAAACTACGGTTACCGGCTGCCACTTCTTCAATGACTTTTTGAAAACGAAATATTAAACCTTCCATAACTCCTCCAATTTTGTTGAGAAAGAATCTGCATAATATGGAAAATTCATAAAATGAAAAGAAATTTTACGAAAATTTCGAAATGAATTTTGAAATCATTGACATACCAGATGGGGATTTGACCTTTTCAAGAACTTGGCGAGAATCCGAGTCAGTGGATTGGATGGAGCGCCTGAGAAAAGAAATTGAATGGGAGCAACATCGAATAAAAATTTTTGGACAATGGGTTGATTGTCCAAGATTATCAGCTTGGTATGGTGATCCAGGGGCTATGTACAGTTATTCAAGTCTAAGTTTGACTCCTAAGGCTTGGACACCCACATTGCTGGAAGTCCGTAATCAGTTAGCTGAAACGATTGAGAGACCATTCAATAGCGTTTTGTTGAACTTATATAGGAATGGGAATGATAGCATGGGTTGGCACAGTGATGATGAATGGGAATTGGGCTTAAATCCTGTGATTGCATCAATCAGTCTTGGAGATTCCCGGATGATGAAATTTCGACATCGCTCTGATCCTGAAGTTTCCAAATTTGCACTTGAGCTCTCAACCGGATCACTGCTGATCATGGCGGGAACTACGCAAAAATTTTGGCAACATGAAATTCCCAAGACGAAAAAATCAGTCGGTGAACGGTTGAATTTAACATTTCGGTTTGTTCAAGGCCGATAAATCTTTTTGATTGGACTGATGCCTGGACTAAGTGATCCGCGACTAATTGAGCCTCAATGCACTGGTCTGCAACCCATTGAGATCCTCCATCAGAATCAATGGTTCTCTTTGAAGTCAAGAGGAGACTACTTTACGATTGAGCCAAGCTTTGGTGTGGTACTGATTCTTCCGGTTGTTGAGGGTCACTCAATTGTGCTGGTTGAAGTGAAGCGGCCCGTTCTGAATGATATGCATTCCATGGAAATTCCAGCCGGCGGTCTTGAGAAAGGTGAATCTCCGCAGGAAGGAGCCCTGAGAGAATTATATGAGGAGACAGGAATTAAAATTTCTGCAGATCGGCTGAAACAGCAGAGTCCACTGGCTCTTTCACCAAGGGATCCATGCTTATCTTACATCTATGAAGCAGAAATAAGTATGGATGAATTTTTAGCGAGAGCCCAACACGATGAAGAAATTAGCCAAGTAAGGCTCATTAATTTTGATGAGGTTCAAAAACTGCTGGTTGGTGGTGACATATATTTGGCTGGGGTGGTGGGACTTTTAAGCCGCTTTTTGTTGAAAAATCGCTCTGCTCTAAACATTTCGACGTGAATAGTCTTTTGAGAATTTTGTATTTTCATTGCACCAATTCCCTGTTAGGCAAACTTTGAATTTCATCAATACCTTTACATCTTGAGTTCCAAATCAAAGGTAATTCTCATGGATAATTTTTCGTTTCTAGGCAACGGAGACATCGGCAATTTCGACCATCTATTTGAACAGTTCCGTCAGGATCCTGAATCCGTTGACGAAAGTTGGCGTAGGTTTTTTGAAGGTTTTGAGTTTTCAAAAGCAAATTACGACCAAGCAGGCATTGACGTATCAATACCTGAGGCTTTCCAGAAAGAAGTCAATGTACTCAACCTGATTGGAGCCTATCGTCAAAGAGGACATCTCTTCGCAAAGACAAATCCTATTCGGCCGAGGAGAATGCATGAACAACCAATTCAGTTAGAAAACTTCAACCTCAACGAGGGGGATTTCGAAACCGTTTTCCAAGCTGGCACTAGGATTGGCTTAGGACCAACAACTTTGCGAGAAATTGTTGATTTTCTTGAAGAAACGTATTGTGGGTCAATCGGTGCTGAATACAAGTTTGTTCGCACCCCTCACGTAGTCGACTGGATTCAGTCTCGAGTTGAACAGAATCGGAATCACACCATCTTTAACAAGGAAGAGAAGCAACAAATCTATGAAAAGTTGATGAGGGCAGTCGATTTTGAAGCTTTTCTTCACACGAAGTTCGTAGGTCAAAAACGATTCTCGCTTGAAGGCGCAGAGGCGATCATTCCAGCTCTGGAAACACTAGTGGAGGAAGGTGCTGTTCTGGGTGTCAAAGAATTTGTCATCGGGATGGCCCATCGCGGACGCCTCAATGTGTTAGCAAATATTCTTAACAAGAGTTACGAGAATATTTTTGCTGAATTTGAAGGGAAATCTTTCGGAGATTCCCAATTTGAAGGAGATGTAAAATACCACATGGGTTATTCGAGCGACCGAATTGCCCATAATGGTGAAAAAGTCCACTTGAGTCTTGCTCCAAATCCTTCCCACCTTGAAGCTGTCAATCCTGTTGTTGAGGGAATGGCTAGGGCTAAAATTGAAAAGCGCTACTCTGGAGATGAAAAGAAACTCGTCCCTATTCTGATTCACGGGGATGCATCCATTGCAGGGCAAGGGATCATTTATGAGGTTCTTCAAATGTCCCAGTTGGAAGGCTACAAGACAGGCGGAACCGTACATGTTGTACTTAACAATCAGGTAGGCTTTACGACCGACTATATTGAAAGTCGTTCCAGCACCTACTGTACTGATATTGCCAAAACAACTCTCTCACCGGTCTTCCATGTAAATGGAGATGATATTGAGGCTGTAGTCCATACAATCGAAATGGCATTGGAATTCCGCCAGCAGTTTCATCGGGATGTCTTTGTAGATATTCTTGCTTATCGCAAACACGGGCATAACGAAGGTGACGAACCACGCTTTACCCAACCTACTCTTTACAAGTTGATTGGTAAGCACCCGAACCCAAAGTTGATTTATCGCAATCGGTTAATTGATGAAGGGTCTTTCAGCGGTGAAGAACTAGACGAGATTGATCGCAATTTCAGAGAACAAATGAACTCCTCGCTGGAGCTATCGCACCAGAGGGAGCAGCTAGAGCCCACCTCTTTCTTCGAAGGAGATTGGCAAGGGCTAAGATTGGCCCAACAGGAAGAACATCAGAAATCACCTGACACTGGTGTGGATCGTTCAAAACTCCAAGAACTAGCCAACAAGCTCACAACGCTCCCTGAGGATTGGAAGATTTTCCCGAAAATCAGAAATCTCTACAAAGATCGATCAAAGATGGTCAACGAAAGAGAGATTCTCGATTGGGGCATGGGTGAACAACTAGCCTATGCTTCTCTACTTGACGAGGGAACTGGAATTAGAATCAGTGGTCAGGATGTTCGGCGTGGCACATTCTCACATAGACATGCGGTTGTGGTGGAAGAAGACGACACGAAGCATTTTCCACTCATGCACCTCAGTGATTCGCAAGGATTGCTGAGTATTTATAATTCGCATCTCTCAGAATATGGAGTCCTCGGCTTCGAGTATGGTTATGCCGTGTCATCACCGAAAGATCTGGTGATTTGGGAAGCTCAATTTGGTGATTTTGCGAATGGCGCTCAAATAATTATTGATCAATTTATTGCCTCTGCAGAAACAAAGTGGCAGCGGATGAATGGTTTGGTTCTCCAATTACCTCATGGATATGAGGGCCAAGGTCCAGAGCACTCATCAGCAAGAATTGAAAGATTCATGACCTTGTGTGCCGACAACAACATGTACATTCTGAACTGTACAACTCCGGCTAATCTATTTCATGCTCTTCGAAGACAGACAGCACGTCCATTTCGAAAACCCTTGGTGATTTTCACCCCAAAAAGCCTACTGCGGCATCCGAAGTGTGTCAGTTCTTTAAATGATTTTGGAATGGGCACCTATTTTAAAGAAGTAATTGATGATCATTATGCTGATCCGGCAAATGTCAAAAGAGTCCTGTTTTGTAACGGAAAAATTTACTACGACCTGTTAGAGAGGCAGCAACTTGAAGAGCGCAAAGATGTTGCTGTTGTGCGCCTAGAGCAGCTTTATCCGATGGCAAAAGAACAGATCATGGAAATACGAAATCGTTATGTACAGGCGCAGGAGTGGTTTTGGGTTCAGGAAGAGCCTGAAAATATGGGTGCAGCAGGATTCATGATGAGGAAATTTCCTGATCTGGGAAGCCCCTTGAAGTTGGTCTCGCGTAAAGAGAGCAGTAGTCCTTCAACTGGATTTTCTGTGATGCATAAAAAGCAACAAGAAGAACTGATTCATCGAGCGTTTGCTTAAAATCCCGAAATTATAACTCTAAGCTCAGAGATAAAGTATGTCCGTTGTTGAGATAAAGATCCCTAGCCCCGGGGAATCCATCACAGAGGTTACTATTGAAACCTGGCACAAGGAAGATGGAGATTTCGTTCAGGTTGATGAGATTTTATGCGAAATTGAAACTGACAAAGCAACCTTACCCATGCCCGCAGAGGTTGCGGGGACAGTGCAAATTATCTTGCAAGAGGGGGCTGACGCAAAAGTTGGAGACGTCCTTTGTAAAATTGACACGGCTGGGGTTCCAAGTGCAGATTCAAGCGGACCAACTACCGAGTCATCAAATGCTGTCCCGGAGAAGATGGAATCACCTAGCGTCGGCTATGCGGCTGGACATCCGTCGCCTGCAGCGCATAAGTTGATGAACGAAGCAGGAATCTCTGCTGACCAGGTTCAAGGTTCTGGCCCAGGCAATCGAATTACAAAGCAGGATGTCGAACTAGCTAAAAATCAGCAGCCACCACTCCCGAAAACTGAGTCCACAGCCGATGTATTCTCCGCTAAATCTAAATCCGATGGAGAGGCGGTCCCTAAGTCTTCTAGCAGAGAGCAGCGACGTGAAAAAATGTCTCGTCTGCGGACCAAACTTTCTGAACGCCTCGTAGCTGTTAAGAACGAAACCGCCATGCTGACAACCTTTAATGAGGTTGACATGGGCGCGATCTTCGCAATGCGTAGGGATTACAAGGACAAATTTGAAAAGAAATATGGGCAGCGTCTTGGTTTTATGGGCTTCTTCACAAAAGCTGTGAGCGAGGCAGTTCAAGATTTTCCCGCTGTGAATGCAATGATTGATGGCAATGAGATTGTTTATAGTGATTTCGTTGACATTGGCATAGCTGTAAGCGCTCCAAAAGGGTTGGTAGTCCCTGTAGTTCGCAATGCGGAGAGTTTAACTATTCCTCAAATTGAACTGGAGATTGGCAGACTTGCCAAGCGTGCGAGGGATAATAAGTTGAGCGTTGAAGAAATGACAGGAGGTACTTTCTCGATCACTAACGGTGGCGTCTTCGGGTCAATGCTTTCAACACCGATCATCAACCCTCCTCAAAGCGCCATTCTGGGGATGCATAATGTGGTGGAACGACCTGTAGCGTTAAACGGACAAGTGGTGATTCGTCCGGTTATGTATTTAGCTCTCAGTTACGATCATCGAATCATTGATGGGCGTGAATCCGTCAGTTTCCTATTCAAAGTGAAGGAATATCTCGAGAATCCTGAGAGGATACTTCTGGGAGTGTGAAACTTAAGGAAGGATGATTAAGCAAAAAGGTAGTCGGTACTTAATAAGGGGGCACCGACTACTCAAGGTGTTAATTTGTTGCGGGAGGCACCTCCCCATCTCTTCGGAATTGAGCTAACCGATCCGCTTGTGGCAATGAAGCTAGATGGGCATAAATTGCAGGAAGTGCGTTGCTTTTGCGCAACTTAAGGAAATCGTTGTCGCCAAGCTTGTTAAGATTTTCTTCGTTCACAAGATACAGGCCCCGAATCTGCTGGTTTTGCCCCATGTTTTGGAAGTTCAGATTCATTGAGGTAAACAGGTTCATGTCTTTCAGTTCCTTGCAAACCTGATGAGTGAACTGCTCCATTTGGTGTAACTCGGTCAGATATTTCCTGACATGTTCCATTGTCTCACTCAACTCTCCTTCTGCTGTGAACAGAGGGTTCCCTTCCTTCGATCCGACCAATTCGCTTTCTTCATCAACACAAATTAAAAATTGATTAGGATCCTGAGTAGGTGCAAGGGTAAACGGATACCTACGAATTGCTGCAGGAACATAGGGGACTAACCATTTTCCCTGATCATCAATATAAAGATTCTCCCCTTGCTGAAGTCCCAGCAAAGCTACAGGCCGAAATTCCTTTGAACTGGGCTCTTCTAAAAAAATGATTGGATAGTAAGCAGCAGCTCTGAAAAATTCTTTGAGAGCAATGGGAGCAATATGAAAATCTTTAGCAAATAGGAAATTGTCTGTTCCCTTGACAAACAGATGGCTGTGATTTTCTTTTGTTACGGGTACAACTTTCTTAAACATGCGACTCCTGTGCATGGTTGAAACTAGGTCAAAGAGACTTGGCCTTTCAATGGCTAGTCAAATCAAAAGTGCCTAATACTGAAGTCTTTGAGCGCTACACTCAAGCCCACAATTTAAGATCATTCAGAAATGGTTCAAGTTGACTGCTACTGAGCTAATGAATGGAAAAAATGACAAGCCATCAATTTGGAGACGTTCCAGAGGGTGGATTCGCATTGCGGAGGACCCGACCAGTCTTGCAGAACTTGACAAGAGTTGTTTCAAGAGAGCTTGGCGAAAAGAGTCATTCAGCAAATTGATAAACCATTCGTGGTTTCGTGCTTGGACGTGGCATGGTGAAGCCAATTCAAAGGCTTTGGCATTTTTGATTATTGAGAATCATTTTGATTTATTCTCAATTCTCAGAATCGGAGTAGTCCCCGAACAACAGCGGCAAGGAATTGGGAGAGAAATGATGGACTTCTTAATTCAGCTGGCAAGAAATGAAAAGATTCCCAAAATTTTACTTGAAGTACATGAGTTCAATCTCTCAGCTCAGCATCTATACTTTGCCTCAGGTTTTCGTCAAATTCATCGAAAAAAAGGCTATTACCAAGATCCCCCAGGAAATGCTCTGGTACTGAGCAAAGTAGTCTCTTAGCTGGCTATAAAAGTGACTGGCAGGGCAACTTTCAAAAGCTAAACATTCCTCCTCTAAGTGAAGAATAGCGTTAATGTGTTTGACTAATTAAGGTGAGAATTGAAAATGAATGTTGTTGCTTTGATCTCCACAACCCATTCTTCAAACAATTCGTAATTCAAAAGTTCTTTCATTTGCGTAAAGTGGGAATGGAAAATTCAGAACCTGACTCAGATCTTTGTAGGCCGGCCTAAATTATAGACAGGAAGATTGTCAGGGTAAACACGCCAAGTATTGTTGAAAGCAGAACAGAGGTTGTCACGAAATCAGGAACGAGATCGTACTCAATTGCGATGATGGCTGCAAGAATTGCTGTGGGCATAGCTGCTTGCAAAATGCCTATATTCTTCTCTAGTTCGCCCAATGGAAAAAAGAATGCCAAGCCAAACGCCAGCAATGGAGCCAATAGCAACCTCAGTCCACATGCTATCCAGGTATCTAGGTTCAGCTCTAATTTCTGGACGCTCGATAGTTGCACGCCAAGGGTCACAATCATTGTTGGGATCATAGCCTGTCCCAATAAACCTGTAAGCCGATCTACTGAGAGTGGAACTTCCCAACCTGTCGCAGCAAAAATAGCTGCAGGGGGAAGGGCAAGAAGAGCTGGAGTTTTCAGTACGCTCGTAACTGCCGACAAACTACCTTTGCGAACCCATCCAGCGACCCCAACCCCGATGACAAATGAGGTCACTAAAATTGAAAGAAAATAGACAGTTGCCGGAACTTTCGATACTTCGCCGAATCGAAAATCCAACAGAGACAGCCCAAAGTTCCCAACATTGCCAAAAATAGATATCAATACAAAGGCGGCAATCACTTCACGTGATCTTCCCAAGATTTTACCAACAATAACTGCCCCGATGGCTACCATTATATGGGTCAAAACACTATACCCTACCATCGTCAACGTCGTTGACAGAGGAACCGAAGATTGGCTAATAACATTAAAAACAAAGGCAGGGATTAAAATGAAGTAGGCATAGCGAGTCATTGTTTTTGCCTGCAATCCCAGCAATGGGCCTGTAAAATAGCCGATGGCTACAAGTGCAAAAACTGGTAGAACAACATTCAAGAAAACTTGGAAAGTACCCAAGAACCAAATCATCTCCAGCAACAAGATTAATGCGATGAGAGCCCCAAGGACACTTTTAGAAAAATAAAAAGGTGATTTCGACTGGGGAATTTTTATCATGATGAGTGAAGACTTGAACTGAGACAATTTTTTATGATTTCAATTCTTGAGAGTTTCGCATAATGAAAAATGAGAGGGACTATTTCAATAGTCTGCTTGCTGGATTAAGAGCGCTTTTGAAGCAGTAAACCCTTCAGATACTCACCTTCTGGAAAAGATAGTAATTGTGGATGATCTTGATCTGCAGAAAGGTTATCAAGAATCGAAAAGTCTTGCCTGGCATCCTCTGCACTACTTGCCAAAATCTTTTTAAATAATTCAGGACTGATTGCACTTGAGCAACTAAAGGTGGCCAATAATCCTCCTTCATTCAGAAGTTTCATTGCGAGCAAATTGATGTCTTTATAGGCTCGTGAAGCTTTTTCAACATTCTGCTTTGTAGGGGCAAATTTAGGTGGATCGAGAATAATTAGGTCAAAATTCCTTGCTTGGTCTCGAAATTTTCTAAGAGATGCAAAGACATCTGCTTCTATCCACTCTGTTTTTTCTTCTGGCAGCCCATTTGTTTTTGTATTCAGTTTTGCCATTTGCAACGCTTGTCCAGAGCTATCGATTGAAGTTACAAACCTTGCCCCGCCACGCAATGCATTAAGGCTGAATCCACCCGTATAGCAAAAACAGTTTAAGACCTCTTGGTTGTGTGAAATTTCTTGAATTTTGGCTCGGTTAGCACGCTGATCTAGGTAAAATCCCGTTTTTTGGCCATTTTCAACATCAATGTAGTACTCAAGCCCATGTTCCTGAATTGAACAATTGGGAGGCAACTCTCCTAGAATTGCGCCACACTGTCTTTCAAGTCCTTCTAATCTACGTACCTCTGCATCAGATCTCTCAAAAACACACTCTAACTCTGTCAGGTCAATCAATTGTTGGATCAATATCTCTCTCCAATACTCCATACCGACAGATAAGATTTGTAGTACAAGGACCTGATTGTATTGATCGACGATGAGACCTGGCAAGCCATCAGCCTCACCATGAACTAGACGTTTTGCATTGCTAGCCAGATCGCTGGAACTTCGATCGGATAAAGCCTTCTGCAATCTAGCATGAATAAAATTCTCATCAATTTGATCCTGTTCCTTAAAGCTCCAAAAACGTAATCGAATTTGAGATTTTGGACTCCACGCAGCAAATCCAAGGAATTTTCCAGATGATGACTCTACCCTGATGGGTTGACCTGGTTGATTTGCATCCACTTCAGATTCCACAGCACCAGAAAACACCCACGGGTGTCTTCGATGAACAGATTTTTCACGACCTGGTTTTAGACGAATAACTGGAATGGAAGTTGATTTTGGTTTCATGAATTTATCTGAAAAGTTATTGTCGTTTGCTTTAATCAGGAACAAATCTCCAAAAATTGCACAGACGAACTAAAAAATCCTTGGTCATTGATTGGATTAGTGCGGCTTAGCGAATCAAAAATCTTTGGTGCTTGAATCACCTGCAATCTTAACGCTTTGATGACGCAAGTTTGGAATGGATCCCCAACGTAAGCGATATTATTGGATTGGAGCAATCCTACTAACACTCTGGTTAGCAGTATGGCTCACAGCAACTCTTGTCTGGAACCGGCTTGATGCAGACAGATTGATAATCCGTCAAATCTGGTCACCAGAAACAGGATGGTCACTCGGTGATGCCCAGCCTTGGCGATTCCTCTATGAATTCGGAACAATTCCAGCCTTCGCACTTACATTTATTTGTTTACTTGCTTGGTATCGATCTCTCCAATCCCCAAAATGGATCCGCTTTCGTCGCTACTTTTTGCTCTACAGCTTAACCTCAATTGTAGGGGCAGGCCTAATTGTTAATGCACTTTTAAAAGAATACACTGGGAGGCCTCGTCCTAGAGAGGTCGTAGAATTTGGGGGTAATTGGGAATATCGGGCTGCTTTGGAACTTGGCATACCAGGTCAGGGCCAGTCCTTTCCATGTGGACATTGCACAATGGGATTCATCTTTGCCTCAGGTGTAATGTTCTGGAACTACTCTCCTCCAGTAGCCATTGGATCTTTGGCACTGGGATTAGGGTATGGCACGCTGATGAGCACAGCCAGATTCCTCCAAGGTGCTCACTATGTAAGTGATGCTTTTTGGTCTTTGGGGGTGATGGGTGCGACATTTATCAGTTTTTACTTTTTCGTCCTTCAACCTCCACTATCTGATAGCGTTCTTGTTCGAAAAATTAGCAAACAAACCAAATGGCGCTTACGAATCGGTATAGCTGCTTGCCTAATTTTGATAACTATCCTCTATTCAACACGACGCCCTTTTTTCAAGGAACATCAAAGAATTGTAAGTTTGTCCTTGGAAGCTCAGCACATTGAGCTAGTCACGAATGTTCCGGCCGAAAATTGGGACGTTGAATTTACAAATGTTGATCACCTGATCATGGATCTTCAGGCAAATGGCTTTGCGTTTCCTGCATCACAACATGATCTTGATGTTGGAACGGAACTGTCTTCTGAAGGAATCATGCAGATCCTCGTGAATAGTAAAACATTTGGTTACTTTCCTGAGCTGCACGAGGGAGTTACCTTGAAAGTTCCAGTGCGTTTTCAGCACCGTCTATCTCTTACTCCCCTCCCCCCTTGATGCATCGACTTATCCAAATCCTGGTAGTTGATTCGATCCGTGACCTGATTCGCTACAAATCATTCTTTCTGCTGGTGGCTCTTCTGCTAATAGCTGATAGAGTGCTGCGAAGTTATGTGAAGATTCGGCCGGAAGGCTTTGAATTTCCAAGCTCGAAAGAACTTGGAATTGCCGCTGATTGGCTGTTTCTTCAAGCTCCAAATTTGGTTAGTGAATGGCTTTTGGACTGGCGAACTCTGCTGGTTGGTGGAGGCCTCTTTGCTGCCAAACAATTGACTTCCATGTGGCCAACGATGGACATGCGTAAAATGCATCGTTCAGAAGGAGGAAGGTGGCGCATTTTAAAATCGCTACAAAGCTTGCGTTGGTCACAGTTCGCCTGGGATGCTTGCGCCGTAGGAATGGTAGTTGGTATTGGAGGGGTTTGGGCTGGAGTTGGCTGGATAATTGGTCGGGAAATTTGGATTCAGAGTAGCTCGACCTTCAGTCTCTTGCTCCCACTAGGAATGGTGGGAGTGGTTTGGCCCTTAGGGATGGCAGGATTTTCATATTCCTCAAAACTCGCTGTCTTGGGCAATGGCTTTTCAGCCAAATTGAAGCTTTTTTCAGAAATTCTGAAGAGTAGACGAGTTTTTTGGTACTCTTGGCTCTTCTATCTCGCTAGAATCTTAATCTCCTTGCTCTTTGTTTTGTTGATTCCAATTGTTTCACTGCTGACAGTTGAAAACTTCTTTCTTCGAATTTTGATCGCTTCCGTTTCTGCCGCCCCAGCATACTCCTATGTAAAAATGGCTTCATTCAAATTCTTCCTTGAAGTCTACCGTCCCTACCCTGAAGTGGTCTCAGAATACCAGAGCTACTACTCTCGACACTTTGGGTGAAGTGTCTGGAATTCAAATTATCTATCTACCAAAAACTTTTTCTTTTGAAGAACTTATTTCCTCTGTTTGTTTGGGCATTTAGATTTTCTGTTAAAAGACCATGATGCCAAAAGCGGTTGACTCATTGAATTCCTAGCAAATATTCTTTTTGATTTTCAAATGCAGCCATCTTGCTGTTTTTTTAGAAATCGATAAGTTGACAACGCTCAGAAATTAGCTGCTTTCTAAAGCCTAAAACTGTGCCCCCACTATTTACCATTAGGATTTTGAATGCTTCACAGTACCTCTGAATGGCAAAGTCTTGATTCCCGCCACTTCCTGCATCCCTTCACAGACACTAAGGAACTAGAGCTCAAGGGAACTAGGGTCATAACTAAGGCAGAGGGGGTATATCTTTGGGATTCGGAAGGTAACCAAATCATTGATGGGATGGCGGGCTTGTGGTGTGTGAACGTTGGGTACGGCCGAGAAGAACTTGCAAAAGCTGCTTATGAGCAATTGCAGCAGCTTCCTTACTACAACAGCTTCTTTCAATGTACCCACCCTCCAGCTATTGAACTTTCAGAGAAGCTTGCGGAAATCAGTCCACCTCAGTTCAATCATGTCTTTTTTGTCAACTCCGGATCTGAGGCCAATGACACTGTCCTGCGGATGGTTCGCAACTATTGGAAACTTTTGGGACAACCTCAGAAGCGCATTCTGATTAGCAGAATCAATGGTTATCATGGAAGTACAGTCGCTGGAGCGAGCCTAGGTGGTCAAAAATTTATTCATGAAATTGATGATCTCCCTATTCCTGATATTGTCCACATCGAGCAACCATATTGGTACCAAAACGGTGGTGATCTCTCTCCATCAGAGTACGGAATCTTCGCTGCTCAGGAACTTGAGAAGAAAATCTACGAACTCGGTATTGAGCGTGTAGCAGCTTTCATTGGAGAACCCATTCAAGGTGCCGGGGGCGTAGTCGTTCCTCCAGAAACATATTGGCCAGAAATACAAAGGATCTGTGACAAGTACGGAATTCTTCTGATTGCTGACGAAGTGATCTGTGGATTCGGGAGAACAGGACATTGGTTTGGTTCTGAATATTTTAATTTCAAACCCGACCTGATGCCAATCGCCAAAGGCCTTTCTTCTGGATATCTTCCGATTGGAGGTGTCATGGTTTCCGACCGAATTACTGATGTCATCATTGGCAAAGGTAAGGAGTTTGCGCACGGATTTACGTATTCTGGGCATCCTGCTGCATGCGTCGTAGCTTCAAGAAATCTTGAAATCATCGAACGAGAGGGTCTAGTAGAAAAAGTTAGAAATGACACGGGGCCCTACCTTCGTCAACTTTGGGAGCAGTTCAATGATCACCCCTTGGTTGGAGAAGTCAGGAATGTAGGTTTACTAGGGGCAATCGAGTTGGTTGATGACAAGTCCTCTAGGCGTTTTTTTGAGGAACGAGGGAAAGTGGGTGGACGCTGCAGGGATCTCTGTATACGAAACGGATTGGTGATGAGGGCCGTGCAAGATACCATGATCCTTTCTCCACCCCTCGTTGCCACAAGGGGACACCTGGATGAGATTTACGAAAAAGCATCCAAAACACTAAATCAGTTGGCAGAAGAACTAGGACGCTGCTGATTAGTTTTTCCAAAGGACTCACTTTGCAATGTGGAGTGAGGTTTAATTCCATCTGCGCCGCTCTAGAATTTGTTCCCTGATGGCGCATTTTGCCGAACCCAAAGCTGGAGCAGTAACATGAAAATGAATCCAAAAAATCACTCTCGACTTTCTCGCCGTCACTTCTTGCGAGGACTTGGTGCTGTGGCAGCAGGTTTGACTTTCTTGCCGCGCGAAGGCTGGAGTGCAGAAGAAAAAAAGCTCAACTTTTACAATTGGGATACCTATATCGGCGAAACGACCCTAGATGATTTCCGTGATGCTAGCGGAATTGAAGTGAGCATGGATCTGTTTGCTGACAACGATGAATTATTTGCCAAGCTCAAAGAAGGCAATCCCGGTTACGACTTGATCGTACCAACTAACGACTTTGTTGAGCGGATGATCCGCGCAAATATGCTGATCAAACTTGATCACTCCAAAATTCCTAACTTCAAGAACGTAGACAAAGCCTTTCGAGACGCAGCATTCGATCCCAAGAGGGCCTACAGCATGCCTTACATGTGGGGTACGATTGGGATTGGGTATCGCAAGTCAAAGGTATCGAAAGTACCAGACAGCTGGTCGAATCTCTTTGCATCCAGTGAATATTCAGGAAGGATCGCTGTGCTCAACAGCCCATCTGAGACAATCCCTGTTGCCATGAAGTATCTCGGTCATTCATTAAACACCGCTGATCCTGCAGTCGTTAAGGCTGTTGAGGATTTGATGATCAAGCAGAAGAAACACATTAAGGTTTTTGCTGAGGATAATGGGCAAGACTTGCTGCTCTCTGGCGAGGTTGATCTAACGATGGAGTACAATGGCGACATCATTCAAGTGCAAGAGGAAGATGATGACATCGCCTATATCGTTCCCAAGGAAGGAACGCTCCTCTGGGAAGATTGTCTCTGTATTCCAAAAGGGGCCCCACATCCTGAAAACGCTCACGCATTTATGAACTATCTGCTGGATGGAGATGCTGGAGCACTAATCGCCGATTATATCCAGTATGCGACACCGAATTCGGTCGCTAAAGCAAAGCTCGGGGATGAATACCGAAATAACCCAGCTATCTTCCCCACAGACGATGTCTTAGGACGAAGCGAGTCTTCAAAATACCGTGGAGAAGCGATGCAACGCCTTTTCGACGAGGCTTGGACACGCATCTCCGCCGCTTAAATCTTCCCAAAGGCCCAGATAAAGCTGGGCCTACCTTTCAAACTAAATCTTTTACATTTCAGTGGATTACTGGCGGAAATCACCCAAGGTTTTCTGGTCTTTTGGGATACCCCCCACAATCTGGCTTTTTGCATTCTTCCTTGCGCCGCTTTTTCTGGTATGGGGGCTGAGCTTCGGCGAGAAACAAGGCATCGTTGAGGTGGCCATCACAGGCACGCTCGAAAACTATTCAAGGGCAGTTCAGCCGCTTTACTTACAGATATTTCTCAAATCTTTCTGGTATGCCGGCCTAACGACTTTCTTCTGCTTGGTGATTTCTTTTCCAGTTGCCCTGGCAATCACATTTGCCCCAGAGCGATGGAAGCCGATTCTACTACTCCTTGTGATCCTTCCCTTTTGGACCAATCTGCTGATCCGTACGTACGCATTGATTGCCGTCCTAAGAACCAACGGCTACCTAAATGATTTGTTGGAACTCATTTGGCTATCTGCTGATAGTGGCCTCAGGATACTTGGATTGGGAGATTGGGATCTCTTTGGTGAGAGATTCAATCGTTTTGAACTACTTTACAATAACTTCGCAGTTGTCTACGGGCTAGTCTATGTTCATCTTCCATTCATGGTTTTACCACTTTACGCAGCTCTAGACCGGATGGATAGAAGTTACATTGAGGCAAGCCTTGACTTAGGTGCTGGGCAATGGCGGACCTTTCGTTCCGTAATTGTGCCACTGGCATTCCCTGGAATCATCTCTGGAGTGATTATTACCTTCATTCCAGCGCTAGGTTCATACCTGACACCAGATCTACTAGGGGGTACGGACAGCCAAATGATAGCAAATGTGATCGAGCGACAGTTCAAATCCGCCAACGATTGGCCTTTTGGAGCTGCGCTCTCCTTCTTGCTAATGTATCTAACATTCTTCGCACTAGCTGTGAGAGCTCTTTTAACACGTCACAATGGAAAAGGGCTGACGTGAGTGTTCGTTCAAACAACCCGATTGGGCCGCTGGATTATACTCGACGCACATGGATGAGGCTGGTTTTACTTGGAACGTTCATTTTTCTGTATGCTCCGACAGTCACACTTGTTGCCTTTAGCTTCAACGATAGTCGTCGCAACATTGTTTGGCGAGGATTCACTTTCAAGTACTACGAAAAGGCTTGGAACAACTCCTCCTTAGTAGAAGCGTTTGCCAACTCACTGACAATTGCCTTCCTGAGTACCCTAATCAGCGTGATACTAGGAACGATGACTGCGATTTTGCTTTGGCGCTTCCGCTTTCCGGGAAAAGCGGGGTATGAAGGAGCCATGTCCTTACCGATTGTCATCCCCGAAATTTGTATGGGCGTCGCCATGCTGGCTTTCTTTTCTCGCATTGGCTGGCCATCCGGTCTTCCGTGGCCTCTCAATTTAGGCGCCATCACCATTGCTCACATCTCTTTCAGTTTTCCATTTGTGACCGTAGTGGTTCGAGCCCGGTTAGCAAGCTTTAATCGTGAATTAGAAGAAGCAGCGAAGGACCTAGGGGCTGGCGAGTGGCAAGCTTTCAAAGACATCCTCATCCCTCATATGCGACCGGGTCTGATTGCTGGAGCCCTATTGGCATTTACACTCTCACTTGATGATTTTGTCATCACCTTCTTTACCTCTGGTCCAGACACCATTACCTTCCCAATCAAAATCTACTCGATGATCCGCTTCTCTGTAACCCCGGAAGTGAATGCTGCCTCGGCGGTCTTGATTGCCATCACCCTCGTAATGACCACCTTTGCATTGTGGTTTCAAAGCCGCAGTGGGGGTCAGTCGGGAGGTAGAGCTCATGGCTGATCGGCCTGTGATCCTTCAGATCAAGCAAGTCGTTAAGAATTTCGGCAACGTCTATGCTGTCAACGGGGTAAACCTAAATATTCATGAAGGAGAGTTTTTTGCCCTACTAGGACCGTCAGGTTGCGGAAAGACGACACTGCTTCGAATGTTGGCAGGCTTCGAATTTCCATCTGAGGGAAGTATCAAGATTGATGGGAAAGAGACCAGAGACATTCCCCCGAACCAGCGTCCAGTCAATATGGTATTTCAGTCGTACGCGGTGTTTCCACACATGACTGTCTTTGACAATGTAGCTTACGGATTGAAAGTAGCTAAAACACCCCGTGAGGAAGTTAAGAAGCGGGTGCAGGACGCCTTGGCCTTAGTGAAATTGGATGGCTATGACTTACGTAAACCCGATCAGTTGTCAGGCGGACAACGTCAACGTGTTGCATTAGCCCGTGCACTAGTAAAGCGCCCCAGAGTTCTGCTTCTGGATGAACCCCTATCTGCACTTGACGCAAAGCTGAGAGAAGCAATGCAACTGGAGTTGGTGAAGTTGCAGAAAGCTGTCGGCATCACATTTGTGATTGTCACTCATGATCAGGATGAAGCTCTTTCGATGGCTGATCGAATTGCTGTAATGGAGAACGGGGTAGTGAGACAGGTCGCACCTCCAGGAGAACTTTACGAGTCTCCAAACTGCAGGTTCGTTGCAGACTTTATTGGCCGGATGAACTTATTTTCAGGAATTGTTGAGGGTCAAGAAGATGGAAGCAAACTAGTCGTGAGTACTGAGCTTCTTGGCAAACTGACGATTCCTCACATTGAAAAGCTGAGTGGTAAGCTTCACCTCGCCGTTCGCCCAGAGAAGCTGAGAATCTCAAGCGAGATTCTTCCTTCAGCTCACTTTTCTTTCCCTGGGGAAGTCGATGCGGTTGTCTATCATGGAAGTGAGAGCCATGTCTACCTGAAGACCGATGCAGGTCCTCTGTTATGCGCAACACTCACAAACCTCAGCCGAAGTTCCGTCCGTCCAGAAAAAGGTGAGCGACTTTGGATTGGGTGGGCTCCCGAAGATACCCTTGTTCTCTCAGAGTAAGCCTTAGGCAAGGTAACTCGATTATCAAATCCATTCCGATTGTTAAGTTACAATCGACCAATGCGCCAGTCACCAGAGTAAACGTTCACTGAGTTTTCTCTCAGAAATCCAAGCAAGGTTAGATCAAATTCTTCAGCTAATTCTATTGCTAGAGAACTTGGGGCTCCAATTCCAACTAGGTTTGGTATTCCCACCAGAAGTGCCTTCTGCACCAACTCGAAGCTGATTCTGCCGCTCACCAACAAAATCGTATCCTTGGCAGGAACGAATTGCTTATCCAGGCTCCAGCCAACAACTTTATCAAGCGCGTTGTGCCGGCCAACATCCTCTCGCAAACAAATCAAATTCCCATCGTAGTCGAAAAGTCCTGAAGCGTGGACACCTCCTGTTCTCTGAAACATATTTTGTGAGCTAGAGAGCTGCTCCAAGAAAGTTCCTAAAGATAGATCCTCTGGCCAGGGCGCCCCTCTAGGTTGACTAATTTGAAGATTTTTGAGGCTTTGAAGAGACTGACGCCCACAGATTCCACAGCTAGATTGTACATCTGTCTTTCGATTTAGACGGCTCCAGTCCACTTGATTTCCTGCAGATAGTTCTACAACAATTACATTTTCTGAAACTTCCAGCCTAGGGTCTGTCGATCTTTTCACTGACTGAATCGACTCTATCTCCCTGATTATTCCTTCTGACCAAAGGAATCCAAGCGCCAATTCTTTGTCATTACCTGGGGTACGCATCGTTGTAGCTACCCGTAGGGTAAAACCTTCTACAGACAACCTAATTTCAAGGGGTTCTTCAACAGCTACGGCGTCATGAAGGGAGTTTCTGGAACCATCCTTTTGCAGGACTTGGACTTTGAAATCACGGATGGACTTCACAGGTTTGGAGAGAAGAAGTGAATAGAAAATGAGAGATATGGGATTTCTAAAGTTACCAGTTCAGTCGAAGACCAACTGCACCTTGTATTTCACCATAGCTAGTCCCTGGCAGAAACAACTGGGCGACGTCTAAACCAACAAACCATACCAGATTCGTTGGGATCGCCTCCATAGATCCATTCCAACCCATGTGAAAAATGGTCGTTGAAGCCGGCTCTCCCTTCTCATTCTCCGCTTTTGCAGCCGCATTCCATCTCAAATGCCTGAGTGAAATTTGAGCTCCTTTCCCAACAGGGTCTCGCCATTGGTCATGAAGGACTAGCTCCAGACCTTGGCCAGATGATAAAAGGAAATGATCCCCAAGTTTGCTGTCAGTACCCAGACTGGCCTGCGGAACAAACAGCACTAAACTTTGCAGATATCGTTGTGGGCCACCATCCTCACGGTCCATCAGGTAAATTCCCAAACCAGTAGCAATGCTAGTGTAGGAACTGCCACGATTGCCAAACGTTTGATAGCTGTAAAGCTCAGGTTGGACTGAGTTCTGTGCGACAACATTTGAGGGGAGCAATCCCAAAAGGATCAGGCCCCAACAAAATCTTAATAAATTTAACTTCATTGCCAGTTAATCATCTTCCATGAAGTAAGGGGTGGACATTCCAAATCTGGGTTGCATATTCCCTGATCGTACGATCACTTGAAAATTTGCCAACTTTGGCAGTATTTGCAATCGACATCTGAGTCCAGGTAGGAACATCTTGATAAGTTTTTCCGACTAACTCTTGACAAGCAGTGTAAGAATCAAAATCTGCAAGAAGTAAATAATGATCATTATAAATGAGAGAATCAATGAGATCCCGATATCGTTGAGGCTCTTGGGGATTGAAAAAACCAGATCCAATAAGATCTAACACATTCTTTACTCGGTGATTTTCATTGTAGATCTGCTGGGGATCATAGCCAGTTGCTCTCAATTGCTGAACATCATTTGCCTTCATACCAAAAGTAAAAATATTCTCCGATCCAACTTCCTCTCCAATTTCGATTGTTGCACCGTCGTGGGTTCCGAGCAGAATGCAACCGTTCAAAGAAAACTTCATATTACTTGTGCCTGATGCCTCTGTCCCTGCTGTAGAAATATGTTCTGAGACCTCGCTGGCCGCGATGATTTTTTCCGAGTTGGACACACCATAATTGGTCACAAAGAGAACTCGAAGCCTGTCCTCAATCTCAGCATCCATATTAACTTTTGCTGCCACGTCATTGATCAAGCGAATAATTTGCTTCGCCATGTAGTAACCAGGTGCAGCCTTCCCTCCAAACAAAAAGGTTCGCTTGGGAACATTCATTTTTGGGTTGTTTTTCAACTGATGGTACAGATGAACCACATGAAGGATATTGAGCAACTGACGCTTATATTCATGAATCCGTTTGACCTGGACATCAAAGAGAGAATCAACTGCCAGTTCAACTCTGTGAGTTGCTACAATCCACTCACAAAGTTGCTTTTTTTTCAGTTTCTTTACCTCTTGCCATTGATGTTGAAAACTTTCTGTTGAAGCCAAATCCAACAAATTTTCCAGCTTATCCAGATCTGTGATCCAGTCACTGCCAATATGATCATTGATTAGCTCTGCTAACTCAGGATTCGCACAACGTAACCAAAGCCTCGGGGTAATTCCATTGGTCTTGTTCTGAAACCTCTCTGGGAACAAATTGTAAAAGTCTCTAAAGATTGTCTCCTTAAGCAGTTCGGTATGCAGCACCGCTACTCCATTTGTTGTGTGGCTGCCAACAATCGATAGAAAAGGCATCCGTACTTGCTTTTCCCAACCTTCTTCAATCATGGAGACTCTTGATAGTAAACCAGGGTCTTTGGGATTTTTGTGTCTTACCTGCTGAAGAAATCGATCATTGATCTGATAGATCAGTTCCATGTGTCTTGGAAGCAAGTTGTTGAGCAATTCAACAGACCAACGCTCAAGAGCTTCCGGCAATACCGTATGATTCGTATAAGCAAAGGTTTGACGGCATATTTGCCAAGCTTCATCCCATTCTAACCCCTCCTCGTCAATCAAGAGTCGCATCAGTTCCGGGATTGCAATTGAAGGATGCGTATCGTTAAGTTGAATTGCCATATGATCTGGGAAGGCTCCCCAGGACTGATTGCGGTCCTTAAAGCGAACAATCATGTCCTGCAGGGAAGCTGACACGAAGAAATATTGCTGCTTTAGCCGCAGTTCCTTTCCACTGAATGCTTGGTCATTCGGATACAAAACCTTGGAGATTGTTTCTACTCGCTGTTTGTCCATCACAGCTTGTAAATAATCTCCCCGATTGAAGCTCGCCAAATCAAAATCTCGAACAGCCCTAGCAGACCAAAGTCTTAGAACATTCACAGTCTCATTGGCGTAGCCACTGACTGGCACGTCAAAAGCCACTGCTCTCGCTTGTTCTGCTTCCACCCAACGACGTTTTGATCTTCCCTGTTCATCAGTTTCATCAATCACTCTCCCATAAAAACGGACCGGGTAATTGATGTGTGGTCGACGAATTTCCCAAGGATAACCATTTTCCAGCCAACCATCGGGAAATTCGATTTGTTGTCCATTCTCAAATTTTTGCTGAAAAATCCCATACTCATAGCGAATACCGTAGCCAAAAGCAGGCAACTGCAGGGTTGCCATGGAGTCAAGAAAACAAGCCGCTAAACGTCCAAGACCTCCATTACCCAAACCTGCATCTCGCTCGCACTCCTCAATCTCTATGAGGCTTACGCCTAGTTGCTCCATTACCTTCTGGCAGACATCATAGATCCCTAGGTTAACAAGATTGTTGCGAAGACTTCGACCAATCAGATATTCAAGGGACAAATAATTGACTTGTTTGGCCTCAGATTTTTCATATCGCTGTTGGGTTTCATTAAGTTGCCAGATCAGTCGGTCTCGAACAGTTCGAGCCAAAGCTTCAAACAAATCTGTTTTGGTTGCTCGCTCTGGAATTTCGCAAATCACGAATTCAAGATTTTTTACAACAGACTCCAGAATAGTATTGGAGTCCATTTTTTGTTGTGATTGTGCGATATAGTCCAAAAGACTTTGATTTTCAGATGTCAGATTCAACACTCAGCTCCTTCACAGCATTTTTTCATAAAGTTTCGTAGGACCATTGATTCAATTTTTTCAGTAATTTTTTTTTCATTCCTGTAAAGAGGCAAAAAAATAAAGAGAACTTTTCTGAAAAGCTAAAGATTTTGTTCAAAGAGTCGATAATACCCCTAGAACAAAAATCTTCAGCATTCACAGGACAAATTCATGAAGTTAAAAAATCTGATCTTAGCCATCACAACGATAGGTTTTTTGTCATCCGGGTGCAGCACCATTCAAGAAATTGTTGGGGACGGCAATACTTTGATAGCTGGTCCTTGCGCAGATTTGAAAATTGATGAGGCGTTCTTTCTGCATGAGGAAGCAAAAAGCGGTTTTGCCAAGTATCTGAATACACGGGAAGATCATCTCCTCTTCGATGCCTTTTACACAGCCAGTGATTCAAGATCTGTTGCGCAGTCAGTTAGCCAATGCTGGGATCGCAGAGTTTCTCACTACAACGCCATGAAGAATCTTGAGGAATTGAATAATGACCTTGCGCGCATCCTAATCAGAAATATGCCAGATGAGGATCCGGGCCAAATGGTCTCAGTGTACCGTGATAAATACACTCGTTTGATGCACCGCTAACCGTAACAAATGCCTAGCGCCTCACCCTCCATTTTCTCCGAAATCAGAGTCAATTTTCGGCAGAGTATAACTGGCGTAGGACGCGCCACATTGCTTCTGCTGGAAGCCTTATCCGCCCTTTTCTCGCCTCCCTTTCGCTTCAAACTTTTCCTCAAGCAAATGGAATTCATCGGCAACAAGTCGCTCTGGATTACCATTCTCACTGGAACGTTCACTGGAATGGTGCTTACCATTCAGTCCTACTTCGCCTTAAAAACCTTTGGTTCTGAAAGCATTGTGGGGGGAATGGTCGCTGTCAGTATGACCAGAGAGTTGGGGCCGGTTCTAACTGCCTTGATGGTCAATGCAAGAGCCGGCTCAGCGATTGCTGCTGAACTCGGCACTATGCGGGTCACAGAGCAGATTGATGCGTTGCAATCTCTAGCAGTCAACCCAGTCCAGTATCTTGTAACTCCCAGAATACTAGCAGGTTTAGTGATGCTGCCAAGTCTGACGATGGTAGCGAATTTTACTGGTATACTAGGTTCATATCTGGTTGGAGTCTTGTTACTCGGAGTAGATTCTGGAATTTTTCTCTCCAAAATTGAATCCTTTGTAGTACTGCGAGATATCTGGGGTAGCCTCATTAAGGCAGCCATCTTTGGAGTAGTTCTCACTCATGTTGGTTGCTACAAGGGTTTCTTCACTGAAAACGGGGCTGAAGGAGTTGGTCGAGCCACAACAGAAGCCGTGAGCTTCTCTGCAGTGTTTATTCTCTTCTCAGACTATATCTTCACCTCCTTTTGGCAGCGTTGAGCCAACTTCAGTGACGTCCCCATCCTCCGATCCAATGCTTTAAAATCCTAAATCGCATCATTTGGAACTTCTCTAAACATTCTGATCTGGACGGTTGATTAAAATTCTCTATATTCAAATCATTTGAATCAAGAATACAAATCTCCCAGTTAAATCACTAATGCCAGATCTCCTCCAAGTTTCGATGCCCCAGGTCTGGGCAGATAATCTACGTTCCGAATTGATGAAGCGACTTGAAAATCGACACACCTCTATCGAGTTGCTCACGCATGGCCCCGATAGACCACCTGCTCAAAACGCTGCGGTAATCTGGCTTTGGTATGAAGAGGATTTTGGAACGGAAAAGCGACCCGCCAGTGGAATGAAAATTTATTCCCGATCCCGGGTCATGAGGCTTCCCAAGAAAATGGATTCTGAAGCTGAACTGTGGTTGCAACGTTTAAAACAGCTCGAAAAAGATATACAAACTCAGCGGAATGACCTGGAGTTTCAGAAATTCTGCTATCGATGCGTAAATTTCTTCAGAAGGAATGAGCAACACTGGCAACAACAGTTAGTCTTACAATCAATCCTCAAAAGAGTAGAACCATTTGAGGATCTTTACATTGAAGGACTGAGAGGAGCTCTGGATAAGGCAATTTCAGCAGCGACAGGAGTCAGTCTTCTTGAAGATGTGATGCGAACATTAGTAAATGTGCTGATCAT
>DJYX01000170.1:28653-43949 GCA_002450295.1 Deltaproteobacteria bacterium UBA6967
CAACTGCAACATTTGCAGAGGAAAATCGATCCAGATGCTCAACAGATCGATCTTCGAAAAGTCCCAACAAGTCTTTTTCAACATCCTGACATGAAAAAGTATGACTTGGTGTTGATTAATCCATGGCGATTTGAAGGAGATAAACTCCCTATTTTGATCTTGGTGCGTACAACAGGAAATCTTAGTAGAAAAGAGGAAAAATCACTCGCCAAGCAGCCTCAAAATCTTCAACGAATTGAGGAAGCTAAGCAGCACTTGAAAGACCTGCAAGAACAGATTGACCCAATTCAGGTTGAATTAGACCTCATTGAGGCTGATGACTTTAGCAATGAGAATCAGCAAGAAGTTGAGCATTATCAGCATCTTCTTAAGTCCAAAAAGCAATTACTTGAAACAATCCGCCAGATAGAATCATTGATTCAGGAATTGACAAAACCAATTGATCCCAAGAGAAAAACTCATCTCCAACTACTCAATCTGATGAACTGCTATAGCATTGAGGAAGGCATTGCGGAGAAAGCCACATCCTTGCTGAAACGAGCGTTCACACTAGAAAACAAGCGAAGTCAGGAGGGTATTCAAGAAGATATTAAAAGACTGTCTGTGTTCCTACGACAACATGTCAAGATCGTGGATGCGCTGGAGCATATCCAAAGTGAGATGAATAAGCTTGAGAGCAATCTCCAGAATTTAATCACAGAAAAAGATTCAGACGCCACAACTCCATGGCGAAGGCCATTCCTAGAATATCAATTAGACAATTTGGAATATTGCATTCTCAAGGAACAACTGACTGAGCTTGCTAAATCCTAAAAATTGATATGTTCTCATTTTAATCTCCTGACATTATCATCAGAAATCATTCACTGAGTCCAAAAATCTCATTCAATTTTTTAAGCAATTATCCCCAAAGCCTGATTCAAAATAAGCAAAACGTTGCTAAAAAAAATTCAGATTCTGCTCTTATCTCTCTCCTTTAATTTCCACATATCATATGCTGAGGAACTACTTGTCGCAGTAGCATCCAACTTTGTCGCCCCAGCAAAAGAATTGAGCCAGGAATTCTCCAAGATCACCACTCATAGTGTGCGCCTGAGCTTTGGCTCAACCGGAAAATTATACGCTCAAATCATCCATGGAGCTCCTTTTCAAGTATTCCTTGCGGCTGACCAAGAACGTCCACTGAGATTAGTTTCAGAAGGTTTTGCAGAGAGGGGTAGCCAATTGACTTATGCCCTTGGGCGGATTGTGCTCTACTGTCCAAGAAAGGGATCTGATCAACAACCAGTGGAAGTTTTAAAATCGAATGGATTCACCCGACTGGCGATCGCAAATCCGAAGACAGCACCATATGGTCGAGCAGCACTGGAGGTTCTTCAAAAACTAGGGATCTTCGAAAATCTGCGCACAAGTATTATCCAAGGAGATAACATTGCACAAACCTTCCAGTTTGTTAGCACTGGCAATGCAGAGTTAGGCTTCGTCTCAAGGTCTCAGGTGATCAATATTGACCCAGATCTGTATTCGGCCATTCCAGCAGATTTACACAGCCCAATCCAACAAGATGCGGTGCTCCTGCAGAAAGGTCTGGATAACAAAGCTGCCAGAGAATTCTTGGAATTTCTGAAAAGCGATTCTGCAAGAGAAATTATGCAGTCTTATGGTTATGACTTGGAATGAGATTTCCCCTTGAATGAGTGGTTTGAGGCTGAGATGTGGGAGGCTACCAAACTCACCCTTAAATTGGCCTTTGTCACCACACTCCTATTACTGATTCTAGGAACTCCAATCGCTTGGTGGCTTTCCCGGTCAAAGTCATTTATTAAAGAAATTATTGGAACTCTTGTCGCCCTGCCGCTCGTTCTTCCCCCCACAGTCCTCGGCTTCTATCTTCTTCTGCTGCTCAGTCCACAGGGGAATTTTGGTAGCTGGTTATCGGAAGTTTTTGGTTCACCTTTCCCTTTTTCCTTCAAGGGATTGGTCGTTGGATCAGTCATCTATTCACTACCTTTTGTCGTCCAGCCTATTCGCAACTCTTTTGAAGCTATTGGAGAACATTCATTGGAAGCAGCGGCTAGTCTTCGGGCTAGTCCATTCGATGTCTTTTTTTCTATCGCCCTGCCCCTCGCAAGGCCTGGCATACTTACCGGATCAGTCTTGGGCTTTGCTCACACTGTAGGTGAGTTTGGTGTGATTTTGATGTTAGGTGGAAATATTCCAGGGGAGACGAAGGTACTCTCCGTTGCGATTTATGATTACGTTGAATCTCTTCAGTGGGAAAAGGCCCATGTTCTGGCTGGAGGTATGATTGGATTTTCCTTCTGCGTGATCTTGGCAACAACTCTTATCGAACGTCATTGGCGAGAAAAAAGATCATGAGTAGATTTGAAGCCGAGTTCAAAGGAAGACTGGGAAATTTTGAGGTGGATGTCTCCTTCACTCTTCCACAAACGGGAATTACCGCATTATTTGGTCCTTCCGGCTGTGGCAAAACAACTATCTTACGCTGCATTGCAGGTTTAACTCAGTTAGAGGGCAACCTAGTTGTTGATGGAAAAAGTTGGCAGGATTCTTCTAATTTTTTGCCAACACATCGCCGCCCAATTGGCTATGTCTTTCAGGATGCGAATCTTTTTCCTCATCTTTCCGTTCGAAGGAACCTCGAGTATGGGTTGAAGCGAATTCAAAACACTCAGAAGACCAAACTATGGGAGGAGATAACGGAAATGTTAGGCTTGGAGGCTTTACTTGACCGTGAACCTAGCAGGCTTTCGGGTGGAGAAAAGCAACGTGTTGCCATTGGGCGAGCGTTGCTCTCTGCTCCAGAAATTCTCTTGATGGATGAACCCCTCTCCGCACTGGATCGCTTCAGCAAAATGGAGATTCTGCCTTATCTACAAAGGCTCCATCTCGATCTAAAAGTCCCCATTGTTTATGTAAGCCACGATTTGCAAGAGATCGAACAACTCGCAGATTGGATGATTCTGCTTGAGAAAGGTCATGTCATTGCCCAAGGCAGTATTTCGGGACTACTGGCTAATCCACAACTACCATTGGCCAGGTTACCTGAAGCAGCCGTGATTCTTGAGGGATCTATGCAAGATTTTGATTCAAAGTATTGTCTTTCAAAAATAGCTGTTAATGGTGGATCTCTAACTCTCTCCCAGAATTTAGGAGTGGTTGGAAGCCGTCATCGTTTAAGAATTTTGGCAAGAGAAGTGGGGATCGCCAAATCATGGCAAGATGGAGATGCTAGCTTCTTGAATGTTCTATCAGCCATCATCGTAGACATTCAACCTTTCGGGGAGCAACAAGCAACTGTATTTCTTCGGCTTGGGAAACAAGCCAATGGGGATGCTTTGTTGGCTAGAATCACAAGAAAATCCTGTGATGTACTTCAGTTGAAAAAAGGGGACGAGGTTAAAGCTTTGATCAAAAGCGTAGGATTGATGGGTGTTCCAACTGTGGATCAGGCAGGATAGGTTCTGCTATGTTGGGGTTTTAGCTGCACTGTGTCTCCCAAGAGCCAACTCTCTCTGGATGGAACACTGACTCGAAGAACCAAGCCATTTTCATGGTAGACATGCAAAATTTTGTGATCACCACGAAAGGAAATCTCCTGAATCCATCCTGCATGGAAAGTAGTTTCGGGGACTCTATTGATTTTGATATCTTCTAGTCGAGACATCCATAATCTATCACGAATTTTTGGCAGTTGAGGGATATTTTCCATCCCAATCGCTGATCCAACAAGCTCTAAGGGTACCAGGTTCGCTTCACCCACGAAGGAAGCAACCCACGCGGTCGCTGGTTCATGGTAAACCTCTTCCGAGCTTCCGTTCTGAACAACTTTTCCTTGCGAGAGCAGAATCATCCGATCCGCAAATGTGTAAGCCTCCGTTTGATCATGTGTGACTAGAATTGCACTCACCTTGGCCTCACGAAGAATATCTCGAATATCCTGCCGAATCTGCACTCTTAGTCGATAATCCAGACTGTTGAATGGTTCATCCAACAACAACAGTCTTGGAGCCGGCGCCAGAGCCCTAGCAATTGCAATCCGTTGTTGTTCTCCACCTGATAGTTCGTGGGGCATTTTCTTTTCAGAGCCAGATAATTCCACAAGTTTCAGCATTTCCTCCACACGTGAACGTTTTTCGTTCTTCGAACCATTGAGGCCGTAAGCCACATTTTTGAACACATTCAGGTGAGGAAAGAGGGCAATATCTTGGAAGACCATGCCTACACGCCTTAACTCAGGGGCTACTATGTGGTGAACACTACTCATTTCTTCTCCACCAATAAAAATCTCCCCAGCTTGCGGCTCATCCAAGCCTGCAATCAAGTTCAGGAGGGTGGATTTCCCACAGCCAGAGGGCCCAAGAATCGAAAGCAACTCATGAGGTCTTAGATTCAGACTCACTCCATCCACTGGCTTAATCTGACCGTAGTGCCTAACGAGATCTTTACATTCGAGCAGAAAATCAGATGTAACTGGCACTACTTTGCGGCTTCGAAAAAATGACATTTTTGAGGAAGAGTGTAGGGGGCTTAGGTCGCAGTTGTTGAATGGGATCGCTTACGCATCTCACGCGCCAATTTTAATGCCTGATTTGTGATCTCTGATCCATCAAGGAGTCTAGCGATTTCCATGATCGCCTGTTGCTTGTCCAGATCTTCAATGACAGTATAGGTTTGATCATTTTCTGTAGATTTAGTCACTGCATAATGGTGTTCAGCGAATGCTGCAATTTGCGGAAGATGAGTAATACAAAGCGTCTGTTGACGTTTTCCTAAATTTGCCAACTTCCTTCCAACTGTCTCTGCAACGCTACCACTTATGCCCGTGTCGACTTCATCAAAGATCAGAGTTTCCACGGTGTCTGTGGTTAGGATGGTCTGAATTGCCAACATCACTCTGGATAACTCACCCCCAGATGCAATCTTTACGAGGGGACGCAGCGGCTGGCCGGCATTGACAGAGAGCATGAATTCAACTCGATCAGCACCATTTGAGCTAAATGAATCATCATACTTTTTTTCAAAAAAGGTTTCGAATTTTGCCCTATTCATTCCAAGATCTTTCAATTCCCTACTGATCGCTTCATCAAGTTCCTTAGCTGCCTTTTTTCTTTCTGAAGAAAGATTGGTGGAATGTTCTTGAAGGGTTTTGACTAATTCGTAAATTTCCTGCTCTAGAGCCGATGCATCTTCTTCCAGATTTTGGAGACCTTGTAGCTCCGTTTGATGTCGTTCACACAGTTCAATCAGTTGTGTAGTGTTGGTTACCCGATACTTGCGCTGCATTGATTGAAGTAGGCTTAGGCGATCATTGACCCAAGACAGGCGTTCAGGGTTGTCTTCAATTCGGTCCTGTCTGTGTCTTAATGACTGGCTCAATTCATCCAGCTGAAGAAGTGACTGATCAAGATTCTCTAAAAGTGCCGTGCAACCAGGGTCCATTCTTTCAGCATCTTGCAACTGCCTTTTCAAACTACTCAGTACCTCTACGATAGATCCATCCTCTTCATAAAGAATGGTCTGCATTCCTCCATAGAGGTTGAGAAGTTGTTCTGCATGAGCAAGCATTTTGGACTCTGTCTCAAGGTCATCCATCTCTTGCGGTTCCAGGTTGAGACTGGAAAGCTCTTGAAACTGCGCCTCCAGAAGCATCTGTCGATCCGTACGGTTTGCTAACCTTTCCTGCCACTCTTCCTGCTCACGTCGCTTCTTAGTCCATTTTTTATGAACTTCACGGAGTGCATCTCTTGTTGGGAATAGATTGCCGAAGGCATCCAAAAAATCTAAATGACGAGAGGAATCAAGAAGTGCTTGGTTATCGTGTTGGCCGTGGATATGAACAAGTCCTCGACCAACTTCTGCCAAGAAACCCTGAGTGACAGAAATGTCGTTGAGAAAGCGTTTCTGGCGGTTATTAGTGTTGAGCACTCGGCGGATCAATAGTTCATTTTCATGAGGTATATCCGATTCACTAAGCAATAGCTTCAATTCAGTTTGTTTTGAAATATCAAAGGCTCCCTCCACAAGTGCTTGTGAGGAACCTGGTCGAATCAAACCAAAATCAGCACGATCCCCCAAAAGTAATTGAAGACCATCAATCATGATCGATTTTCCTGCACCGGTTTCTCCCGTCATGATGGAAAAACCATCAAAAAAATCGATTTCTAGATTCTCAATTGTCGCTAAATTCTGAATCCGCAAATGCAGCAGCATAATTGCTCATTCTTGATTCAGTAGAGGTCGTCTAGGGAAGAGATCACGTTATCAGCGATTAAACGGAAGGCTTCTGCAGCAGGGCTATCAGATGGGGCTTGGTTCATGAGAGGCTTACCCAGATCACCTCCTTCCCGAACGGCTAGTTCCAAAGGAATGGCACCAAGAAAAGGTACTTCGTATTTGCGGCAAGCTTCTTCAGCGCCATGTTGGCTGAAGATCGCGGTTTTTTCACCACAATGAGGACAAGCAAAGTAGCTCATATTTTCAACAATGCCCACGATGGGAATATCGACCTTGGAAAACATTGTGATTGCTTTATAAGCATCCACTAAGGCCATGTCTTGTGGAGTCGAAACAACAACTGCACCGGCCAACTCACAGAACTGTGAGATGCTGAGTTGAACATCCCCAGTTCCTGGAGGCATGTCGATAATCATTATATCACCACCTGGCCAGGCTGTATCTCGCAAGAGTTGTTCTACTGCCTGATGAACCATCGGCCCTCTCCAGACCATTGCAGCCTCATCATCAATCAGATTACCAATCGACATCGCATGTAAACCCATCACCTCCAGCGGCATTAGGTTTTCTTCCCGTAGTTCAGGTTTCACTCCCCGTAGACCCGTCATAATTGGGAAACTTGGACCATAAATATCTGCGTCAAAAAAACTTACACTAAATCCTTTTTGCTGAAGGGCTAGTGCTAAATTTAGAGATACTGTCGATTTTCCAACCCCACCCTTGCCACTGGCAACGGCTAACACCGCATCATAATTTTGAAGATAAGCGGTTCTTTGAGGTTGTCGAGCCTGTCTGCTCTTCTCTGATTCGGGTATCGAAGCCTTATTTTCTTCTGGTTCATCATCAATGGGAGCCTTTTCCAAGACTTCAACCGCCACGCGCGAAATACTTGGTAAGTTCCGGATATTCTCCTCAATCTGCGTTGGGAGTATTTGACGCAACCTCGACTCTAAAGGCAGAACAATCGTGAATTTGGCGAAGTCATTGTTGACCACACAGCTATGCACAATCTCTGTTTCAGGAAGAGGCCTTCCGTCAACTTCGATTTCAGCCAGAACAGACGTAAATTGTTGTTCCAATGATTCCATGATTGCTTCCTTCAGGGAGCAGAGGTTTTGTAAGCGACATGAATTGTCGAGGCACCAAATACAAAATCGTAGTAGTCAGCCTGTTGGAAGCCGACTTCAAGTAGTTTCCGCTTCAGGGTTTCTTGATCGGGATACTTCAAAGAAGACTGAGGAAGATAGGTGAACATTTCCTGATCAGGCATTAGCCATTCACCAATCTTTGGGACAACTGTGAAGAAGTAGAAACGGTTCAAAACATCTATCAATGGCAACCGTACTTTTCCCACATCCAGACTAACCAAGACCCCCCCTGGTTGCAAGATGCGCCTTATCTCCAAGAGTCCCTTCGTGAGATCATCAAGGTTACGCAGTCCATAACCAATCGTCACCGCAGCAAACCATTCATCTGGGAAAGGAAGGCGAAGGGCATCCCCTTGGATCCATTGGACTGAGTCAACTTTTGCCCGATCTGCAGCGATTTCCAACATGGATCCAGCAAAATCGACCCCTGTGACTACTGCATCAGGATGCTGCTTGGTGACAGCCCTAGCAATGTCTCCAGTTCCACAACAGAGATCCAGGCAACGTTCTCCTTCCCGAAGACCCGTCTGACGAGCAACAAAACGCTTCCAATAACGGTGCATTCCAAAGGTAATGAGGTCATTAAACCGGTCATACTTCAACGCAATTTCATTGAATTTGCTGCTAACGTATTCGGCTTTCTTGTCAGTCGATGGGAGTTGGTAGTTCAATGGCTTATTGAGGGAGGATACAGAACAAGTTGTCTAGAAAGCAGTTCAAGAGCAGAGATCGCAAAACGAATTTGGTGTTCCTGTTTGGTGAAGAATGGATTTTCCTGAACTACCTCATGAATCGTCTCATATGGCTGCTCTGTCAATTCTGATTTTTTTACAAGCACCAGGTGGCAGACCCCATTCTTGTTGCTACGCAAGGTTCCATCAGGAGGACCTGCCATCCCGTTTTCAGCGAGCACCATGTTTGCTTCAGTATTTCCCATTGCAGCCAAAGCCATCTCCTTTGTCAATTCCTCTGACAGGCTTGATTCGTGTTGCCCCAAAAATCTCCCAATCAATTGCTCCTTGGTAGAATTGGCATAAGCGACCTGAGAGCCAAGAACGAATTTGGACGAGCCAGGTAGCCCAATCAAGGACCCTGCTATCCGTCCGCCAGCGCTTGTTTCCAGAAAATAGATCTTCGGAGGATTTTTTCTCTCAAATAGCTGACGAGAGACCTTTAGACTGATTTCTAGGAGATCTCTCTCTAGTTCCTGAATCCTGACTTCCCACTCACTAACTTCAGCAATTTTCTTTGAGACGCTACCCCCAAGATGCTCCTCAAGATGCTCAATTGCCTTGTCAGGCAGATAAGCGGGCAGTTGCTGTCTGAAGCATACAGCTCGACGAATTATCGTTGAGGAAAGATTTAGATAGCTTTTAAGTGCCATGGGCAGAAGATCAGGATCTAGAATTTTCTGTTTCAGAGACAGACCCTCAGCAAAAGTATCCACAATTCGCTCCCCCGGCCTAGGTACTACCAACAGTTCCGCCAAGTTTGACATCTCTTGCAAATCTGCTTCTGAAAATATTTGGGGATCCCGCATTCTGTTGATCAAGTCACTACCGACCAACACCTGAATCCGCTGACTTTTGTACTCGCTATCAGACCAGAGAGCTGTCCCAATATTTTTGACATTATCCAAAAGTCTAACCTGGTGATCCCTCTTAAATTCACTGCTTGAAACGAATAACTCGACTTGGCGAAGACGAAGAATTTCTCCAACATGATCAGAAATGACGATGAGTCGATTTCCATAACTTTGAAGTAGACTTTCAAGCAAGTCTTGCATCAGTTGGAGACGGATATCCTTGGGGAGGGTTACTGATCTTTTGAAAGGATCAGGATGATGACCATTAGAGAGGAGGTAAACGACCTTCGATAATTCAGGTCGTTGCCTTAAGGCCAACTCAGCCAATACGAGGTGGTGATAGCCTGCCGGATTTCCAGTGATGGGAACAAATAGGGTATTTCGGAAATCAGCATTCTCCGGGCAGGGAGATTCAATAATTCTGGGATTCACTTGCAAAAAGTTAGGCTGCTGATTCAGCCTGAACTTGATTCTGTAGCATCAGCAAATTAAGCATTTTCAGTGTAGCATTAACCGCTGCCATCACTTGATCGCCATCCACACCAATCGTTTGGAGTCGACGTTCACCCATCTTCCAGGTAATCACGGCCTCGGTCAAAGCATCAGTTTTTCCACTTCTGGGAATCCGGATTTCATAGTCCACCAAGTCAGGACAAATAATTTGACGGCGTTTGAGGATCTTCTTGACGGCATTCATAAAAGCATCGTATCCACCAATACCTGAACCTGCTTCCGTGTATTCCTTCTCGTCCCAACTCAAGCAGACGGAAGCTGTGGACTTAAGATTTAAACCACTCTGGATGCTGCAACCCTCCAAACGCAAGCGTTGATTGACGTTGTCATCCAAGACATCCGTAACAATGAAGGGCAAATCTGCTGGAGTCAGATTTTTCTTTGAGTCCCCCAACTGGACGATTCTTTCGAGTACTTTTCTCAGATTTTCCTCAGAAAGCTGTAGACCCAGAATCTCCAGATTTTTGACGAGAGACGCTTTGCCACTCATTTTTCCGAGTGCATAACTTCGAATTCTTCCAAAACGCTCTGGCTGAATTGGATTGTGATATAGTCCTCCTTTTCTGTCCCCATCGGCGTGAATTCCACTTGTTTGGGTGAAAACATCGGTGCCCACTACAGGGGAATTCGTTGCCAATCTCTTACCTGAGAAGGTCTCGATCATCTCGCTAACTGGTACCAGGCTCGTTTCGTCAATGCTGAGGTGAACTCCCAACTTATCACGAAGAACTACTGAAATTTCAGCAAGGGAGACATTGCCTGCTCTTTCACCGAGGCAGTTCATTGTGCAGTGCAGGTTACGAATTCCAGCTTTGACTGCGTATAGACAGTTGGCGGTGGCCAAACCATAGTCGTTATGAGGATGAAAATCGATATTCGCCCATGGGAATCTCGAAGTCATATCTTTCAAGCTATCAAAGACTTCATCTGGAGATAGTACTCCGAGGGTGTCTGGGAGCATAATGTGCTTGATATCCAATCCTTCCAAGTGCCCCATTAGGTTATAGACATACTCTGGCTTATCTCGATAACCATTTGACCAATCCTCGAGATATATATTGACCTGCAAGCCTCTACTTTGGGCGTATTCGACCGTTAGGCGTATGTCCGCAGCGTGTTCTTCAAGTGTTTTCCGAAGCTGATTCTTGCAGTGATTTTCACTTCCCTTGGTTAGCAGATTCAGTACTCTGGCACCTGAGTCGAAAATCCAGTCGACGCTTCTCTTGTGATCACAAAAACCGAGCACCTCTACTCGGTCCAGAAACCCTTGGCCACTTGCCCAATCTGCTATGTTTTGAACAGCTTCTTGTTCTCCCTGGGAGATTCTCGCTGAAGCAATTTCGAGCCTATCAACCCCAACTCTCTGAAGCAGAGCCTTCGCAATATTCATCTTCTCAGAGGGTGTAAACGAGACTCCTTGAGTCTGCTCCCCATCACGAAGAGTTGTGTCCATTAAAGAAATATGTTCACCAGCGAGATCCATTGCTTGATCCTTCTAAGAAATTCTTAAAAATCAGACTTTACCACGCTCTTACTATGTGTGGCAACCGCTCTTTAAATTTTTACTCAATCTTCCTCTTCTTGCTTGAGGGTCTGAAATTCCAAGCCCTTGAATTCCCAATGAGCAGAGGGTTCCTGTACCAAGGCAAGTACGACCTCAAAGATCTGGACCTCATCATCTTGATTTACTCTGAAACGAACTCTGGAATCTTCTGCATCTTCCCTGAAATCAAGATGTAATTCTGGCTCTTCCAGTTCAAGTCCTGCAGCCTTCAATTCTAGGTATCTTGAATCTTCCTTGACTACCTCATAGGCCACTTGAAAAGCTGAGGTCTTGCGCATGTTTGGTTGCTGCAGACCCAAGGCAATGACGAAGAAACCAAAGAACAACAGGTTTGAAAGCAGCAGGCGGCGCATGGGGCGCATCGCATCTGGATTATCAATGACTACCGTTCCTGCTAAACGATCTCCCAAGCGCCTTCCGTAAGGATCTCGAAAGATTTCCCAAGCTTCCCAAGGCAGGATGAATAAGCTCAAATTACGTTTGAATAGTCGGTCTTTCGGCACTCTTTCATTAAGATTTTCAATCTTACGCAAGCACATGCCCAGCATGCGTTTCCCAGGGCTGCCGTTCTGTGAAAGATCTCTAAAAACTAAAAAGAGCATAGCCCCACCATAGAACCAAGTGAGGTCTAACCAGCTACGAGCCTGCTGCTTAAGGTCCCAGTGTTCCTGCCGAAAAAGGCTGTCCAGTGTGTTGAGAATAAGGATGATCAGGACAAGATCTATCAGGAGACCAAAGAGCCGCTTCCCTTGGGAAGATGCCCGTAGGCGGTAAGGAGCGTCGGAATGAGCCGCAGAAGGGTTTTCCGAATCAACGGTGGAAGATTCCTCCGTCATGGCAAGCGAGATTCTACTTTTTTGAGGCGGTCAAAGAGTTCTTCGAGTCGGTGAATCAATGCCTGAGTTTTGCGCCACTGAGAAACTGGTCTGGACGGCATTCCTCCCACTACCTCCTTATCGGCAATATTGCTGGTAATCACCGACCGCGCAACTGCTGTCACATGATTACCAACCCGTACATTATCTCTGATTCCAGTTTGCCCACCCATGATCAGATGATGCCCTATAGTCGCACTCCCGCCTATGGCTGATTGGGCAGAGATCAGAGCATGCTCCCCAATCACAACATTGTGAGCAATCTGAACCTGATTATCAATTTTGCTTCCTGCCTTGATGACAGTGTCGGTAAATCGGGCTCGATCCACCGTAGTATTTGCTCCAATTTCAACATCATCTTCAATCACCACTCGGCCTACTTGTGGAATTTTCTGATTGATACCCTCTCTCTGAAAATAACCGTGTCCATCTGCCCCAATCACTGATCCACTTTGGAGGATCACCCGATCACCAATGATGCAGTCTTCCTGAACCACAGCTTTTGGAAAAATTTCACAATTCTCCCCAATCACAGCATCTGTCATCAAAACGCAGCCAGCATGTATAATGCTGCCTGATCCGATTCGAACCCCATCATAGAGCACCACTTGCGGGCCTACCCAAACATTTTTTCCAAGTTGAACATTTTCGCCCAAGGTCGCTGTGGGATGCACTTGGCCTTCTGGATGTTGCGTTGGATGCAACAAAGCTGTTGCATTAACATGTGCTGCCAGCGGATCGTGGGCAAACAGAAAATTTCGACCCTCAGCGTTTGTGCCTGCTGGAACGATCACCGCAATTTCATCTCCACTGATTTCTTCTTCATGATGTTGTTTTCGATGAATTCCTCTCGGAGTAGGGACACTGCTCAATCCGCTAGCAGAAGCCAAATAAGCTACCCCGCCAGGTCTCAGTTGATCCAGCCCACAGGCATGAGTTAATTTCAGGGAGTGTTCACCGCTAAAGGGTAAATCTAGCTGACGAGCCAGTTCTTCAAGCGTGAATGTTTTCCGAATGCGTTTCATTAACCAAAAAGAGCAAAGCGATGAGCAAGGGGTCGAACACTGGCGGACTGCCCAGATCGTAAAGGTTGGGAATCTTCTGGCATGTGAATCAGTGAGTTAGCCTGTGCTATTGAGGCGATACTGAAGGAACCTTGTTGAGGTACAGGACGAACCCAATCAATACCATCTTGGTGGTACCAGTGGGCTCTTAAAAGTTGTAGTCTCTCTGAGGTTTCATCAAAATCCTCAGTGATTTTTGCGGATCGCATCGGCACTTCCAGTTGTTGATGACCAAGACACTTGCGCAGGTAGGGCCTGACCAATTCTTCAAAAAGAACGAACGTGGAAGCTGGATTACCAGGCAAACCGAAAACCTTGGTATCTTCAAGTTGTCCAAAGAAAAGGGGCTTGCCAGGTTTGATTTTGACCCGCCAGAAAATTTCTTCGACTCCTAACTCTTTTAGAGCAGGCTTGACAAAATCTGAGTCCCCAACCGAGACCCCACCTGATATCAACAAGGCATCCGCCTTCAGCGCCTCATCAAGAACTTTGATTGTACCTTCCAAGTCATCAACCACCCGATGCAGTCTAGTTACCTCACAAGCCTCTGTTTGGAGAAGAGCTTCAAGCAAAAAACTGTTTGCCTCACGAATTTGACCAGGTCCAGGTTTGATGGTTGGATCAACCAGTTCTGTTCCCGTAGACAAAATGTTTATCTTAAGACTTCTGTGCAAAGGGACTTCAACCAGACCTTGGGCTGCCAGCAGGGCGAGATGTGTTGGGGCAATCGTTGTTCCAACTCGAAACAGAGGGTCTCCAATGGACATGTCTCGCCCTCTGCGACGAAGGTTATTCCCTCTTTTTGTGGGATGCGAGAAATAAACTTGGTCCTCTTTTCTCACAACTTGTTCGCGCATTACGACAGCTTCTGTACCTTGAGGTAAGGGCGCTCCCGTGGCAACTTGAACGCATTCTCCTTCCTGAAGAGAGATCGTGTCTAATCGACCAGCGAAAATGTATTCCTGGCATCTTAAAACTACTGGATTTTCTTCAGTAGCTTTAGCAATTTCCTTCAATTTTACTGCGTAGCCATCCACTGCTGAATTATCGAAAGGAGGCTGATCTTCTAGGGCGACAAGATCTTCAGCTAGGGCTCTTCCGACTGCGTTTCTAAAATCAACTTTTTCTAATTCTTGGGCTCGAGCATGCGCAAGAATAGTGACTTTGGCTTCTTCGTAAGTTAGCATAATTTAATTAATTTGTTGGACAACCAAACGAAGTCCAAAGCACTATCCATTCCAAGAAAAATAGGTTCAAACATGGTGGCTTTTCTGAAGAATTACGTAGATGTCCTGAAGAATATGCACGAACATCATCGGCTCTACTTCTTCATTCATGCGTTCATGTTGATCTCAGCCTTTTTGATGTTTCTAATCGTCATCTTCAGCATGATTTGAAAAACCCTTCCCTTTCAATCTTTCTGAATGAATTTATATAAATTCATAAGAATCACTGCGAGCTTCCCATCAATGGTGCATCCAGTCAAAGAGACCTGAATATAGTCGTTGAATCCTCAGGAAACCCCAAGTCATCAGCACAGCTCCGACTGGAGCCAAACCCAGCAAATAGGGAATAGACTGCAGTTGGACAGAGCGTAACCCCCAAAACCAGCAGATCAATCCTAGAATCACTAGAAAGCCCCACCCACAAAGTTTTAACTCCCAGAGACGTGGCATCTCAGGTAACTTCTTGTTCCTACGGAAATAGGCCCTCTGTTGGGGAACCTTCAAAAAATCGAAATAGAGCCAATAAGCTATCAATGCCACAGGTCCAAAAATTCCCAGACTATCACTGATCCAATGATGAGCCGTCATGGAGCGGGCTACTGCCATGCCTACCGCCAGCACAATACAGCCAACTGCCCAAAAGATCGCTAGCTGTGGCTTACGGTACTTGTAGTCTGTCAACCAAATTAGAGAGAGGAGCATCGGCACAAGGACAACCGCAGTATGTCCACTCGGGAAACTTCCCCTGTATATTCCCTCTGCGATGTAATGTGGTCCAAATTCATACCATTCACTAAATGGCCATTGCTTGTCCCAGACAAGATGTGGGCGAGCCCTACCAATGATCCATTTGAGGCAGTGAACAAAACCCAATCCTCCTGCAAGGGTGGTGGTAATGATGAACCCCAAAAAGGGACGCCACTCCTGCAGGCGCTCTGTTGCGTTGGATTTCCAAGCTCTGAAGTAGAGTACGAAACTAGCTAGGACAAACAAAATGGCGGGATCGCTTCCTCCCGGCAAAGAGCCCTCAAAGAGGGTCCGGCCCATCCATTCTCCGAAAAGC
>DJYX01000114.1:0-6370 GCA_002450295.1 Deltaproteobacteria bacterium UBA6967
TCAGGTTTAGATTGAAATGACCCCATCAATAGTCATTGTTGATGACTCCCGCAGCATTCGAGGGCACGTTCGCCGTGTCCTCGAATCTGCTCCAGAAACCTTTAGGGTAGTCGAGCACAAAGATGGACTGCAGGTCCTCCACTGGCTCAGCAAACTCTCCTCCAAAGAACTTCCTGACTTAATACTCCTCGACCGGAATATGCCTCATGTCACTGGAGATGAGTGCATCCGGATACTCAAGGCTGATACCCACTGGAAAAACATTCCTGTTCTGTTTCTCACTGCCCAGGTCTCCACAGAGAACCTTGTCCAAGGTCTCGTTCAACTTTCTGCAGATGACTACTTGCCCAAGCCATTCGCTGCAGATGAGTTGATCGCTAGGATTCAGGTTTTACTTCGCATGAAAAGAGCCGAGGATCAATCGAGAGATTTAAACAGACAACTTCAGAGCGCTTTTGATCAGCAGGTCTTGGCTTATCAAGAGTTAAAGACCACGAAGCTTAAGCTTGCAGAAACAGAAGCAGCCAATCGGTTGACCAGGTTGTTCGAGAAGTTTGTACCGAAGGGCTTTTTAGAGAGAATCGCACCTGAGGGGCTAGAGTCTTTACGTTTTGGAACAGCAGAGAGCGATGAGGCGACCATTCTTTTCAGTGACATTCGATCGTTTACGGATTTATCAGAACCACTTTCTCCCCAAGAGTTGATGGATTTTCTAAACGATTATCTAAAAATGATGAACATGTCGATCATGGTAAATCATGGTTTCGTCGATAAATTCATTGGGGATGCCGTCATGGCAATTTTTGACAAGACGGATCAGTCAACAAATGATGCGAGGAATGCGCTGAATGCTGGGATGGGAATGCTACAAGTGCTGGGGACCATGAATCAAAAACGTCAGCGGCAAGGGCAAGTCCCAATTTCAATTGGAATTGGAGTACACACGGGACCTGTTGTTTTTGGAACACTTGGATTTGAAGAAAGAATGGATTCCACCGTATTAGGGGATGCAGTCAATTTAGCCTCAAGGCTTGAAGGGTTGACCAAATACTATGGAGCTTCTTTGCTCTTTTCAGATCAGACTCTGGAAACTCTCGGAGATCAACAAGATGGGCTGATGTTCAGAGAAATTGACCGGGTAATGGTGAAAGGGAGAAAGCAGCCGGTTACTATTTTCGAGTTGTTCAATAGCGAGAAGTCTGATGTGCAATCTGCAAAGAGGGCTGTGATGGAAAATCTTGAAGAACCACTGAGCTTGTACAGAACTCAGAAATGGGATGAGGCCGAGAAGATTTTCCGTGAGCTCGCTGAAAATCACCCTCTTGATTCGCTCCCTTCTATTTATGCGGAAAGGTGCCAGGAAATGCGAAAGAACCCTCCACCAGCCAACTGGGATGGTGTTCAGATATTCAATCAAAAATGAATTTTGAAGCATTACCGGCAGAGGAATTTTTAGATGAAGCTCAAGAACTCCTGCAAGAGATTGAGGACTCCCTACTCTTACTGGAGGAAGAACCAAGCAGCTATGAAGTAATTCAACGATTATTTCGCTCCGCTCACACCCTCAAGGGTGGTGCTGCAATGGTTGGACTGATTGATTTAGCTAATGAAGCACACGAGTTTGAGGCAATTCTATCCAAACTAAGATCGGGTACCCTAAAAAGCTCTCCTCAAATTATCTCTGCCCTATTGAAAGGCAGAGATAATTTGCTTTCGTTGCTAAATCCCTTGATGAGTAGCTCACCAAATAATTCCTCCAGCAATGTTCAAAAAAAACCCACAGATCTTTCTCCAGATGAATCTAGCATTGAAGAGCTGACACCGCTGAACAGATCTTCAATGCCACAAAGCAACACTTACCTAATTCATCTCAAATTTGATCCAGCTTGCTTGGAGCTTGGGCAAGAGCCAATGATGTTGTTGCGGCAGCTCGAGCAATTTGGGGAATTGACAGTAATCGCTCACACAAGTGATTTTCCCAACTGGTCTGATTTTGACCCTGTAAGATTGTACCTTTGGTGGAGTATTAAATTAGTCAGCAATAAGCCACTTGATGAAGTGGATCCACTACTGGAATTTTACCGAGGAGAACAATCGGAATTTCTGATTGAAGCAATAGAAACTCCAGAAGAGAACGAACAGGAAGTTCAACAGGCTCACCAAAACATGCTTGCTCAAATCTCCGCTAAAGATGAGAAAATCGATTATTCTGAACCAAGCCAAAATCCTGAACTGATGGAAGTTGATGTTTTAGAACTCCCAAAAACCAGCCAGACGATACGCGTTCCGGTTTCTAGATTAGATCGGTTGCAAAATTTGGTCAGTGAAACAGTCATCCGACAAGCTCGGCTCTTACGCCTTAATGATGCAATCCAGGCTACAGACGATCAATTGGGTGAGCAATTTCTTCAGTTTGTTGAAGATAATGAACAAGCGGTCAGAGAGTTACAGGATCAAATCCAGCAAGTTCGTATGGTTCCAGTTGGGACAATCTTCGCTCCGATGAAGAGGGTTGTCCGTGATTTTGCCAACCGCCGTCAAAAACAGATCAAACTAGACATTTATGGGGCTGAGACCGAGCTAGATAAAACAATCACTGAGCAGATTCAGGGGCCTCTGATGCACTTGCTTAGAAATGCCATGGATCATGGGATGGAAACTCCATCAGATCGAATTGATGCCGGGAAGAGCCCAACCGGCACGATAACTTTACAGGCTTCTCAACAACAGGGGTTTGTTATCGTTGAAATCGCCGATGATGGCCGGGGCCTGGACCCACAGAAGATCTTAGAAGCAGGCCGTAGGCTCGGAATGGTGGCTACAGATCACCAGCCAAGCGAACAGGAAGTGCTTCAATTGATATTTCAACCAGGTTTCACAACCACCACAGAAGTCACAGAGACTTCTGGGCGTGGTGTAGGCATGGACGCTGTAAAAAGAGATATTGAGGCGTTGCTTGGCAACATTGAAGTCAGCAGCCAACTTGGAAAAGGTACTGCACTCAAACTAAAGCTGCCTCTCTCGCTTGCGATTATTGAAGGGATGTTGGTTCGTGTTGGTAAAGAAATGTTTGTGCTGCCATTGTTGTTGGTCACCGAGACTCTTCGACCTCTTCCGAATCAGCAGAAGCGCTATAAAAATCAAGGCGAATTAATTGATATTCGAGGGCAGTATCTCCCCCTAGTACGGCTTCACCAGCGGCTCAAAATCGAGGGTGCTATTGATAAACCTGAAGAGGGATTGTTGATTGTCGTTCAACAGGGGACACAAAAATATTGTCTATTGGTTGACAGCATTGAAGATCAGTTGCCTGTTGTAATCAAGAGTCTGGAAGAACACTTCGTTCATATTCCAGGAATTGCTGGCGCAACAATACTTGGAGATGGTTCGGTGTGTTTTATTCTCGACGTCGCGGCTATTTTGAACTGAAAGAGGCCTCATGGATTTCCAACCGCATCATGTGCTGGGGAATTTCAGTCTTCTAGATGAAGAAGATGAAAACTTTGATTATCAACTACTCCATCACAATGGAGAACAGTGGCTTACTTTCAGGTTGGGGAAGGAGACCTATGGACTGGAGATTCTGCAAGTCCGCGAATTGATCAGTTATCCAGAGACCATCACGCGCGTACCTAGGATGCCCTCATTTTTACTGGGTATGATCAATTTACGAGGAATGGTACTGCCCATAATGGATCTTCGAAAACGTTTTGAAATGGCTGAATATGAGACTGGCCCGTTCACAGTCATCATCATTGTTCAAATCAGAAGCAAAGTGATTGGTGTAGTAGTCGATTCTGTTGTGGATGTTGTGAATTTGCAGCAAGAAAATCTTTTAGAAGCTCCCGAAGAATCCACTGAACTAGACTCCAAGTTCGTTAAGGGACTCGCCAATCTGCGTGGAGAAATGGTCATTCTCCTAGATTTGGAACAATTACTAGCACCCGATGAATTAGAGCAACTCAGTATGCTCCGTTGAAATCCAGGTTAGCGTCGTGTTACCTCCCAAAATTCGTGTTCTGATTATTGATGACTCGGCAATCGCACGAAATACTCTCAGCAGGATCTTGGAAACTGACCCAGAAATTCAAGTTGTTGGTACGGCTCCGGACGCCTTGATTGGGTTAAGAAAAATTAGTGAGTGCTTACCAGATGTTCTAACATTGGACGTCGAGATGCCCAAAATGGACGGACTGACCTTCTTAGAACGTCTGATGTCTTCCAAACCAATGCCAGTTGTGATGGTAAGCGCATATACTGCAGAGGGTTCCGAGACAGCTATGAAAGCCTTGGAATTGGGAGCTCTTGAAATCATTGAGAAGCCTCGGATTGATGTCAGTTCTGGACTTCAAGATCTTGCTCTGCAAATTACTGATAAGGTGAAAGCTGCCGCACAAGCAAAGCTCAAAACCCCTCAACAACGATTCCATCAGCAAGTCATCCCAGGCAGACGAATTCGTTCAAATGCTAGCCAACTACCACGTATTGCCAACACACCCAACGTCATTGCTTTCGGGGCTTCTACGGGCGGAACCGATAGTCTTCGGGAAATTCTTGCAGAATTGTCCCCGGAGACTCCAGGGATCTTGATTGTCCAACATATGCCCAAAGCCTTTACCACCTCCTTTGCAAAAAATCTGGATCGGGTATCTAAAATCAGAGTCAAGGAAGCCGTCTCAGGAGATCGATTAGAACCTGGATTGGCCCTATTATCACCTGGTGATCAACACCTTGAGTTGAGACGTGAGGCGTATGGTTATTGCGTTGAATTAAATTCTGGTGCCCTCTTCAATCGGCATAGACCCTCGGTGGATGTGCTCTTCGATTCAGTTGCTCAAAACGCCGGGATTGATTCAATGGGAATCTTGCTCACGGGTATGGGAAGTGATGGCGCAAAAGGGTTACTCCAAATGAGGCAAAAAGGGGCTTGGACGATTGCCCAAGAAGAAAGTAGTTGTGTCGTTTACGGTATGCCTAGAGTAGCAGTAGAATTGCAAGCACCTCGTGAAGTACTGAACCCTCAACAAATCATTGAACGTTTAGGGTTGCTTTTGCACTAACTTATTGATAACTGGATATTTTTTGATATTCGTTTTCATTGACTGAAGAATTCAATAATTTAGAAGTTGATCAATTATCCTTCTTCAGCAGATATCCTATACAAACAGTAAATGTATGCCTGAAATCACCCTTTCTCCCTCAATTCTTTCTGCTGATTTTGCTCGTCTTGGTGAAGAAATTCGGGATGTATCCGAAGCAGGTGCAGACTGGATTCATGTGGATGTAATGGACGGTCACTATGTCCCGAATCTGACAATCGGTCCGGATGTTGTCAGAGCGATCCGTCCTTACACGTACAAGCCGTTCGATGTGCATTTGATGATTGAACCATATGAGCCCTATCTCGAGGCTTTTGCCAATGCGGGAGCAGACGTCATCACCGTTCATGTGGAGGCGGGTCATCACACTGATCGTGCAGTTCAACAGATTCGATCTAGGGGTAAGAAAGCCGGCGTTTCCCTTAATCCATCAACTCCCGAAAGTTCATTGGAGTATCTCATGGAGAAGCTGGATTTGATTCTGGTGATGAGTGTCAATCCAGGATTTGGAGGACAAACTTTTCTAGAATCACAACTACGAAAAATCCGAAGAATTCGAGAGATGATTGGGGATCGTTCGATTGAGCTGGAAGTCGATGGAGGAATCACACCTGAAAATATTGGAAAAGTTGTCGAGGCAGGTGCCAATGTAGTCGTAGCCGGCTCAGCGGTCTTTCAAGGTGGAACTTCAGCTGATTATAAGAAAAATTTGGATTCACTGCGGAAAGCAGCCAACGCTCACTACACTCCCAAATAACGGCGGATTAATTCAGGATTTTTCCGAAGCTCTTTGCTCATCCCCTCCCAAACAATCCGTCCACGTTCCATTAGAAAATGTTGATCAACCAAACGCATCAGTTGCTCAAGGTTTTTGTCGATTAACAAAATTGATTGACCCTGCTCCTTTAGGGACTCCAACACACCCCAAATTTCATCTCGAATCAGTGGTGCAAGTCCTTCTGTGGCTTCGTCCAGTATCAGCAACTTAGGATTAGTCATTAAAGCACGGCCAATCGCCAACATCTGTTGCTCTCCACCAGAGAGAGAGTTGCCCAATTGGTCTCTCCTATCCCGGAGAATTGGGAACAAATCATAAACTTTTTTGAGATCCCAAGCAGAGTTTAGATTGTGCCGATTCGCTGCGGTTGCGAGTAAATTTTCTCGGACAGTCAGCAATGGAAAAATCTGACGTCCCTCAGGGACCAAACCGATACCCAGCCGGCTGATTCGATATGCTGGCCATTGCTGAACTTCCTGACCAGAAAATCGAA
>DJYX01000114.1:6769-22059 GCA_002450295.1 Deltaproteobacteria bacterium UBA6967
CCAAGAAGGGATACCACAGTTCCAGAATATACTTCCAGATTTACTCCAAACAGAACTTGGGACCTTCCATAGGCTGCTTGCAGATTTTCAATTTGCAACAGGGATTTCATGCTCACCCAAATAGGCACTACAAACTTCTTTATTCTCCCGGATTTCACTAGGTGTGCCGGTGGCAATCACGTGCCCATAAACCAAAACGGACACACGATCTGCAACAGAAAATACTGCATCCATGTCATGTTCAATTAAAAGCATCGTGATCTTGCCCTTCAATTGCTGCAGCAGCTCGACAACCTTCAAACTTTCCTCGGGCCCCATCCCTGCCATCGGTTCATCTAGTAGCAACAATTTAGGTTCTAAAGCCAAGGCCATTGCCAGTTCTAATTGACGTTGTTGACCATGCGCCAAGGCATAAGCTGGGATCTCTGATTCTCGATCAAGGCCAACCTGCTTTAAATATTCTTTGGCTTTTGATCGTAATTCAAAATCATTACGAGCTACTTTCCAAAATCGAAAACTGTGTCCTTGTTGACTTTGTAGAACCAAAGTCACATTTTCCAAGGCGCTGAACTCAGGAAATACTGATGTGATTTGGAATGATCGAACCAGCCCCAATCTCGGGCGAATTGTCTCTGGAACCTGCAAAAAATTTCTTCCATGAAATTTGATCAGGCCTGAATCAGGTTGTAGCGATCCACTCAACAGTGAAATCAATGTTGTCTTGCCTGCTCCGTTGGGCCCGATCAAAGCGTGGAGTTCTCCCTGATTAATTTGCAGACTGAGATTATCAGTGGCAGCAAGTGCTCCGAATCTCTTGTGGAGATGCTCAATTTGCAAAAGCGCCATCGACCCCTTTCATCTGCTTGAACACCAACGCATGCAGACCCCCTTTTGCAAAAAGTACAATGCCGATGAGGAGTGGACCGAAAACTAACCGCCAGTGTTCGCTAAACAGGTATAGCCCTATTTCTTGAAACAGCAGAGGGAGAAATTCCTCGAGCAACAGGAAGACAATCGCTCCCAGAATTGGCCCAGTCCAAGTTCCAATACCTCCGAGGATCACCATGATCAGTAGGTCCCCCGAGCGAGTCCAATGCAAAAAATCGGGACTCACAAACTCCATGTGATTTGTTAACAGAGCACCCGAAAGGCCTGCCAAAGCACCTGCAATCACAAAGGCCACCAGCATGTAGGGGTAAGGTGGAACTCCAATGGCTTTCAGACGTGTTTCATTCTGCCGCAGTGCATGCAATACCATCCCAAATCGAGACATGGAAAGTCTTCGCAAAAACCATGTTGCCAGACCTAGTGCAACTAAGCTGAGCCAATACATTTGCCGATCTTCACCCAAATCAAGACCAGGGATTTTGTTTCGTCCATCCATCATCATCAGGCCGTCATCTCCGCCATATTGTTCCAAGGAAACGAAGAAGTAGAAAAGCATCTGAGCAAATGCAAGAGTGATCATGATGAAGTAGATGCCTCTAGTTCTGAGACATAGAGCACCAATTCCAAGCGCCACTATCCCAGAGACAATCATGGCGAATGGGATAGAGATGAATCCCTCCAGGGTTCCAGGCAATCCCAAAAAATTTGTTTCCTCGTATTGATGCCAAGCCAGAATGCCCACAACATAAGCACCCACTCCCACATAGGCTGAGTGGCCAAAGCTGACAAGCCCCGCAAACCCGACAAGCAAATTCAGACTCATGGCAGCAAGCGCATAGATCCAGATACGTGAGGCTGTTGAAACCAGATAGGGTTCATCCAGCCAATCAGCAAACCAGGGGAAGCCAATGAGTAGAATACCAACTCCCAACATTAGTCTTGCCTCAAAATTCTCAGAAACCATCATCGAACACGACCGAGGACAGGAAGAATACCTTGCGGTCGAAAGATTAAGACTAACGCCATCAGCAGGTAAACCGACATTGAAGAAAGGGCAGCACCAATACTGTCTGCAAAATCAAGTGGAAGTATCAGGCGTAGACCACTTGCCAAAAATGCCCTTCCGAGGGTATCGACCATGCCAATCAATAGGGCACCAAATAGAGCGCCCCGAATAGAGCCCAATCCACCGATCACGATACAAACAAAGCAAAGAATCAGGACGTTTTCTCCCATTCCTACTTCTACTGAAATCAACGGCCCTGCCAGGGCTCCTGCAAAACCCGCCAAAAGTGCTCCCAACACAAAAAGCCCTGTATTCAGTAGAGTCAAATTTACTCCCAAGGCCTCGACCATCTCCCGGTGAGTAGTCCCTGCACGAAGAAGCATTCCTGCCCGAGTGTGCGAAATTAACAAATACAGGAAAAAAGCGAGGAGCAGACCAGTACCAATGATCAGCAGTCGGTAGAGTGGGTAGAGCAGGCCGGGTAAAATTTCTACAGAGATGCTTAGCGTCTCTGGCAAACTGAGGAAGAGAGGAGCACGCCCAAAGCAGATCGTCGTTAACTCATTCAGAAAAAGAATTAAACCAAAGGTTGCCAAAACCTGGTCCAGATGATCTCTACGGTAGAGTTGACGGATTATAACCAACTCCACGAGCCACCCCGTGAAAGCAGCAGCAGGTAAGGCCATCAACAGGCCCCACCAAAAAGAGCCTGTCCACTGCATTCCAATTGCGGTGGCGTAGGCTCCAACCATATACAAGGAACCATGGGCAAGATTGATTACCCCCATGATCCCAAAAATCAGCGTCAACCCTGCGGACACAAGAAAAAGGAATACGCCGAATTGAAGACCATTCAGTAGCTGTTCAATCAGCAGAATCAAGTAATTACTCTGGAACCGCTAACTTATAAGGGCCCTTAGCGGAGCCCACATTCCTGAACGTAGGCATCCTGATGATCAGTTGCTACTTTTCGTAAAATACGGTTTTGCATCTGACCATTCTTTTTGACAACTTCACGAATGTAGAGATCGTGGATTGGATGCTGATTGGAAGCAAATCGAAAATTCCCTCGAACGGACGCAAACTTAGCGGTCTTCAATGCCTCACGGAAACCTGCCTTATCCTCCAGTACCTTTCCTCCTGTTGCTTTCAATGCGCTAGCAATGAGCTTTGCGGTATCGTAACCTTGGCTTGCGTAGAGAGTCGGCTCGCGTTCAAATTTACTCCGAAAACCCAAAAGGAATTGCTGATTGGCTGCATTGTCTAAGTCATGGTTCCACTGAGAAGTGCTGATGATACCGGAGCCAGCATCACCGATTGCGTTGAGAATTTTAATATCAGCCGAAAATCCTGAAACAACCATAGCAGAATCTTTCATCAGGCCTGCTTGTGAATACTGTTTGAGGAAGTTGATTCCCATTCCTCCGGGCAAAAACTGAAAGACCATTTCTGGCTTCGCAGCTCGGATCCGAGCGATTTCAGCAGCGTAGTCGTTCTGCCCCAGCTTGACATAAATTTCGTCAATGACTTCACCTTTGAAGAATCGTTTAAATCCAGCCAAAGCATCTTTCCCAGCCTGATAATTGGGCGCTAGCAACAGAGCTTTTTTATAGCCTAGTTCTGTAGCACCCATTCCTGCTGCCTCGTGTAGGGTGTCGTTCTGCCATGACACTACAAAATAGTTCTCATGACATTCTTTCCCCGCAAAAGTCGAGGGAGCTGAGTTCGGAGAGATGTAGAAAATTCCATCCTTCAAGGCCATCGGTGCCACTACTGGAGAGATATTCGAAAAAATCACACCTGTTAAAATGGATATTCGATCCCGATCCAGGAATCTTTTGACGATTTGTCTTCCATTGACCGGATTTCGTCCATCGTCTTCAACAAGGACTTCAACAGGGACCCCACCAAGTTTTCCATCTTCTTCTTCGACGGCCAGAAGAAATCCATCTCGGACATCTTGACCAAGATAACCACCACCAGTAGAAAGAGTAGTGACCATCCCAATTTTGACTGGCTCTTGAGTGAAGCCCGCATTGGCCAAACCCAAGCCCAGTACCAAAGTTCCCAAAAGGGTTTGAAGCAGTTTTTTCATTTTCATTCCTTATATGGTAGTTACTGAAACGCTCTGTTCCCAGAGCCATGGTTTATTCATTCTGAACGTAGCAGTTTCATAATAGCTTTTTCCACATTTGACCATGTCGTTGAAGCTGGATCCACCAACTCAAAATGGCCAATTTCTGCAATCTCCTCAAAATCTATTGCATTCGCCGGGGCATGCTTCCGAAGTTCGGCCACATCCTCCTGAACCATCTTTGCACGGACAATTTCGTCCTGCTCTCCAACCAAGTGAACCTGGGGTACTGTAATTGGTCCCATTTGACAAGGTGATGCCTGTTGGTAGCGTTCAGAAAACTCCTCAGGCGTTCCACCCATCAAATCGGCACATGCACCCTGGCAAACATCCCAGGCAACTCCACGAACTAGATCAGCCACTCCTGCCAATGACAAGATCCCTTTGAGTGGCAGTGGATCTGGGAAATAGAGTTCAGAACTACTAGGCAAGTGAAATCGAGCTCCCAGCCATAAGCTCAAATGTCCTCCCGCAGAATGACCGACTGCGATCACTTGTGAAAGATCCAGCGGATAAATCTTTGCCAGTAATCGCAAGTGATCAGCACCCCTTGCTACATCTTGCATCGTTGATGGCCACCCTCCCCCCTGACCAAGGCGCTGGTATTCCAGATTCCAGACAGCCATTCCCAATTGACGCAGAGTTTCTGCAACACGCCCCAGTGGCTCCAAACCAAAACGACTCCGCCAACAGCCACCATGAAGCAGAATCACCACCGGATGCGGTCCGTCTAAAGAGGGCAGATAGAGATCACCAAACTGGTCAGTTTCTGTTCCATAACTCAGGCGGAAATCAGCCTCAACAGCGGGGAATCGTCCGTAATCTTCGCGTGTAAGGTGCTCGTTCATTCCCCAATAGAGAACATGTGTTCCAAGTCGTGACGAGAGTAAGTTCGGAAAGCGATCAGGGTCTCTGTAGCAGTGATCCCCTTCAGTGACCCAATCTTTTCTGTGATTGTATCCGCCACCTCCTCTGTACTTTTGACACGTACTATCGCAATCAAATCGTATCGACCAGCGACCGAAAATACTTCTGTGACTTGGTGCATGTCTACAAGTTTTTGGGCAACTTCCTTGATCTGCATTCGATCCGCATTCATCAGCACTATCGCTGTAACCATTTTCAAATCTCCAATTGCATCCTGAAAATTAAATAAAATTTATGCGTTCAATAAAGGATCATCCTTTTCATTGTTGAACAAAGCAAGGCTGAGAAGTCAATCAGGATACGGAGCAGAAGATTCTGATTTTTTCTCCATGCACCGAGATGTTCCCCAAGCCCTTCCCTTCAACGAGTCATTCGATAAATGCGCTCTGGACGGCCAACACCACCATAACTCACATCCACCTCCACACTACCGCGGCTTACAAGATATTCCAGATAGCGACGTGCAGTTGTCCGACTCGCTCCAACCCTCTCGGCCATTTCCTCTGAGGTAAACATTGTTGAGCACTCCTTCATTTCTTCAAAGATTTTGTCTAGAGTCACAGGATCAATTCCTTTCGGTAGCCCTGAATCCATCCGCGAGGAATCAGTTGGTTTTTCCTGGTGGATGATCCGATCAATATCAGACTGATTCAGACTGTCCAAGGATTGTAGATTGGAATGGTGAGTGCGATAGCGCCGGAGAGTTTGTTCAAAGCGAGAGAACACTACGGGCTTTAGAATGTAATCAAAGACTCCTCCACGGAGGGCTTCCTGAAGCAGACGCACTTCTTTGGCTGCAGTGATCGGAATGATATCCAGTGCTTGCGAACGAAGACGAATTTCCTTGAGCAACTCAATCCCTGAGCCGTCAGGAAAATAGATATCTAACAGAAGCAACTGTGGCTCCATTACTTCAATCTGAAGCTTAGTATCTTCCAAAGTATTAGAAAGGCCAATCACTTCAAATCCTTCGAATTTGCTGACGTAGTGCTGGTGAATCTCGGTAATCCGAGGATCATCATCCGCAATCAGAACTCTGGTGACCATCTTCATCATTCGTAGTGGTTTTAGGGATGTACGCGGTGAAACGGGCACCGCCTAATGAACTTTTCCCAATCGTCAGGTGCCCGTGAATTTGAATCAGATTTTTCTGCACTAGTCTCAGGCCAATTCCTCGTCCCATGCCTGATTTTGTTGTGAAACCCTCATCAAAAATTGTCTCTTGCTGCTCTTGGCTGATCCCTGGTCCAGAATCTTCTATTTCGAAGATCAACTCATTACCCACATCTGTCATTGACAGGGTCACTTTTTTTCTACCTTCAACCAAGGCCGATGCCTCCAACGCATTTTCTAGCAGATTCCCTATAATTGTAATGATTTTTTCACTGCGACTGGAATGGCCGATGTTACCCATTGAGCTTTCTGGATCAATCTCCAACTCTGTTTTGAGTTCCAGAGCCCGATGATACTTACCAACAATAATCGCAGAGAGAAATGGGTCATGGATTTGGTCAGAAAGTTGACGCAACAGGGCATTATAACCGGAAGACTCACGGCCGATTAAGTCCAGTGACTCTTGCGTTGCACCAATCTGAATCAGACCTGCAAGAGTGTGTAATTTGTTCGAGTATTCATGTGTTTGTGCCCGCAATGCTTGAGAATATTCTCGAATACTTGTCAACTCTTGAACAAGTCGGTCAATCTCCTGTGCTCGCCGAAAACTGGAAACCACTCCCGTCACATGATCTTGTTCTAAAATAGGGACTCGGTTTACCACGACCTCTTCCTCTTCGATCAACATTTCTTGATCATACTCCCCTTTACCTGTTTTTAGGACTTCCAGCATTCTCGTTTCTGGCAGGAGTTGTTCGATGGGACGTCCCAGAGCTTCTTCTGGAGAGAAACCCAAGATCTGGGCTGCCTGATGATTCATCACGGTCACATCCCCTTTCTCATTGATGGCAATGATTCCCTCACGAATCGACTCCAACAACGCCGTCCGCTCTCGATACAGACCGGCGATCTCGTAAGGCTCCAAACCAAAGATAGAACGCTTTACCTCTCGTGCAATGAACCAAGTTCCCAATGCTCCTACTGCGAATAGCCCTAGAATCCAGAAAAGAAGTCGCTGCTGATAAGGCTGGATTACATCCTGAACGGTCTCGATGAGGTAGCCCACAGAAACAACCCCAAGAATTTCCCCTCCGCTTGAGAAAATAGGAACCTTTCCACGGAGAGAAGGCCCCAGAGTACCAACGGCAATCGAGACATAGGACTGTCCTTGGACAAGTGCTCTCTCATTATCTCCTCCAACCATGTACTTTCCAATGCGCTCAGGAACGGGGTGACTGTAGCGTTTGCCTTCATAATCACCAACTACAACAAAACTTGCCCCTGTTGCCTCCCGCACACTTTCTGCGTATCTCTGGATCCCATCCGGCTCTAGCTGAATCAGTCCCTGAGAAACTATCGGCGAAAGAGAGACTGAGCGGGAAACATTCAGTGCTACTCGACCAATATATTCATTGAGGATTCCTGTGACAATTTGATTCCCAATGAAACCCGTCGCACAAACCAACAGGACTAACAAACCCATCATCAACAACAACATTCTCTTACCAAGTGAACGCGGCAGCCATTTTTGAAATGCGGAATAACTTGGTGTTGGATTAGGTAGCATCAGTTCCTCAGCTTGATTGTGAACTTTATGAACAGTATGCACGAAACAGAATCAAAAAATTTTAAACCCAGAAGATTGACCTGAAGGGAGGTTCAACATATTTCTTTGGTGCGAAAGTGCAAAGGAGTTTATCCTGCTGCATTACTCAGGTCGAAATGACAATTCCGACAATGGACGGAATCCATGCACTTTCGACATCAGGAACGGAGGTAACTTCGTTTTCAATTCATGTTTTACGAAAATTAGGAGGGATGGCATGCGTAAATCAATGCAATCAATATTGGGAATCTTGACTGGAACAGCAATTGCGGCAACCACGATGCTTGGGGTTGCGATGGCTAAGCCAGGCAATACCGAATGTATCGCGCCGGCTGGTGCTGGAGGAGGATGGGATTTCACCTGTCGTGTACCAGCTGCGCAAGTAATGGGGGACATGGGGCTAATTGACGGCACAATGGCGGTGACCAACATGTCTGGTGCCGGTGGCGGAAAAGCGTATGCCCACGTTGTAACAAAGCGAGGTGATGATGAGAATCTGATTGTCGCAGCTAGTATGGCCACTGCAGCACGTCTTGGACAGAACGTTTATTCTGGTTTCAAGGCCTCTGATGTTCGCTGGGTCGGTGCCCTAGGAGCAGACTACGGAGCGATTGCTGTTCATAAAGACTCTCAGTTCAAGACTTTAAGCGATCTCGTCACAGCAATGAAAGACAACCCTCGACGTACGGCAATTGTTGGGGGTAGTTCCGCAGGGGGGTGGGATCACTTGAAAGTTCTTATTGTGGCTGACAAAGCTGGGATCTCCGATCTGAAGGCAATCAATTACATCTCCTTCGACAACGGTGGTACGGCAATGTTGGAAATCCTATCCAAGCGAGCCGATGCTTTCACTGGTGACATCTCTGAATTAGTAGAATACGAGAAGCAGGGTAATATCCGAATCCTAGCGATTCTTGCCCCAGATCGAATACCAGCTGTTCCTTCAGCTAAAACAGCCAAAGAGCAAGGGTATGATGTGATTGGAGCTAACTGGAGAGGTTTCTACGTGCCCAAAAACATCTCCAATGCTCGTTACAAAGAGTGGGTTGACATTGTTACCAAAGTTGCTAATTCAAGCCAATGGTCTGACCTGAGCGCCAAGAACGGCCTAGCGCCATTCAAATCCTTCGGTAAAGATTTTGAGAACTTTGTAGGTGGGCAAATTGGAAAAGTTGCTCAAATTTCCACTGATCTTGGCTTCATGAAGTAATGAAGTCCTGGGGAGAGGGAGGAGCAGACAGACTATCTGCCCTGATCATATTAGGATTTGGTTTGGCCTACGGATACGCAGGCAAATTCATTCAAGTAGGATTCTATAATGGGGATATTGGTCCTCATCATTGGATCTACATGGTTGCATCCGTAATGGTTTTGCTTGGTTTTGGACTCGTTCTTAGGCCAACACAGCACGAGTTTGAAGCCGAAGTCTGGGAGGATTGGCGAAAGCGACTTCCTCTTGTAGGTGTGATCATCATTTATTCATTGTTCCTACCCTACACTGGGTTTCTTGGTGCTATGATTCTGATGATGATTGTTGTTGCCAAACTTTTCGGAGCAAACTGGAAACAGGCCATTCTCTGCTCTGTCATCCTCTCTCTCCTCTGTCTGCTACTCTTTGACCACCTGCTGGGGATTTCCCTCGGTCGTGGCCTCTGGCTGAAATAAAGCTAGGAGGAAACATAGAATCCATTCAACTACTCTTTGAGGGCTTTGCAACCGCCCTCACTTTTCAAAATATCCTGTTCGTCTTGTTGGGAGTTTTCCTTGGAACCGTGATTGGTATGTTGCCGGGAATTGGCCCCGTTAACGCCATTGCTGTCCTGTTTCCAATTGTTTACACATTGGAAGTTCCAGCAGCAACCGTGATGATCCTTTTCGCAGGAATTTACTACGGCTCACAATACGGGAACTCCATCTCCAGCATTTTGCTCAATGTTCCGGGAACATCTGCAGCAGCTGTCACGACCATTGATGGCTACGCGATGGCCAAACAAGGCCTGGGTGGAAAAGCACTTGCTATGTCGGCGATTGCTTCTTTCATTGGCGGTACTATCTCCATCTTTTTTCTTGCCTTCTTCGCACCAAAATTAGCTGAACTTGCGATCAATTTTGGCCCTGCTGAGTACACAGTTTTGATGGTCTTCGCATTTATAGCCCTATCAAGTTTCAGCCAAGGGAGCCTGCTGAAAGCGATTATCTCTGCTTTTTTAGGGTTAGCAATAGCTGCAATTGGCATTGATTCCACCACCGGTGTCAGCCGGTTGACCTTCGGGATGATGGAGCTATACGATGGGATTGATTTCATCGTTGTTGTGATCGGATTTTTTGCTGTTAGCGAAATTCTGATTATGCTTGGACAAAAGGAAGGGGACCAATCTCAGATGCAACCGCTAACAAGCCTGTGGATTACCTTCAAGGAAATCACAAATTCCCTGGCAACCTCATTGAGGAGTTGTGTCTCAGGATTTTTGATTGGGGTCTTACCGGGAGCAGGAGGAACGATTGCTAGCTTTATCGCCTATGCAACAGAGAAGAAAATCCTCAGACCCAATCAATTCGGCAATGGAGATATTCGGGGGGTAGCTGCTCCAGAATCTGCTAACAATTCAGCCTCCGTTGGTTCATTTATCCCTCTGCTCATTCTGGGAGTTCCCGGAAGCGAAACAACAGCCGTGATGCTAGGTGGACTGATCAGTTTTGGCATCAAACCAGGCCCTCTATTACTGGAAACCAGCCCAGATGTCTTTTGGGGACTGGCAGCTTCCATGTTCATCGGCAATCTCTTTTTGATCATTCTGAACCTGCCTCTTGTTGGCCTCTTTGCCAAAATTCTTCAGACACCCCGATGGATTTTGATGTCCCTGATCACGATGCTTTGTGTGGTTGGTGCGTACACCATCAACGGCAGTGAATTCGACGTTCTATTGATTCTGATCTTTGGACTGATAGGCTATTTTCTTCGTCGAGCGGATTTCCCTCTAGCTCCACTGATTCTCGGAGTTGTCTTGGGAGATTTGATCGAAACCAATTTCCGCAGAGCCATGATCTATAGTGGTGGTGATGTAATCATCTTCTTTGAATCCAATATCTGTTTAACCCTCTGGATTCTTGCTGCGGTGAGCCTGTTCGCTCCAACCCTAATCAACTCAATTCAAAAAAAGGTTCACTCCTAGTGAACTTTGTTCTCTTAAGCTGGCTGAATCGGAAACGGAGGATGGCCTTAGTCGCGGCCTCCCTTGGTTCAGTTGCCTTCCTGTTGTTGGGAATTCCTCTTCCACTTCTACTTGGCCCGATGGCAGGATGCCTGATCGCAGCGCTCTGTCGACAACCCATGGAGGATATGGGAGTGTTCAGCATTTTCATGCGTACGTTCCTTGGAGTTGCGATCGGATCTTCCATCACACCTGAAGTGCTGCATGAATTCCCTCGGTACCTGCAGTCTATTTTCTTCGTACCAATCTTCGTACTCATAATTGGACTCATAGGATATCCCCTCTTTCGTCGAGTATTTCATTACGACAAGGCCACGGCATATTACGCCTCTATGCCAGGAGGCTTGTCGGACATGCTGATTTTTGGTCAGGAAGCAGGGGGTAACCCAAGAGCACTTTCCTTGATTCACGCCACGCGCGTAATGGGAATCATTTGGGTAGCACCGACTTTGATGGCGATGATTTGGCAGATTGATTTACACAACCCACCTGGAGTTCCTATCAACTCTGTTCCTGGTTTGGAGCTTCTATTGATGCCAATTTGTGGTTTGTTGGGCTGGAAAATAGCGGAACGCTTTCATCTTTTTGGGGCATCTATCCTTGGTCCAATGATCCTGACAGCAATCGTCTCATTATCTGGCCTGATTCATACCCGCCCACCAGCAGAAATCCTGTGGTGTGCACAGTTTTTTATTGGACTCTCCGTCGGAGTTCACTACACAGGGATTACTTTGGCAGAAGTACGTAGAGATATATTTGCTGGAGTCGTCTATAGCATAGTCCTAGCCACAATAAGTGGCTGTTTTATCATGATGATCATCGAACTAGGGATCGCCTCAGAATTGAATGCGCTCTTGGCTTTTCTAGCAGGGGGACAGGCAGAAATGATGATGATCGCGGTTATCACTGGCGCGGATTTAACCTACGTTCTCACTCACCACTTGACTCGCTTAGTATTAGTGGTTTTGGGAGCACCCATCGTTCATCGGCTTTTACGATGATGAAGCAATCAGGTGCCGCTAATGCTCATCTTATTGATGCGAAAGGGCGGAGTTAGGATCGGGTTTCTTGTGTCAACTTCGCAGCCAATCAGATCAAGATTGTGCAACATCTGTTGGAAGGTGCTGGCAATGGTGAATTCACTGACAGGTTCAGCCAACTTACCCTCACGAATCCAAAGCCCCTGTGCTCCTCGGGAATAATCACCTGTGGTAACGTTTACTCCCTGTCCACTCATAGAGGTCAAATACAGCCCATTATCCACGCTACTGATCAACTCTTCTTCTGTGTATTTTCCAGGCTCTAGAACTAGATTGGAAATACCCCCTGCATGACCGGTGGATTCCATCTTTAATTTGTTTCCAGCATAAGTGGAGAGCATGTAATTGACTAGCTTACCATCTTCAATCAAAGTCAACGGTTTGGCGATGACCCCCTCGCTGTCGAAATAACGACTTCCTAACATTCCTGAAAGCAATGGTTGATCTGACAATTGGATTTGTGGATTCGCAACCAACTCGCCTAGCTTGTCCATCAGAAAAGACTGTTTCCTAAAAACATGATCCCCCATCATCGCAGAGCTGCAACTCGCTAAGAAGCTCCTGGCCATCTCCGCACTAAAAACAACAGGCACTTCGCAGGTAGGTGGTTTGATTGCCCCCAACTTGCGAAGCGTCCGTTGACATGCTTTATCTGCGATTGATTCAAGGGACTCTAATTTCTCCCAGAATCTTGCGCTGCTAAACCAGCCATCGGTTTGCTTTCTTCCAGTATTGAGACCTGAAGTTGCCTTATCTTCCGTAACTACGGAAATGCCAACACTGTAGAGCGTTTTAGAATAACCGTCTAAGAACCCATTTGAATCAGCATGCACTGTGTGAGAAACCAGGTCCGAATAGTAGGCCTGCTCAGAACGTAGGCTTGATTCCAGAGCAAGGGTCTTCTCCTCTAACTCAATGGCCATCTCTACTTTTTGCTCAGACTGATGAATCGGAAAATCAGGATCTGAAAATTCCAAAGTAACATCGGCACGTCCCTGTAGTTTTGGATCAGGAAGACTATAAAAAGGATCCTTACCCATGAATGGCAAAGACTGCATGGCTGAACGCATCAATGGACGAAGAGTTTCCAACCGGAGGTCATTCGAAGAAATTGTTGAACGTTGCTGATCTTTGCATAGTGTCACGTACATCCCAGCAGAGCCCGATTCCTTTAAAGATTCGATTTTTCCATCACGAACTTCCACCTGAAAGGAAACTGCATTCACAAGTGAAGTTGAGACCTGATCCGCCCCCAGTTTCTTTCCGTATTCGACAATATTTGATGCCAACTGCTTGTACTGATCAATCACATTCCTCCTACAGTCATTTCTGAGATCAATACGGTTGGCAAGCCAACACCCACCGGTACACTCTGCCCATCTTTTCCACAGGTCCAAATCCCTTCACTGAACGCAAAATCATTCCCCACAAGACTAACCCTTGACATGGCATCTGGTCCATTACCGATCAATGTCAGATTCTTGATGGGCTTAGTTATTTTCCCCTTTTCAACTAAGTAGGCCACTGTCGGCACAAAGACAAAATCCCCATTTGAAATGTCTACTTGTCCTCCACTGAAGGAAACACAGTAAATTCCCTGATCCACTGCCTCAAGAATTTCTTCAGGATCCGTTTCGCCATTGGCCAAGTAGGTGGTCGTCATTCTTGGCATTGGGTAATGAGCATACGATTCCCTTCGACCATTGCCTGTGGGCTCTAGGTCATAGTGTGCAGCACTAATCCGATCGTGCATGTAGCCCCGTAAAATTCCGTTTTCGATTAAGAGATTTTGGCTTGGCAGAAATCCCTCATCATCACAATTCAGGGCTCCCCGGTCATAGTCAATAGTACCCGTGTCATAGATCGTACAAAGGGGGGACGCTACCTGTTCACCAATTCGCCCACTGTAGGCCGAAGATCCCTTCCGATTGAAATCTGCTTCCAGTGGGTGACCAACCGCCTCATGCAACAAAATCCCAGATTGCGCTGGGCCAAGAATCACTGGCATTGATCCAGATGGGGCTTGTTCCGCTCCCAGTAGAAGAATTGCTTCTGCTGCTGCTTTTTTACCGATTTGATTGGGATGATCCTCTGCTTCCAAAAAAGGCAGGCCAACCCGTCCTCCGACACCAGCTGAGCCTGTCTGAACATTTTTTTCTTCTTGAGCAACACAGTGTACATTCATTCGGAACATAGGCCTGACGTCACTCACAAAACGTCCATCAGAGGTCACGATTCTAACAATATCTACCGTATCTACCATTGAAACGGTGACTCGCTTGATTCGTGGATCGAAGTCATGGGCTGCTCTCTCTGCAGCCTGAATCTTCGTGATTTTATCTGCCAGAGGCAGATCGGTTACCGTCCGCATCACAGGATAATGATTCGAGGGTTTTAACCTGTTAAATTGGTAGCCTTCATGTTCTTTGACAGTAGCTGAGGTCGCAATCGAGGCTGCAGTTCGGGCCGCTCGTTGCATTGCTTCGAAGCTGAGATCTTCACTGTAAGCATAACCCGTTTGATCTCCTTTCAGAACCCTCACGCCTACTCCTTTGGATATGGAAATTGAAGAGTTTTTGATGATACTCTCCTCCATTACCACAGAGGTCCGGTAAGCGTATTCAAAGTACAGATCTGCATAATCACCTCCTCGGGAAAGTGCAGCTTGCAGTACCTGATGCATGTGGGAATCAGTCACCCCCATTTGGCCTTCAAGCAGGGCCTTGGCCATTTGATCTGGGGTTCCAGTTGGAAGTTGCAGTACCGTTTCCTGCTCTTCAAAGAGTGCTTCTTCTTGATCCATTAAAATTCCTGTAGTTGACAGGCTGCTGGGGGAAATCTCTATTGGCTAGAGTCCACGGCAAGTTGATAAGGGCAAAAAAATGTTGTTCTTCAAACAAAAGACTTCGCAACTCAAAGTGATACGAACTGGTATCTTTCATGAAAGAGTGGCGAAAATTAGACCAACCCTCTTTATCTTCAGCTTGGCAACCCTGGTTATCTGGCTAGGTCTTCTCCCCAATGTGCTGGCAGGAGATGATCAATTACGTTACCAACGATTTATGGCCGAGCAGAACCGCTATGGCAAGCCAAGACCGCGAACCGGAGATCGAGAGTCTGGGTATGCCGCTGAACATATGATCCGTAATAATCTATGGTTTGTCGATGAATTAAAGTCTCCCCCCTACCGAGGGGCACGTGATCCCAACCTCTACCAACGGCACTTTCAGACCAGTCAGACTGTCAACAAAATGGTGCCGATTCCAAAGATTCGCCAAAGTGAGGCCGAGATCAACTCTGCTTACAAAGCCGCTGAAATGACAAGAAAATCCAATCGTTTTTCCCGTACCCCCCAAGATATCCA
>DJYX01000114.1:22460-24991 GCA_002450295.1 Deltaproteobacteria bacterium UBA6967
ACTCGGATAACCCTTTGACATTTTAGAGGAGTCCGATAACTATTTCAGACCTCTACTTCAAACAAATCAATCGATCTTCGATGCAGAGCACCCATCTATCGCCCTCCACTCTTCTCTACGAAGGAAAAGCCAAGCAGCTTTTTTTGACAGATGACCCTGAAGTTCTTTGGGTTCGTTACAAAGATGACGCAACAGCTTTCAACGGACAGAAATTCGACAGGCTCCTTGGCAAGGGTGTTTTAAACAATTTGATCAGTGCCCAAATTTTCAAAGACCTCGCTGACTTTGGTATTCCCAGCCATTTCATCGATATAGTTTCTGATATTGAACAATTGGTACGTCGTGTAGAAATCATCCAGTTGGAGGTCGTGGTCCGGAATGCAGTAGCTGGTTCTCTCGCAAAGAGAATTGGTTGGAAAGAAGGACGTTCCTTAAAACAGCCAATCGTAGAATTTTACTACAAAAATGACGACCTTGGGGATCCCCTGCTAACTGAAAATCACATTGACCTACTTGACTTAGCCACAACCCAAGAAATCAAGGAATTGAGAGAAAGTGCTCTACGAATCAATGATTTTCTCACCAAAAGATTCAGCAAAATTGATCTACAACTAGTTGATTTCAAGCTCGAATTTGGTCGTCAGCCTAATGGGTCTTTGATTCTTGCCGATGAGATTTCCCCAGATACTTGCCGACTTTGGGATGGAAAAACCAATGAAAAAATGGATAAGGACCGTTTTCGTCGTAACCTTGGGGGTTTAGTGGAAGCGTATCAAGAGGTTTGGAAACGATTACACATGGGGAAAGATGCTTAAGGGAGTCATCACAGTGATGTTACAACCAAATGTGTTAGACGTTCAGGGCCAGGCTGTCCAAGGAGCTTTAAAGCATTTGGGCTTCGAGTCCGTGGAGAAGGTTCGTATCGGCCGCCAAATTGAAATGATCTTGCCCACAGAAGACCGTGAGGCTGCAAGTCTCCAACTAAGGGAAATGGCGGAGAAATTGTTAGCCAATCCAGTGATTGAAGATTTCCAGATCGAAATCCAGGAAGCTTGATGCATTGTGCCGTTCTCGTTTTTCCTGGTTCAAATTGTGATGTTGATCTCTACAAGGCAATTCTACAAATAAAGGGAGCAACTGCGGAATACGTCTGGCACACAGACACAGATTTGGACCGCTTCGATGTGCTTATGATACCTGGTGGATTCACTTATGGTGATTACCTGAGACCTGGTGCTCTGGCTGGCGTCTCTCCAGTCATTGCCTCTGTGAAAAAAGCTGCCAATTCAGGAAAATTAGTTCTGGGAATTTGCAATGGATTCCAAATCTTGATTGAAGCAGGCTTGCTTCCCGGTGCTTTACTGCCGAATCAGAGTTTGCAGTTCATCTGTGATGTGGTCCCTGTAAAAGTGGTGCAGTCAAAATCTCCCTTTACTTCTAGCTACGAGCTTGGAGACCTCCTGAGACTTCCAATCGCGCATGGTTCAGGAAATTATTATTGTGACGAAGTTACTCATCAGGAACTGGAGTCAAACGGTCAGATAGCATTCTCCTTTCCCCCAGAAAACAATCCCAATGGTTCTCTCGCTGGAATCACTGGTTTGTTGAATGAACAAAGGAATGTCTTAGGAATGATGCCCCACCCGGAAAGAGCTGTGAAGCAGTGGCTTGGCAGTACTGATGGACTTGGAATCTTTCAATCCATGCTTGATCACCACACAGCCTGACTCAATGCCTCAGGAACCCTCCCCTCAGCAAATCGCAGAGCAAAAAATCTATCGTGAAATGGGATTGATCCCAGACGAGTACAATCGCATTGTAGAGCTCTTGGGCCGCCAGCCAAACTATAGAGAAACTGGCATCTTTGCCGTCATGTGGTCTGAGCACTGTAGCTACAAAAACTCGAAGCCTTTGTTGAAGTTATTTCCGACAGAAGGTCCCCAAGTACTTCAAGGCCCTGGGGAAGGAGCAGGAATAGTTGACATCGGTGATGGGTGGGCAGTCGTTTTCAAAGTTGAGAGTCACAATCACCCCACGGCGGTCGAGCCTTACCAAGGGGCTGCGACTGGGGTTGGTGGCATCTTGAGGGATATTTTTTCCATGGGAGCACGGCCGATTGCACTGATGAACTCTCTCCGATTCGGCACGCTTGATAAAGCACACAATCGGTATCTGCTTTCCCATGCCGTCTCAGGAATTGCTGCATATGGGAATTGTATTGGTGTACCAACTGTTGGCGGTGAGGTATTTCTTGAGACTTGCTACGATGAAAATCCTCTGGTCAATGTCTTCTGTCTAGGAATTGTAAAGCATGACCAGATTCAGCATGGCAAAGCAAGTGGTCTGGGGAATCCCGTTCTCTATCTGGGAAATGCGACAGGCCGAGATGGAATCCATGGGGCGACCTTCGCTTCGGAAGAACTGAGTGAGGGGTCTGCTAGCAAACGACCTGCTGTCCAGGTTGGTGACCCATTTGCTGGTAAAAGGCTGTTAGAAGCCTGCGTGGAAATTTACCAGACTGGAGCTGTGGT
>DJYX01000114.1:25379-29031 GCA_002450295.1 Deltaproteobacteria bacterium UBA6967
AAGGGACAAACTGGTATTGACCTAAACCTTGATAAAGTTCCAAAGCGAGCTGAATCAATGACAGCTTATGAAATTATGCTCTCCGAATCCCAGGAGAGAATGCTTTTTGTCATTGAAAAAGGTCGGGAGTCAGAAGTTCAAAAGATCTGTGACAAGTGGGAACTGCCGAACGCGATTGTTGGAGAGGTAACCAACAGCCAGCATTTGAGCTTATTCCAAGATGGTCAGCAAGTGGCAAACCTACCGCTTGATGCATGCTGTGAGTTGACACCCGTCTATCAGAGGGAAGCTCATCCTCCAGAAAAAGAGACGCTTCCAAAAAGTTCATCTCCAGAAAAAGAACCGGAGAACTACCTTGAAGTTCTAAAGCAACTCCTTGTTCATCCAAATATCTCAGATAAATCTTGGGTCTATCAACAATATGATTCGATGGTGGGGACACGGACTGCTCAAGGGCCAGGAGGTGATGCTGCTGTCATCATTTTAGAAGAATGCCAAAAAGCTTTGGCTATCAGCATGGACGGTAATAGCCGATACGTTGTTCTCGATCCATATTGGGGTGGACTGATTACAGTTGCGGAAGCTGCCCGCAACGTTGTTTGTGCAGGGGCGAGACCACTGGCGTTGACCGATGGGCTGAATTATGGCTCGCCTGAAAAGCCAGAAATTTTCTGGCAGATGCAGGAATCTGTTCGAGGAATGGCCGAAGCCTGTGAGTTTTTATCACTCCCCGTTACAGGCGGAAACGTCAGCCTTTACAATGAATCCCATGGAGAAGCAATTTACCCAACACCAATCATTGGAATGGTTGGATTAATTGAGAATCTTAATCATATAACCCCCTCAAATTTTCAGAGTCTGGGTGATCAAATCTGGCTTCTTGGTGAGACTTTCGCAGAGTTGGGAGGTTCTTGTTACCAAGAGATCAGTTCAGGTGGAATCTTCGGCGACGCTCCTAAACTAGAATTGGACCGAGAAAAACGTCTTCAGGAAGCTGTTCTCGTTGCAATTGAAAGTGGCTTGGTTTCCTCCGCTCATGATTTATCTCTCGGAGGATTGGCCGTTGGACTTGTGAAAGCTTCTACTGAATCTTTCTCGGCTAGTGTAAGTTTTGAATCAGCTCTTCGGGCAGATGAATTTCTTTTCAGTGAAAGTCCATCACGGATCCTCCTTAGTATCCCAAATCAGTTTTCAGCATTACTCCAATCCATAATGGCTAAGCACAAGATCCCTGCTATGATGATGGGTAAGGTAGTTTCTGATCAGTTTCGTATTTCTTTCAATGATGAGCTTTTGATTCAAGATCAAATTCAATCGTTGAAAGCATGCTGGCGCAATGGCTTCCGCAACTACTTTACCAAAACTTGATTAAATCCCAAAAAATTCAACCAAAGGATCCATGTCATTTTGGTTTGACGAAGATGGCCTGAACGAAGAATGCGGTGTATTCGGCATTTTCAATCACCCTGATGCCGCAGAATTAACCTATTATGGGATGCATGCTCTTCAACATAGGGGCCAGGAGAGTGCAGGGATTTGTGTAAGTGATGAAGGGGTTCTAAACGTTCGTCGCGGGATGGGCCTAGTTACAGAAGCACTGAATAAACAAACTCTGGAAACACTTCCCGGCTGTCATGCAATTGGCCATGTCCGCTACACTACCGCTGGCGCCAGTATTATCACTAATGCTCAGCCCCTTCGCTTCCGCTACACTGGTGGTCAAGTCGCCATTGCACATAATGGGAACCTCGTAAACGCTCAAAAGTTGCGTGGTGATCTGGAACGCAGAGGCTCTATTTTCCAAACCGATAGTGATACCGAGGTGATTTCTCACCTGATGGCGCAATCAGGGCTTAGTGTTGAAAAGGCTCTTCAAACTGCGTTGGTAGCAATTGAAGGGGCCTATGCGTTGGTTCTACTGACACCTGACAAACTGATTGTGGCCCAAGATCCGCGTGGTTTTCGTCCACTCTGTTTAGGACAAATAGGTCAGAATTGTTGGGTCGTTGCCTCCGAAAGTTGTGCTTTTAATGTCATCGACGCTGAATTTGTGCGTGACCTACATCAGGGTGAAATGCTCGTCATTGATGAGCAAGGTCCCCACTCCACCCGTTTTGCTCCAGAATTACCCAGAACCCTCTGCTCCTTCGAATACATTTATTTCGCCAGACCCGACAGTGACCTTGGGGGAGTGAGTGTCCATCTTGCCAGAAAGCAACTCGGAGCAAAACTCTTCCAAGAATCTCCAGCAGAAGCTGATATTGTCATCGGTGTTCCTGACAGTGGTCTTTCAACAGCAATTGGCTATGCAGAGGCCTCAGGGTTACCGTACGAGGTAGGTATGATCAAGAATCGCTACGTTGGACGCACATTTATACAACCGAATCAGATGATGCGGCGGCAAGGAGTCAAGATGAAGCTTAGCGTCGTTCGGCAGGTGATTAAAGGCAAACGGGTTGTCCTGATTGACGATTCGATCGTGAGGGGAAACACCTGCGGTCGTATTGTTCGACTACTTAGAGAAGCTGGTGCAAAAGAAATTCATATGCGAATTAGTGCTCCCCCAATTCGTCATTCTTGTGTTTACGGAATCGATACTCCAACTCGTTCTGAATTAATTGCTGCGCAGCATTCAGTAGAGGAAATATCCAAAGAAATTGATGCGGACTCCCTAGCCTTTATCTCAGAACAGGGAATGATCGAAGCCATCGGAAGAGAGGACTCCGCTCCAAACCGAGGACACTGCTTGGCGTGTTTCAACGGCAGCTATCCAACACCAACCTATGGTTTTGGTGAACTACAGTGAGCCAAACATACCAACAAGCTGGAGTCAATATTCGTGCTGGAGATGAAGCCGTTGAGCGAATAAAAATTCATGCTCGCTCAACTCATCGACCGGAGGTTATTGGTGGCTTAGGGGGCTTCGGTGGGCTTTTTGCGCTAAATATCCAAAAATATAGAGAACCAATTCTTGTATCAGGGACAGATGGGGTTGGTACAAAACTTAAGCTCGCTTTTGAACTGGACCAACACAAGACCGTCGGCATTGACTTGGTTGCAATGTGCGTCAACGACATCTTGGTCTCTGGGGCTGAGCCACTCTATTTTCTGGATTACATTGCCTGTGAAAAACTCGAACCCGAAAAGATTGAAAACATTGTTGGGGGTATTGCAGAAGGTTGTCGGCAGGCCCACTGTGCGTTACTAGGGGGGGAAACTGCAGAGATGCCGGGCATGTATGCCCAAAATGAGTATGATCTTGCAGGCTTTGTTGTAGGGGTTGTTGAGAAAGACAAACTAATCACAGGTGAAAGAATTACTTCTGGAGATTTGGTGATAGGTTTTCGCTCATCTGGCCTTCATAGCAACGGTTTTTCTTTGGTAAGAAAGCTACTTGCTGAAAAAGGGGTTTCTCTTGAACAGTCCTTTCCAGACTCTGAAAGATGCATTGGAGATATTCTTCTGACCCCCACAAGAATTTATGCTGGTCTTGCGTCTTCACTCAATGAAAAAGGATTGATCAAAGGCTGGTCTCATATAACAGGAGGTGGACTAATTGGAAACCTGCCACGGATTCTTCCAAAAGACATGTCTGCATGTATTCAGCTGGATAAATGGCCAAGATCAGAACTCTTCAAATGGTTATTTGATT
>DJYX01000037.1:0-5132 GCA_002450295.1 Deltaproteobacteria bacterium UBA6967
GAGGCTCAAGGTTTTTTCCAACTGCCTTCGTATTCTGCTGTGGAATTACTAGATCTCTGTGTCCAGCAGAATGCCAATGAATTGGAATCCTCTCGCTCAGCCTGTTACGTTTTGGACAGTTCTTTAGAACGTGACATTTTCGGCAATGCTCAACAAAAAAACATCCGCTTCACTCCTCCTTACGCAAAAACTTGTCAGGGAGCCGCACGGCAGATTCATGAGGCAGTTCGACGCTATCTAAAAAACAACCGGGATCTCTTTTTCACCCCATGAAAAGCTTCTGGTCAACGGTAATCACCTCATGCTGCAACAAATTGAAGACCGACTGAGAGAGCATCATCCCTCTACCAACGATCTCGTTACGAACAGAGCCTCTGTTTTAATTCCCCTCAGTTTGTATCGGGGTGAGCCTTCCTTACTCTTGACAAAGCGATCTGCGGAGCTCCGAAGCTTTTCAGGACATGTATCTTTCCCAGGAGGCAAAAGGGATCAGGAAGACAAATCAGATTATTTTACTTCTCTCAGGGAGAGTCGGGAGGAAGTTGGGCTAGAAAAAGAGCAGATTCGTTTTGTGGGAAAATTAGAGCAGATGCTTTCACCTCATGGATGTTTGGTTTCGCCTTTTGTTGCAAGAATACCAAATCAATTTGAGCCAAAGATAAATGAGGCTGAAATCGAGAGCTGCTTCTGGGTTCCAATCTCATTCTTCTTGGACCCTACACAGCATCAACTTCGACAACACCATGAGAAGCGACCATATCCTCACTTCACACATCACTTCCAATTCGAGGGATATCACATCTGGGGTATGACTGCGCTGATGATTCTTCGCTTGTTGGAACTGGGTCTCGGACACCAATCGATTCATCCGCTACATCATCCACGAGCCCCACATTGGATTGTGGCAGCTCAGAATCATCGAGAGACTTCTCTCAACCCGTCGGTTGCATAGCTTCTCGAAGAGCCAATTCCCAGCCAGGATTGACTGGTATAGGCTTTGACGTTTGTGAGTGCCTCTGCAAATTCTTTGGACGATGACTCAATTGCACATAATCCCTGACCTGCAGAGCAGATTCCAAGAGCCGAAATTCTAAATTCCAATCTTGACGCATATTTTCTCCATGTCCAAGGTGGCTTGGCAAAGTTTTTTGGCCATGGCAAAATTATCGGTAATTTTTTTGAAAACTTGCGTCGTCTTTTGATTTACTGACTTCATCAATGGAAATTCCTGCTCTTTTAGAGTTTCATTTCCTCAGAGTAGAGTGGCTCTGGTTGCTACCTCTTTGGGGGGTAATATTGTGGTTCCTTCCAAAAATCCAAAGTTCCCAGATTGATTGGGCGCAATGGATCTCTCCTCCTCTCCAGCGCTTGTTGATTGTATCTTCCCAAATCAGCCAACACCGAAAAAAGCAGCTTCAAGTTGGCTTTGCTCTGATCTGGGTTCTAAGCACACTTGCCCTGGCGGGACCAGCTTGGGAACGTCTTCCTCAACCACTGCTGGTTCGCGATCAGGCTCGAGTAATTCTGCTTGATCTTTCCTATTCAATGCTGGCCACAGATTTACAACCAAATCGATTGGAACGGGCACGATACAAAATTGAGGATCTCCTAAATCGATTTCAGGAAGGCCAAACAGCAATTGTGCTGTACGCGGGTGATGCCCATACGCTAGTCCCCTTGACTGAGGATGTAGAGACAATCCGTACTTTATTGCCCTCTCTTCATCCCAGCCTGATGCCTGTTCGTGGGAGTCGGCCAGACCTAGCCTTTGAAAATGTGATTGAAATGCTGAATCAAGTTGATATCCAAAATAGCCATTTGGTTTGGATTACTGATGGGATCGATGATCAGCAAGTCAAGCCACTTCAAAACCTTTTGTCATCACAGAGGCACAAACTAACTGTCCTCGCAGTTGGAACTCCTAGCGGGGCCCCCATTGTTTTGGAAAAAGGCAATTATCTGAAGGATACCAACAATAACATTGTCATTCCTCAGCTGGACTTGGCTCCCTTGAAAGCTGTAGCCGAAACCCTAGGTGGTCAGGTTCTGCCTGTGCAATATGACGATAGCGATCTGGACCGGCTAGTTGCATTTGAAGAAAAGGATCAGGGCTTTCAGGAACAAGAGGAGGAACTCACGACTGATCGCTGGAGAGAAGAAGGACCATGGTTGTTTGTTTTATTACTACCCTTGGTAGCTCTGATCTTCCGGAGAGGATGGCTCTTTGTGCTTGTCCTGACAAGTTGGCCATCATTGAGTCAAGCATGGGAGTGGAGAGAGCTTTTCATCAATGACAATCAACGTGCCTATGAACTTCTGGAAGAAGGTCAAGCCGCTAAAGCAGCACAGACTTTTAATGACTCTACGTGGCAAGGAATCGCTGCCTACAAGGCTCAGGAATATGAAGAAGCTCTACAATATTGGTCAAATGAAGAAAGTCCAATAACGTCCTACAATCGAGGGAATGCACTTGCACGAAATGGAAAACTTCCTGAGGCCCTTGAAGCGTATGATCAGGCTTTAGCTGCTGAACCAGACTGGGAGGATGCCCAATTCAACAGAGATCTTGTGGCAAAGCTACTGGATTCACAACAAAAGCAATTTCAAGAAGACAAGTCATCTGGAGGCAATCCAAACCGACCAGAAGAAGGTGAAGAAGATTCGCAGGAACAGCCTGATCAGTCTGCATCCTCAGGAGATCCAACTGAACAAAATCAGCTGCCAGAAAATAATGACGCAGCGAATGGAGACTCTGCGCAAAACAATCAAAAGTCTGCGGAACAAGTCCCAAAACCTGATGATATTCAAGGATCAGAAGATTCTACAGGGCAGCTAAGTGAACAAAACTCTGATCAAAAGAATACAGGTTCAGCTAGTGGCAAAGAGACTACTGATTCCGAGAATCAAGAGATAACCGGACAGAAAGAATCACAGAAAAATCTACTGACTCCTGAAGAAGGAAATGAAAGCGAGAAAGAAGAGCAATCAGATCAAGCAGCAGCTTATCTCAAAGGAAATGAGAATGAAGAGCAACAACAAACGCTTCAACAATGGCTTCGAAAAGTTCCTGATGATCCCGGGCAACTACTTCGAAATAAGATGCGCTTGGAGAGTCTTCGTCGAAGACAGGCTTCGGAATTAAATCACGAAACAGATTTTTGGTAAAAATATGCGTTGGTTGCTTGGTTTATTCCTACTGATGATGTTTAGCCATCAAACCGTATTTGCAGCCCTGAGTTCATGGGTCCAAGGGGATGTGTTTGTACAAGGAGAAGCCTTTGAACTGATTGTTGAAGCCGAAGAAGATGGAGATTTACAGATCCCTGAAATGGATGGACTAAAAATCCTGAGTCGGAGCACTCAAAGCCAAACGTCCATCATCAATGGCAGTATTTCCAAAGCACATCGCTGGATTTTTACCATTTTGCCGAACCAGGCTGGAGTCCTTAGAATTCCTCCCTTTCAACTAGGGAACGAACAGACGGAGGAAATCCAACTGGAGATCGCTGATCGCAAGAGTCACCAAATGGCTCTGCCAATTGAGATAGCCGCCCGGGTCGAACCACGACAAGTCTATCCGCAGCAGCAGCTGGTTTTGGAAATTCGCCTAGAACGAGGAATTCTGGTTGAAAACGAGAGCCTGACACCACCAGACCTGCCCAACGTTCCTGTCAAATTGCTGGATCAGCAAAATGAACAGCAAGTGCGGAATGGCCGCCGACTTAACGTCACCACCCTACGATACGCGATCTTTCCACAAGAAAGTGGGAATCTAGAAATTCCAGCCTTAACTTATCAGGGAGAAGCGATCCTGGCTTCTAAAGGGCAAAGCCTATTTCAGGGTCTGAATCGGCATCTTGGAGCCAAAACCCAGCGAGTAGTCTTGCAAACGCCCTCTCAACAAGTTCGAGTTACCCCGGTCCCAAGGGATGCACAAGGATGGTGGCTGCCAGCTCAGGAAATGGTGCTCCAAGAACAATGGGATCCCAACCCACCTGTCTTTCGTGTTGGAGATTCAGTTTCTCGGCAGATTCGATTGCGGGCAACTGGGCTACTTGGAGAGCAACTCTCTGAGTGGAACATGAGCATGCCAGAATCACTCAAGATCTATTCTGATCCAGCGGAGGTGAAAACAAGCAATGACAATCACTGGGTGACCGGAGAACGATTCCAAAGTTTTGCCTTGGTTCCAACAAAACCAGGGAAAATAAAGCTACCTGCTATCGAAATCAATTGGTGGAACTTACAAACCAATCAACCCCAAGTTGCACGACTACCAGAAAGGACTATTGAAGTTTTGCCTGCTGCCCTTGCACCAACCCAACTCCAACCCCTTGATACAACGGTGACGACATCCACTGCGGAGCGCTCAGCTACGCAAGAGATGAATACCGATAGTTGGCTTTGGCAATCGATTAGTGCTGTTCTACTGGCACTTTGGACCGGGACAATAGGTCTCTGGTTCTGGACTGCTAAAACCCAATCAGCCAAGCCAAATAATGCACCGAAGGCCTCACAGGAGGAATCACCAAAAGTTCGTCAAGCCTACAAGGATGCTTTGGATGCGCTGCGAAGTGGCAATGCCCTCCGCAGTAGAAGTGCGCTCATGAGCTGGCTTCGCTCGTGGCATCCTTCGCCTAAACCTAGCTGGACGGATCTCTGTAGCGAATTTCCGGATGCTCAAACCATTTTGAAAGACTTGGATCGTTACTGTTATGGAAAAGATTCTCGTCACTGGGATCCCTCAGGTTTGCTAAACTGGCTCTGTGAACTTCCAGCAAATCCCACAAAAGAAGAACCGCTTAGCACACCTGAATCTGAACGCCTTTGGTGGCGCAAGTCCGCATGAGCAGTGCGCTACTGTTCAGTGGATTCGTTGGATTACTCGTTCTGCAACGCTTTTGGGAACTCAAGCGGAGCCAGCAAAACATCAAAATTTTGCTGGAAAGTGGTGGTGAGGAGTTTTTTCCGAGACATTATCCAGTAATGGTTGCTCTGCATAGTGGCTGGATACTATCGATGCTCTTGGAAGTTTGGATCCTGGATAGGGAATTTTCATGGCAACTCGCTGGGCCATCAATGATTCTTGTCATCATCGGGCAGGGTCTTCGCTATCATGCCATTTTGACTTT
>DJYX01000037.1:5518-12535 GCA_002450295.1 Deltaproteobacteria bacterium UBA6967
TCTATCGCTACTTTCGTCATCCCAACTACCTTGGTGTAGTCCTGGAAATTGCTTTTTTTCCTTTGTTGCATTCTGCAATCTGGACCTCCATCTTCTTCTCGATTGCCAACGCCATGCTTCTCTTTCATCGAATTCGTTGTGAAGAAAAAGCCTTGACGGACTATTGTGCTTATCAACAGGTCTTCAAAGATTGATTTTATGTATTCCTGTTGCTGTAACCGCCGCAAATTGCTGAAGAGAAGCCTTCAAGCTATCTCACTCTTGGCATTGGGTTCTTGCCAGAAAAGTAGTTCTTTGGCCTCACCGATAGATCTGAGGGCTCAGGAATCGTCCAAAATACAAGCTGACACTCTGCAAGTTCTTGCTTTACGTGGAATAGCCCAGACGCAAAAACAATTGAAGGTTGGTGATCAGGTATTCAGTGGTGAGGTTGTCGAGGTGGATAAGGACAGTGAAGTGATTCTGGGGGCTCCAGACCAAAGCGCCTTCCAACTTAACAGCTACGCTAGAGCACAACTGATTCTTAAGAAAGAAGGTGGACAAATCAACTTGGAAAGGGGAAGCGTCACAGCAGCCATCACTCAGAAAAGAAATCGGAAGTACCGACTTCGAATGCCTGCGCTTCAGGTGGGTGTCAAAGGAACTGTATTCCATGCAGAAGCTGATTGGCTTGGAGAACCCAATCAAGCATACTTTTGTCTGTGCTACGGACAGGCTGATTTACAGGGGAGTACTGGGGCAGCACTAATGCCTCTATCCGCGAGCTACCACACGGCATTAGTCGGCAGAGGTGATGAGCATAATACAGAAATTCAGCCTTTGGACGTGGTAGCCAATCACGATGATCTAGGTATCAAACGGATCATCGAATTAGGCAACGTACCCCATGAAATGAGCTGGTTACGTTTGTAGTCAAGATGTTTTGGGACTGACTGAATTTCGCCCAACTGGCTGCTGTTGAGTGATGCAATGGATTCCTCCTCCACCATGAATCAGGTTCGAGATGGAAACTGGAATGACTCTTCGATCTGGAAATAAGCTGCACAGTCTTTCCACAGCAGATTCATCTTCTGTCGTATATCCAAATGCCGGACAGATCACCGCACCATTGGCTAGATAGAAATTCAAATAGGATTGACTCAGCCGATCTCCATTCTTTCGAAAAGCTGCAGGCGGCTGATTGATCGTAAAGACCTCTAGCGAACGTCCATGTGCGTCTGTTGCCAACCGAAGGCGCTGCAGGTTGTCTTTGAGAGGTTCATAGTTCGGGTCTTGGGAATCTTCGCAGTTCAGAGCCAAAACGACCCCTTCATTTACAAAGCAAGCAAGATTATCCACATGTCCATTGGTTTCATCATCTTGCAGTCCCTCTCCAAGCCAGATTGGCTTAGAAATTCCTAAAAATTCCGATAGAAATCCTTCAATTTCCAGTTGGGTCTCACCAGGATTTCGGCTCAATAGGCATTGTTCCGTGGTAAGCAAAGTTCCGCTACCGTCCACATGAATGCTGCCTCCCTCCAAAACCAAGGGAGCAATCAAACGTGGAATTTCCTCACTCTCCAGAATCCGTTTTGCCAAAGTTTGATCATTGGCAAATTCTGGATCTGAAACAGGTGAACCATCTTCTTGAAGAGCAAGACTCCCGTAGGCATTGAAGTACCAGTCAACTCCCGCCAATTCATTGAGTTCATTTAAGACAAAGCTGGGCCCAGAATCCCTTGTCCAAGAGTCACTGAGTTCAAATTTGACAAGCTGCACAGCAGGCCCACAAAGTTGAGTGGCTTCCTCAAAATCTGCTTCTCTAACAAGTAATTTGACGTTTTCAGCACTGGCAATGCTCCGTGCAACTGCAGCTACATCTCTCTTTGCTTCTTCAAACCTGCCATGAAACGTAGCCTCTCTGCATGGCCAAGCGATCCAACAACATTGATGAAGGGCCCATTCAGCAGGCATGCGCCAACCGTGTTCTAATTTCATTCAAAGGAATTGATTAGGAGTGAAGGAAGAAAAGCAGGAGTTCCAGTTGTGAGGATCGCGAATGCAAGTTGAGTCAGATCTCTGCTGGCCACTCACTAAGATGGTAATCAGCTGTCAGTAATCGTAGCTCACGAGGGTTATTAAACTCAGCGACTGCGACAGTGGTCACCCCAGCCATGTTGCCGGCGAGCACATCAATCGAAGCGTTCCCAAAGAACACAGTTTCTTCAGGACTCATGTCGCACTTCTCCAGGACTTGGTTCAGCATGTGCGGAGAAGGTTTTTGATGAGCCCAAGCATATTGATCGGAGCAATAGACGTGTTCTTGGAAGTAATCGGCTAGCCCAGCTCTAAATAATTTTTGGGTTTGTAGTTCAATCAGCCCATTGGTGATCAGTGCCAACTGACGGCCTTCTTCGCGTAGACGGTCGAGGATGTTAGGGATGTTAGGAGCGGGTTGGAGCACCTGCCAATAGTTCTCTCGATTTGTCCTACAGAGTTCTTCTCCGAAGGGATGGGGTTTGATCAACTCGCCTGTAACTTCAACAGCAAATGCTTGCCAATACTCCTGATCTGCAGTAGTACCATAGAGTAAAGTGAACCCTCGGAGGGTCTCTATCCACTCCTCTACACTTTTACCTGTCAACCTCGGATGCTGCAGAGTTTTGCGCCAACTTGCCCGAATCGCCGCACGAGTCATCAACAAAGTATCGTCAAGATCGAAAAGATAGAGTTGATAACCCATCCAGTCGAAGTTCATTTTTTGACCAACACTCATTCCGGCTTACCCGCATTGGCAGCCAAAGGCTTCAGATTTTCGTATCGCCAGCGATGCCAGGGAGTTTTGAAATCTGCTGCCCAGCGATTCAACAAACGCCCATTCCAGTTGGTGATTAATTCAGAAAGTGCCTGTGTCTCTTCCTCGTCCTTGTTTAGCTGATAATTTAGACGAGCCTGATACAAGGTTTCATCAGACTGAAAATCCAATAGCTTCAATCGCATCAAGAATTGACGTTTTCCCGGACAATCTTTGCTACATGGATAATCCTCGAGTTGCAGCAGAAATAGCAGATTTGCATCCAAATCCTCCTGAAGAGGGAGAGCCAGATCTCGATCAGCTATTCCTGTCAAAGCGAGAGTCGTTGTGAAGCGTTGTAAGCGTACCGCAAGGTTTGATTCGGGCACTCGAGCAGCTGGTGCATCCTTAGCAAAAAAAGCCTGGTTTACCTCTGGATGATCCTGAATTTGCTGCCTGGCGGTATTCAGCATTCCATCCCAAACATTCTCTGGGACGCTATCGGCCGCCTTAAAACCTATGATAGCTACCCGTTCATTTCGATAATCAAAAAAGTTGTTTTTGCCGGTGATCACAGGCAACTGGCAACTAGATAGGCAGAGCAATATGAAGCCAATAATGTGGATGAATCGCATTATTTAAAAAATGTGTTTGAGGTAACTGGGATGAGTAAACGAAAGATAGTCTAACTTAATCCAGAGGGTTTCAGCTTGATGTTCGAACTAATTTTTCTTGATAATAATATGTTTTACAATCTTATTCTTAAACAGCATTTTCTAATCGTTGAAAGGTTTACACCATGTTGAGCGAAGAGATTAGTGGCCGAATCGTCGGCCTCTCGGAGCGATTGGGCAAGCTAGAAGGGTATCTTTGAAGTCCCTGCCAAAACTGAACATCTGAAAGAACTGGAAGGTCGCTCCTCACGAGGTGACTTCTGGGAATTACCTGCCGAAGAACGTACTACCTTACTGAAAGAAGCTGCGCAGTTGGGCGATTTGCTCGAAAACCTCAACAAAATGCGTCAACTCCAAGATGACTTAGAGACCGCCGCAGAGCTTTATCGTGAGGAAGAAGACACCGATCTTCTTAAGGAAATCCAGACAAACCTCACAAACCTGCAACTGAAGCTCGATAGTCTCGAAATCTTCAGCCTGTTCAGTGGGGAGAACGATGAAAAAGACGCTATCGTCAATATTCATCCAGGAGCTGGAGGCACCGAATCCACGGATTGGGCGTCTATGCTTCACAACATGTACCTTCGCTGGGCAAACGATCACAATTATTCTGTGGAAGTGATGGATTATCAGCCGGGCGAGGAGGCAGGTTTAAAATCAGCAACTTTTGCTGTGAAAGGAGTACATGCCTATGGACGTTTGCGTGCAGAAATTGGGGTTCATCGACTTGTAAGAATTTCACCTTTCGATGCCAACAAGCGAAGGCACACCTCATTTGCTTCCGTATTTGTCTATGCGGACATCGATGAAGAAATTGAGATTGACATCAGGACTGATGATTTGAAGGTAGATACTTATCGGGCAAGTGGGGCTGGTGGGCAGCATGTGAACACCACAGACAGCGCTGTACGGATCACACATCTCCCAACTGGAATTGTTGTCCAGTGCCAAAATGAACGCTCCCAACACAAGAACCGCTCTTCTGCAATGAAAATCCTCAAAGCTCGACTTTATGAGCGCGAGCAAGCGCTCCTCAATGCAGAAAAAGATGAGCAAAATAGCCAAAAGCAAGACATTGCCTGGGGTAGCCAAATTCGAAGTTATGTGCTGCATCCATACCAGATGGTCAAAGATCATCGAACTGGCTTTGAGACGGGAAATTCGGAGGCTGTTCTGAATGGTGATTTGGACGGCTTTATCAAGGCAGCACTTTCCCAGAAAGTTTGCTGACTGAACAACTTAAATGAGTACTTATTATGGCATCCAGTTACTCCTTTGATGTGGTCTGTCAAGTTGATCTTCAAGAAGTGACAAATGCAGTTGATCAAGCTAAACGGGAGATCACCACCCGCTATGACTTCCGGGGTTCTACAGCCGAAATCGATCTGGACAAAGAAGAACCTAGTCTGCAATTGACTGCTGAAGATGAGTATAAATTGCAGGCCGTGACTGACATCCTTTTGACCAAGATGCTCAAACGCAACGTGCCTGTCAAAAGCCTCGTTTACGGAAAAACCGAACCAACTGGAAAAGTTCTGAAAAAGAAAATTTCAATTCAACAGGGGCTTTCTAAAGAGCAATGTAAAAGTATTAATCAGCAAATCAAGAACTTGAAAGTGAAAGTCCAACCCCAAGTGAATGGGGATTTGGTTCGTGTGACTGGCAAGAGCAAAGATGATCTACAGGTGGTCATCCAAGGATTAAAGGATGCCGATTTCGACTTTGATATGCAGTTTATCAACTACCGTTGAATCGGCTTGACCAAAGCAGCATTTGACAGGTATATTAAGTTCCTTTTGCCCATTATTTGCGGAATGATCAGGGAGCACTCCCTGCACGGATGCCGCGCTTTTTAACCTCAACCGGTCGTGCATCGGCAAGCACTTCCGTTTCCTTAAATTGAGGCTACTTCGTGACCGAATCAATCTCCACTTCTACTGAACTTGAACCAATCGTTTTCTTTGAGGAAAGCGAAGACTTTGACCTGCTTTACGATGAGACCCTTGTTGGCATCAGCGAACAAGAAATCATCACCGGTGTTGTCACTACTATCGGCAAGGACTACGTAACTGTCGACATCGGCTTCAAATCAGATTGTCTGATCCCCACCGAAGAATTCCAGAACTCCGAAGGCACCCTGACAGCCAATATTGGTGATCAGGTCGAGGTTTATGTTGAGGCCTTGGAAGAAGACGATGGAATCACGAGCATCTCCAAAACAAAGGCTGAGAAGCTTAGGGTCTGGGAGAAAATTGGCAAAATTTACGAAGAAGATGGAATCGTTACCGGAGCAATCATCAACCGAATTAAGGGTGGTCTATCCGTCGATATTGGTGTCAAAGCATTCTTACCAGGTTCACAGGTAGATCTTCGTCCAGTACGCAACTTGGACAAACTTCTGGGTGAGTCCTTCGACTTCAAAATTCTCAAGTTTAACCAGAAGCGCGGAAACATTGTCCTCTCCCGAAGAGCATTGTTGGAAATTGATCGAGAAGAGAAGCGCAAGAAGACCCTCGAAATTCTGCATGAAGGTGCAAATATTCTTGGTGTCGTCAAGAACATTACCGACTACGGTGTCTTTGTGGATTTGGGCGGAGTAGACGGATTGCTGCACATCACGGATATGACCTGGGGACGTATCGTTCACCCCTCAGAAATGTTTAGCATTGGGGACGAGGTTGAAGTACTTGTTCTGAAGTACAACCCAGATGAGCAGAAAGTATCCTTGGGACTCAAGCAGAAGACTCAGAATCCTTGGGAATCAGTTTCTGAGAACTATTCTGCTGGAACTAAAATTACAGGACGTATTGTTAGCCTCACGGATTACGGTGCCTTTATTGAGTTGGAACCAGGTGTAGAGGGCTTGATTCACGTCTCCGAGATGTCTTGGACCAAGAAAATTCGACATCCCTCCAAGGTGGTGCAACTTGGTCAAGAGGTCGACGCTGTGGTCAAGGAAATCGATGTGGAACGCAAGCGCATCTCTCTGTCCATGAAAGAAGCCGAACCGAATCCCTGGCGACTAGCTTTAGACCGATACCCCATCGGATCAGTTGTCACTGGTCGAGTGAGAAACATTACAGACTTCGGTATCTTTGTTGGGCTTGATGAAGGTATTGATGGTCTCGTCCATGTATCCGATATTTCCTGGGCTCAGCGCCAAAGAAAGCCTTCAGAGATCGCTCGCAAAGGCGAGGAAATCGAAGTTAAGGTCCTAAATATTGATGTTGAGCAAGAGCGTCTTTCGTTGGGGATCAAGCAGCTGACGGAAGATCCTTGGAGAAATCTGGACGATCGTTTCCCCTTGAATCAAGAGGTAGTCGGACGGGTAGTCAATATCACTGATTTCGGTATTTTCGTGGAAGTTCTAGAGGGAGTTGAGGGACTGGTTCACATCTCAGAAATTGATGGCAGCGTTCCTAAGAATAAGATCACGGACTTCTATCCAGTCGATACAGAAGTGCGGGCTCGTGTGATCAAAATTGATCCTGAGGAAAGACGCCTCGGTCTGAGCATTATCGAGATTAAGAATGCTCACTTCACCGCAGAAGGAGCTGTTGAAGAAGAAGA
>DJYX01000037.1:12921-26722 GCA_002450295.1 Deltaproteobacteria bacterium UBA6967
AGGACAGCTTCTGCGGAAGCTGTCCTCAGCCATTGACCTGCCTTACACAATCTCCTACGCTAGAATCTGGAAAATTTCTCTTACTCCAGTAGATCCTGACACCATCCCAATAAATTTTTTCAAGAGGTCCTATGCGTCTTCTGCTCAGTGCCTTGTTCCTTTGGACATCGATAACCAGCGTATCTGCGGCAAATCTGTTTGAACTAACCGCCCCTGACATCGACGGTTCTGAGCTGCCGCTCAGTGAATTCAAGGGCAAGGTGGTACTCGTGGTCAACACAGCCTCTCGATGTGGATTCACTCCTCAATATGAAGCGATGGAGGAAATCTTTCAGAAATACCGCAATCAAGGATTTGTAGTGCTCGGTTTTCCGAGCAATGATTTCTATCAGGAATTATCCAGTAATGAAGAAATCAAGGAATTCTGTGAGGGCTACAGAATCAGCTTTCCCTTATTTGCTAGTTCTTCAGTGACGGGATCCAACAAACAGCCCGTTTATGAGTTTTTGACTAATTCATCCGCCTACCAAGCAATGCGTGGAGAAGTACGCTGGAACTTTGAGAAGTTCCTTGTCGACAGGAAAGGACAGGTCATTGCTCGATACCCTTCGGCAGTCTCACCGAATCATCCACAACTTCTGAATGATATTGAAAAGTTGCTCTAACACTTTCGGCAACCACTAAATATTCGCTTCAAACAGCACTTCTATGGAAGCTTCACGAAAGTCAATTTGGGGTTGGGCACTATATGATTGGGCTAACTCCGTGTTTGCTACCACTGTGATCGCGGGTTTTTTTCCTATCTTTTTTAAGCAATTTTGGAGTGCTGGAGCAGATGTCAGTGTCAGTACAGCTCAGCTTGGTTTTGCGAATTCCTTATCTAGCTTACTGATTGCTCTGACTGCCCCCATTCTTGGTGCAATTGCTGATCGAGGTCGTCTGAAGAAGCCATTGCTCGCAGTGTTCACCTATCTTGGGGTGTTTATGAGTGCAGGGCTTTACTTTATTGAGCAGGGTCAGTGGGAATGGGCTGTATTGGTCTACGTTTTGGGCTCTTTGGGATTTGCCGGTGGGAACATCTTTTATGATGCGATGCTTGCAGACTTGGTTCCCGATGATCAACTCGACCGTATTTCAAGCTTTGGCTATGCCCTTGGCTATCTGGGTGGGGGGCTCCTTTTTCTGATCAACGTCTTAATGACACTGCAACCCGATTGGTTTGGATTAGCAGGTCCTGCAGAAGCGGTGAGGCTGTCTTTTTTAACAGTAGCCGTGTGGTGGGGTATATTCAGCGTTTTCACACTACTCTGGGTTCCCGAAGTCAGCCAAGGGACCCCTACGAAGGGGAGTTCAATTCTTGCTGGATTTCAACAACTTGCTGAAACCTTCCGTAAAATAAGACACCTACGAACACTTTTCCTATTCTTGGCAGCATACTGGTTTTACATTGACGGGGTGGGCACTGTGATTCGAATGGCTGTCGACTACGGTCTCTCCATTGGTTTTTCATCAAGTGATTTGATCACAGCCTTGCTATTGGTACAGTTCATAGGCTTTCCCGCAGCACTTTTCTTTGGCAGACTGGGTACACGTTGGGACTGTCGCAAATCAATTTTAGTTGGCATTGGCATTTATCTCATAGTGACCATCTGGGGTACTCAAATGAAGAGTCAATTTGAGTTCTATGGCCTTGCTGTCCTAATTGGAATTGCCCAAGGCGGAGTTCAAGCGCTCAGTCGATCGTTTTACGCTCGTCTCATCCCGAAAAATCAAACTGCGGAGTACTTCGGCTTCTATAACACGCTCGGAAAGTTCGCCGCTATCATTGGGCCCTTGCTAATGGGAATGACTGCCCTGATGGCCAAAGGATGGCTGTTAGGAGACAGTCCCTCAGCAGCCGAACTTGAATCTGTTGGACAAGAAGCAGCCCGCTGGAGCATTGCTTCCATCTCCATTCTTTTCTTGATTGGAGGGGCACTGCTTTGGAAAGTTGATGAAGAGCAAGGTAGGACAGAGGCCCGAATTCTGGAACGACATGACTGAAAGTCTCCTGTTTCGCTTCCCAGTCACCGTCTACTACGAAGACACGGATATAACTGGGGTGGTCTATCATGCGAACTATCTAAAATATTGTGAAAGAGCCCGTTCGGAGATTCTAGGCGCAGAACGACTCTACCAAATTCATCAGCAGGAAAACCTCTCTTTCGTAGTCTACCGAGCTGAGATGAATTTCCGACGCGGCGCTGTTTTGGGAGATCGCCTAGAAGTGCAAACACAACCCACTCTGACCAGTCCCTATCGTGTTCAATTTCTACAAAACATTGTACGCTCCTCTGATCAACAAACTCTTGTCAAAGCCTTGATTGAGTTGGTTTGCATCAAGCAGGAAAAACCAGTCCCAGTACCCGATTGGATTCAGGAGCACCTGCCACCCTCTGATTGATTTATCCCGCAAAGTGACTTTCTCTTTCGAAGATCGTTTGTTAAGCTATTAAGTTTGCTTCTTTTGTCGCAATGCCGACTCACCATCAACTTATTTTTATTATAGATTTTAAGGAGGATCCTTGAGTTCAGCCCAATCCACGCCACAACCCGAGGTACATGAGTATCAGGCGGAGATGCAGAAGCTGCTCGATATTCTCGTACACTCCCTGTACACCGAGCGAGAGATCTTTTTGAGGGAACTGCTGTCGAATTCCGCCGATGCACTGAGTAAAGTTCAGTTCCTTGCACTCACTTCGGCAGACCAACTGCTAAATCCAGATGCATCCCTGCAAATCGAATTATCCTTCGACGAAGACCAGCAAACGATCACTATTGAGGATACTGGTTGTGGGATGACTCGTGAAGAATTGATCGAAAATCTGGGAACCATAGCCAGTTCAGGAACTCTCAAATTTTTGAGGGAGGCTCAGCAATCTAAACAAGCCGTACAGAATCTCATTGGTCAATTTGGGGTGGGTTTCTATGCGGTCTTCATGGTAGCTGATAAGGTGGAGCTAACCACCCGTTCTTGGCTTCCCGATAGCCAAGCTTGGTCATGGAATTCCAGTGGAAGTGGTCAGTACGAACTAGCACCAGCTAGCAAGGAAGAGCGTGGAACAAAGATAGTGATACATCTGAAAGATGAGGCCAAAGAATTCTGTAATGAATACCGACTGAAATCGATCGTCAGCAAATATTCCAATTATGTCCCTCATCCAATTCAACTCAAGGGAGAGACCATCAATAAAGTGACTGCCATTTGGACACAGTCTAAAGAGGAAGTCAGCCAGAAGGACTACGAAGAGTTTTACAAGCAGATTAGTTACGATCATCAGCCTGCCCTGCAACATCTGCACTTGTCGATTGATGCACCGATTCAGTACTACGCTCTGCTTTACATTCCACAAAAGATTACTAATGAAGTGCTCTACGCACGCGAGGGGAAAGGCTTGGCCCTTTATGCCCAAAAAGTGTTGATTCAGTCTCAGCATAATGGCCTACTCCCACCCTACTTACGCTTCGTTCAAGGAGTGGTTGACTCTGAAGATCTCCCCCTCAATGTTTCCAGAGAGAGTGTCCAGCAAAACGCATTGGTGGAACGCATCAAGAAAAGCCTCACCACACGACTCTTGAAAGAACTTCAAACACTCGCTGATAACAATTCAGAGTCCTACAGCCAGTTCTGGAAGGAATTTGGTGTGCTGCTGAAAGAGGGAGTCTCAGCTGATTTCGGTAACCGCAGTAAGCTCATGGACCTCCTACGTTTCAACTCTTCATTGAGTGAAGGAGCTACGGCTGATGTCTCATTAAAAGATTACGTGAGTCGGATGCGTGATGAGCAAAAAGAGATTTATTATATTGTGGGGCCGTCTAGAGAATCCTTACAACATCATCCGAATCTTGAGTACTTCCGCAAGCAAAGCTTAGAAGTGCTGTTCCTACATGATCACATCGACGATTTCTTGATGAACGAGCTGCGGGATTATGATGGGAAAGCCTTCAAAAGCATCTCCCAGGCAGATATTGATATGCCAGACTCAGTCGAAGACAACTCTCAAATGAGTACAGAGCAGAGAGAAGTTCTGCTCCACAAGATCAAGCAACAGCTTGGTGATCGAATTAAAGATGTGATTGCGTCCAAGAGACTGGTAGATAGCCCTTGCTCCCTCGTCAATCCGCAGGAGAACATGAGCGCTCATATGGAGCGCATGATGAAGATGGTCAACGAGGAATATCAGATCAGCAAACGCAATTTAGAAGTTAATCTGAAACACCCGATCTTGCAGAACTTGGCGAAGCTGGCTGAAGAAAATCCTAAATCAGAATTTTTCGGCCAAGCCGTGGAACAACTCTTCCGAAGTGCAATGCTCGTGGAGGGTCTGTTGGACAATCCGACAGAACTGCTGCCGGATCTCTATGACTTCATGGCAGCTGCGACAGCTCACCAACTGACTTCCTGAAGCAGACCTTCAAATCTGATTACAGAGAGAAAGCTTCACTAATTTGTTCTCTCTGACTTACTAACTCCAGCCAACCGAGAAAATGGCTCGAAAGAAAGCCGCCAACGGCAACCAAGCCAACAAAAAAGATCGGATTCTTCTTGTTGATTCGGAAGGAACGGTCATCACGGTGGCTGATCTACCTAATCGCATTCCAATCTTTCCAGTTTATCAGCGTCCGATTTTCCCTGGAATTCTAACGATGGTTGGTGCTGACAGTATGGTCAGCCGCTGGATTCGTGATCAAATCCGTGAAGAAAAAATCATCGGTCTCGTGATGGCCAAACCTAACGAAAGCGATGAAGAGGGAGAACAACGTCAAATCGAGTCTGCTTCACAACTTTACCGTGTAGGAACCGTTGCGTATGTCCTGCACTGGGTGGAATTACCGGATGAGAGCTGCCAATTCATGCTGAGCACTCTGAAGCGGTTCAAGGTGCGGAGGTTTCATCCAGATGACCAGCACTACAGTGCTGAGGTAGATTACATCGAAGAAGCACCCCCTGAAATGACAGAGCAGTTGCGTGCCTCTGCAGCTGCTATAGTTTCTACTTTGAAGGAACTGATTCCCCATAATCCAACCTTCTCTCAGGAGATGCATCACCTTCTTTCTCAGGTCAATCTAGACGAACCCATCAAGCTGACTGATTTGGCTGCCTCGATGACTAACGCCAAAAGCAAGGCCCTACAAAAAATTCTGGAGACCCAAGATATCCAAGAGCGAATGGAGCAGACTCTACTGTTGTTGAGGGAGGAATATGACCTGAGTCTGCTCAAAGAGAAGATCAGTCAGAAAATTGATGAGCGGCTCTCCAAGCATCAAAGAGAGTTTTTTCTCCGAGAACAACTTCGTGAAATTAAACATGAATTAGGGTTAGAGCAAGATCGCAAACAGATGGAGTTGGATCGTTTTCGAGAACGCTTTTCGGAATTGACACTCACGGAGGAAGCAAAAGAACGGGTGATCCAGGAATTGGGACGCTATGAATTCATGGATGACTCTTCACCTGAATCTCAAATCGTCCATCAATATCTTGACTGGATTGCCTCTTTACCTTGGGGAGTCTATTCAAAAGACAAGCTCGGCATTTCCCAAGCAGAGCGTGTCCTCAACCACGATCACTATGGTCTGGACGATGTAAAAAAACGTATTCTTGAGTTCATTGCAGTCAGCAAACTTCGGGGCGGTATGCGAGGTGGGATTCTTTGTCTTGTGGGCCCCCCGGGTGTTGGAAAAACATCACTTGGCAAATCAATAGCCTCTGCGCTGGGTCGAGAATTTTATCGCTTCTCCGTTGGTGGGATGAGTGATGAAAATGAATTGAAGGGTCACCGACGAACATACATCGGGGCCATGCCTGGGCGGCTGATCCAAGCCTTACGGACTACTAAGACAGCGAATCCAGTGATCATGCTAGACGAATTGGACAAGGCTGGTCGGAGCTTCCGAGGAGACCCCTACTCTGTTCTTTTAGAAGTGCTCGATCCTGAGCAGAACAAGGATTTCCTCGACCACTATCTTGATCTGCGTTTTGACCTATCAAACGTACTTTTCGTAGCCACAGCTAACAGCCTCGATACCATTCCCCCGGTTTTGATTGATCGGATGGAGATTCTAAGGTTGTCCGGTTACGTAATCGAAGAAAAATTGAAGATCGCCCAGCGTCACCTGATTCCAAAAATCCTCCCCGATCATGGGCTCACTGAGGAAAACCTCGAGCTACCGAAAGAGACACTGAAGCAGTTGACCGTGGAATATGCCCGTGAGGTCGGAGTTCGTAATCTGGAGAAAAAACTTCGGTCCATCACAAGACGTGTGGCAATGCGCGTAGCCAAGGGAGACAAAAAAAAGGTTGTCATCCTGCGCGAGCAGCTTCACGATTTTCTGGGACAGCCTGAGTATCCTGAAGATGCGTACAAGCGCTTGGAATTGCCCGGAGTTGTGCGGGGTCTCGCTTGGACGCCAACTGGGGGCTCCACTCTGCCCATTGAATCAATTATGCTCAATGGGAACTCAGGAGAATTTAAATTGACAGGACAACTTGGGGATGTGATGAAGGAATCCTCCTCAATAGCCCATAGTTACGTCCAATCGTTGCTACGTGAAGTTCCAGGCAAGATGCAATTCTTCAAGAAAAATACGATCCACCTGCACGTTCCAGAGGGGGCCACACCCAAAGATGGCCCTTCAGCAGGAATAGCCATGGCCACCAGCCTGCTGTCACTTGCTATCCAACAAGCTGTTCCAGCGTCTATTGCAATGACTGGAGAACTAACCCTAAGCGGACAAGTCCTCCCCATCGGCGGTGTTCGAGAAAAAGTCGTTGGAGCAAAGCTCGCAGGGATCAATACACTGATTTTTCCTGAAGCAAACCGTTCTCAATTCGAGGAACTTCCAGCACACTTGCGTAAAAATTTGACAATCCATTTCGTCAAACACTTCCGAGAAGTTGCCCTGTTGACACTGGACTACAAGCTTTCCTGTTAAACTTTGCTTCCCTTAGCATCGCAATTTTGCTAGAAGACTTCTCACCTAACATGTTCTAGCAACCTGAGGCTCACCTCATAAACCAATTTTGGGTCAATGGCAGACAACTGGTTCCGTGATTCCCACCGTTGGCTGGTCAAAGCCCATCAAACTGTTTCAGACTGGGCAGATGAAGCCGGCATCCCTGAAGAATGGTCCAAACGATGGAAGGGCTGGGGAGATGGTTTTCTTGACTGGATGCAGACAGATGCCCCTGAAGCTTTCCGACAACTCATCAGCCAGTCAGACAATTTGAACCAGTGGTATTCCCATGGAAGCCGCTATTTTGATGCTGGCCAAACACTCCTCAGTATTGCAGCTCGAACCTACGCATTTCAGAAAATTCGCCTTCCTGTACTAGAGCCCAACGAAATTTCAGAAGAAACTCAGTCCCTTCATCAGAAGAATGCTACCGAGCTGGCTGAGCTTTGCCGTAGACAAGGTGGTGCATGGGTAAAAGCCGCTCAATTCCTTAGCTGTCAAGGAGATTGGCTCCCAGAAACCTATGTAGATCAGCTAGCAGAGCTTCAGGATCAGGCTCCAAGCGTGTTATGGGAAGAGATCGAAAAACAGCTATTCCAGTGTTATGGTGCCGATTGGAGACTACGATTCGATGACGTTGAGCCAGTACCGTTAGCAACAGCATCCATTGCACAAGTTCACCGAGCAAAAACTAGAGGTGGCTCTCTTGTCGCACTAAAAATTCAATTGCCGGATGCTGCAGAGAAGATTGAAGCGGACCTGTTGTTTTTCAAGCGCATCGCACCCTTACTTCAACGCTGGGCAGAAGGTTGGAACGTTGGCCAGACTGTGGGAGAGCTCAGCAGGAGTATCCGGCAAGAATTGGACTACTACCATGAAGCGGCAAACCTAACAAAATTCCTTGCTCTATATGAAGCAGAGGAGTGGGTGTTTCCAGTACTGATTCCCGATCTCCTGAGTAAAGAAGTATTGGCTATGAGTTTTGTCGAAGGTCAACCTCTTCGGTATTTCCTAGCTGATGTGCCAAGTGCTGCTGAGCCACTGCTGCAATCATTGGTAAGGAGCTTCATCAAGCAAATCTTTGTCACCGGCTTGTTCCACGCAGATCCTCATCCTGGAAATTTCTTTGTAACCCCTCAAGGGAAGCTAGCTCTGCTGGATTTTGGAGCTGTCGCTCAGTTGACGGACGCCGAGTGTGAGGCCTACCGAAACGTCTTGGTGGCACTTTTTAATCGTCAGCAATCAGAATTTGATTCATTATTGCGCAAGGCTGGATTTGATGTCCCCGACGGTCCATTATTGCTAAAATTACTTTTCGAAAGAGATCCCGCTGAATTTGCAGGGCTGAGCCAGATGGAAACTCATATGCGCATCATGAGAAGGGCGGAAGTAAAAATTCCCGACAATTTTGTACTGATGGGAAGAGTTTTGATTTCGATCGGAGGCCTTCTAAAACAGTATCGAGTGAAAGTTGATCTTCAGGAGTTGGCTCTTTATTTGATGATGGAAGTTGCAAGAAAGGCATCATGAAGGCTCTAGATCAACTGGAAAACCGACTGGTTGAACACTGGCAACGAAAGGAATCCCAGAAGACCTGGCAGGAGTGGATCAAATGGTTGGAACAAATACAGTGTCCTCTGAGAGTGAACCGACCAGAAAAGGTGTCTCCTGAAGATCGAATAAACTATCAGACATTTTTACACTTCTGTGAAACTGCACTGGCTCGCTTACCCGACTGGGAAAGTAAGCTGACTACCCCAAACTGGGTGGAAGCACATAGTCTTTGTTTGCTCCCAACTGATTGGACTTCTACTAAACTCACTTCAACAAAATCCAAAGCTGAGCAACCAGAGCAACATAAGTATCTCACCGAAGAAGATCTAGCGGGCACTCACCAGGCTTTGCTGCGCCTTGCAGAGGAGGTTGACAAGGTGAAAGGGCGACTGGAACAAATTGAGCAACAATCCATCCAGCAGCCTAGGCGTGTACCGCTGCCATCACCTCCACTACCTGGTGGGAGTCCTCTCAAACAGCCACCGCCACAAGCCCCACCTCCGGCGCCTTCCAATCCGATGATGAGCCAAACGCTAGAAAATGAGCTACGTTTCCGTCCACCTCCAGAGCTAAAGCCCAAGACCTATGTTCCGGAAAGTTTTGATGAAAATCAGGCCTTCCCTGTAAGGCCACTGGACGAAGCATATCTGGGGTTCAATGAATGGTGCGATCATCTCTATTCAATTGGGCTGAATCTTCAGGAACTTTCAGCAGAAAACCTCAGAGTTGAAAGTTCCCGACCGATTTCGTTCCTTCAGTTTTCTCATCGTCTGGAGCGAAGGGTTGCTCCCACAGATAGGTTGCATGATCTGCTTGAGACCTTTCGTCTGCACTACAGAACAGGTTTTTCACCAGCACCACCCACGACCAAGATGCCTGGATTAACGCCGGATGTAACAGAAATTGAAGAAGATGAGGGATTTGAACTGACACAAGAGATCAATGAAACCTCGACTGGATTTCAACTGCCTCCAGAGGATTTATATCAGGATTACAACAGTTGGCTGGAGTGGTTGATTGATCAGAATTTGGATCCTCGCGTCTACAGCAACCAAGATCTTCAAGTGGAAAGCAGCCATCGAATCTCCTTCCCCCAATTTCGTAGACGGCTGGAAAGAAAATTAGATGATCCAGAAACCTTTCGAAATTTGTTGGGACTCTCAGAACCCTGAAAATCAATGGACTTTGTCCACTAAAAACTTCGACGGAGAACATCACCTATTCCCGTCATTTCCCTTGACAACCATCCATTCGAATGTTAATTATTAGCACTATCAGCTGATGAGTGCTAATAAGCTACTTGAGAGAGCTTTATGTCGAAAACGGTTCAACGGTTGGAGACCAAGGAGTCGATTGACGAACGTACCCAACGAGTCCTACGCGGGATCATTGAGGGTTACATAACTAGTAACGAACCCGTTGGGTCGCGCTCCCTTTCAAAGTCCTTGGAGATGGGGTTATCCCCAGCGACAATTCGGAACATCATGTCTGATCTCTCAGACATGGGCTTCCTGATGCAGTTGCATACATCTGCAGGCCGGATTCCCACTGACAAAGCTTACAGGTTTTATGTTGATCAAGTAGTTGTGGCTAACCAACTTACTCGCAAGCTGCAGAAAAGGATTCAGGAGGTAACTCAGGAAGGTGGGATGAGTCAGGTCGAGGATCTTTTGATCAGTACGACCCGCCTGCTTGCAGGATTAACTCAATTTGTCTGCTTAACCAGTTCCCCAAGAGTTGAGACGAGCATTCTAAGAAGAATTGAGTTTATTCGCCTAAGTTCCCAACAGATTTTGGTTGTCCTGGTCACCCGCAACGGCCAAGTCCGGAACAAGATCATTGCAACAACAGAGGATCTTTCGCAGGACTTTCTCAACACAGTCTCCAGTTTCTTAAACGAACAGTTCCACAATCGGAGTCTTCATGAGATTCGACAGCAGATTCTCGAAAGCATGGTCGAAGATAAGGAACGTTACGACCGCCTGTTAGCCCAAGCCGTTCGACTAGGGAAAAAAGCTTTCGAATTGGAAAATGCTCCGGAAGTTTATATCGAAGGCCAGCACAACCTGATTTTTAGTGAGCGCTTCAGGAATCTGAACAGTGCCCGTGGATTAATGGATGCCTTCGAGCACAAGTCGATGATCATGAATTTGCTCGATTCCGCCGTGGAAGCCGATGGAATCCAAATTTATATTGGGATCGAAAATGAGTTGGAAAGCTTCCAGGACTGTACGATGGTCAAGGCCCAGTATAGTGATCAAAACAACGTCCTCGGTACCATCGGAGTAATCGGGCCTACCAATATGGATTATCAAACAGTGATCCCAGTAGTTGATTTCACAGCCAGAATTCTCTCACAAACCATCACCCAACAATCATCATCCTGTGATTGAAAATAAATGAACAAAGAAAATACTGAAAAAGGTAGCAACACTGAGGAACCGCTAGAAAATAGCGACAACCCTATCAACGAAAAAAATTCGGAACCGATTGCTACTGATGAACCAGTAGAGTTCAATGAGCTAGAGGCTGATGAGGAAGAAGTTTCTGCAATCGAGAACGAAGCCCTGCTGCAGGTTGCTACTCTGAAAGAAGAACTCCTTCGTCAGCACGCAGAAATGGATAACTTCCGCAAGCGAATGGCTCGGGAGCAAGCTGATCGACTCAAGTATCATCACATGGAGTTGATCCGAGAGTTGTTACCAGCCATCGACAGTCTAGAAAGAGCACTCACTCATTCTCAGCAGCAAGAAGACCTCTCTAGTAGCATGATAGAGGGCATTGAAATGGTGAATCGTATGATGCAGGAAAGTCTCAACAAATTCGGTGTGAGCCGCATAGAGCCTCAGGGTGAGCCGTTTGATCCAAACTGCCATCAGGCAGTGGGCATGGTGAAAACCGACGAAGTTCCAGAAAATCATGTTCTGGATGTATTCCAAATTGGCTACTACCTCCATGATCGAGTAGTGAGGCCAGCCATGGTTCGCGTCGCTGAAAAAACCCTGAATACTTGAAGAACCCCAAAAACTCAAAGGAGTCTGATCTATGGGAAAGGTAATTGGAATTGACCTGGGAACTTCCAACTCTTGTGTCGCCGTGATGGAAGGTGGTGATCCCAAGGTAATCCAAAATTCAGAAGGCGTCCGCACCACCCCATCTATGGTTGCCTTCAATGACAGTGGTGAGCGTCTGGTAGGCCAAGTTGCGAAACGACAGGCGATTACGAATCCAAAGCGAACCGTGTTCAGCGCCAAGCGCTTGATGGGCCAAAAGTTTAATACAGAAGCAGTCAATCGATTGAAATCTGTGGCTCCCTTCGAGATTACAGGTGGAGCAAATGATCTGGCTTACATCGGCGTTGATGGTAAGAGCTATTCGCCTCCGGAAATTTCAGCTTTTGTTCTCCAAAAAATGAAGCAAACAGCTGAAGACTATCTTGGAGAGACGGTTACTGACGCAGTCATTACTGTTCCAGCCTACTTCAATGACAGCCAACGGCAGGCGACAAAAGATGCAGGTAAAATTGCTGGCCTGAATGTACTTAGGATCATCAATGAACCCACTGCGGCTTCATTGGCTTATGGACTGGACAAAAAATCAGACGAGAAGATAGCCGTCTTTGACCTTGGTGGAGGAACATTCGATGTTTCCATTCTCGAAATCGGAGACGGAGTCTTTGAAGTCAAATCAACCAACGGAGATACCTTCCTCGGTGGAGACGACTTTGACAACAGATTGATCAACTTTCTAGCTGATGAATTCAAAAAGGAAAACAGCATAGATCTGCGCCAAGACAAAATGGCTCTCCAACGTCTGAAGGAAGCCGCCGAAAAAGCGAAGCATGAGTTGTCTTCCGGCACTGAAACAGAAGTTAATCTTCCCTTCATCACTGCAGACCAGAATGGTCCAAAGCATTTGAATTTGAAAATTAGCCGTGCTCGCTTTGAGCAAATGGTTGATGATCTGGTCCAGCGATGTCTTGGACCATGTAGAGACGCACTGAAAGATGCTGGCTGTACCGCTAAGGACATTGATGAGGTGATCCTAGTGGGTGGAATGACGCGAATGCCCAAGATCCAGCAAATCGTAAAGGAATTCTTTGGTAAAGAGCCTCACAAGGGCGTCAATCCGGATGAAGTCGTTGCAATCGGTGCGGCGATCCAAGGTGGAGTGCTAAAGGGTGACGTCAAAGATGTTCTTTTGTTGGATGTCACACCACTCTCACTTGGCATTGAGACTCTCGGTGGAGTAATGACCAAGTTGATCGAGCGCAACACCACAATTCCTACCCGGAAGAGCCAGGTCTTCTCAACAGCAGCGGACAACCAACCTGCGGTGAGTATTCACGTGCTGCAAGGTGAGCGCGAAATGGCAGCTGATAACAAGACCCTGGGCCGTTTCGAACTGGTTGGGATTCCTGCAGCTCCAAGAGGAATGCCTCAAATTGAGGTGACCTTTGATATTGATGCCAACGGCATCGTCAATGTCAGCGCTAAGGATCTTGGTACGGGTAAGGAGCAAGCAATCAAGATCACCTCCTCCAGTGGCCTCTCTGACTCAGAAGTAGAACGTATGGTTCAGGAAGCAGAACAATATGCTGATGACGATAAAAAGCGTAGGGATTCGGCAGAACTTCGGAATCAAGCTGAGACACTACTCTACAGTACAGAAAAGACGATGGGAGAACTTGGTGACAAGCTTCCAGAAGCAGACAAAGAGAAAATCACTGCTGTCAGTGAGCAACTCCGAAAGAGCTTGGAAGGAGACGACCCTGAGGCCATTCGCAGTGACATCGAGGCCCTTACCCAAGCTTCTCACAAACTTGCTGAGTTACTTTATAGTCAAGCTTCAGCAAACCCATCTGGATCAGATCAGCCTGGCGATGATCAAAATCAAGGTGGTGGCTCAGGCAGCAAGCAAGATGACGATAACATTGTTGATGCAGATTACGAGGAAGTTAAAAAGTAATCTTTTCGCATCCTCAGGAAGGAGGCCCTGTTGGCCAAACGTGATTATTATGAAGTACTAGGGGTCTCCCAAAACGTCAGCCCGGAAGACCTGAAGAAGGCCTACCGAAAAGTGGCCATGAAGTATCACCCAGATCGCAATCCAGGTGATTCAGATGCTGAACTGAAATTCAAAGAAGCCACTGAAGCCTATGAGGTTCTTAGTGATTCTCAGAAGCGTTCTCGCTATGACCAATTCGGCCATGCTGCTGAAGGGATGGGAGACGGTTTTAGTGGTGGTTTCAGCG
>DJYX01000037.1:27053-31781 GCA_002450295.1 Deltaproteobacteria bacterium UBA6967
GGTGGTTTCAGCGACATCTTCGGAGATCTTTTCGGTGATCTCTTCGGAAATACTGGAGGTCAACGTAGCCGCGGTGAACGTGGTTCGGATCTCCAGTACAATATGGAGATTTCTTTCGAGGAAGCCGCATTTGGGCATTCGACGGAAGTTGATATTCCCAGAATGGAAACTTGCGATACTTGTGGGGGGCTAGGGGCTAAATCAGAATCTGATATAGAAGTCTGTCGGGTCTGTAGCGGGACAGGTCAGCAGCGAATCCAGCAAGGCTTCTTTAGCGTTGCAACAACCTGTCGCTCCTGTGGAGGGCAAGGAAAAACTGTTCGAAATCCTTGTGGAACCTGTCGTGGTAAAAAGCGCGTTCCTAAAACAAGGACCATTCGAATCAACATTCCCGCAGGTGTAGATAACAATTCCAGAATCAAACTCTCTGGCGAGGGTGAACATGGGATTGACGGGGGACCTCCGGGGGACCTCTACGTTGTGATTCGTGTGAAGAAACATCCGATCTTCGAACGGGATGGATCTGACATCTTTTGTGAGGTTCCAATCAGCTTTCCACAAGTAGCCCTCGGCACTGAAATTGAGGTTCCTACTTTAGAAGGCAAAGCTCGCTTGAAAATCCCGGCTGGCACCCAGTCCCACAAAATCTTCCGTCTGAGGAATCAAGGAATTGTGAACTTGCGTGGAGGTAACAGAGGGGATTTGCATGTGCGGATTGTCGTGGAAACTCCAACGAATCTCTCTGCTCGGCAAAGAGAACTACTTGAAGAGATGGAACACATCAGTGATCAAGATAGTCACCCCCTGAGAGACAAATTCATGAACACAATCAAAGGTTTTTTCTCCTAGAAAAATCATGAATTTTTCTACTGCGGATTTATTCGATGATTTTGAAGATCAGCTTCAAAGTTGTGAGCTCCCATTCCAAAACTTTGGCGGTACCAAGAGCTTTTTTGGCCAGATCTCGACAATCAGGTGCCACGAAGACAACAGTCTGATCCGCCAGACTCTATCGGAAAGTGGTCAGGAGAGGGTTCTGGTGATTGATGGTGCTGGCTCCCTCCGCAGATCCCTTGTCGGAGATCTTATCGCAGAGCTTGCCCGTAGCAATGGCTGGTCTGGAATCGTTGTGTACGGTGCAATTCGGGACAGTGTTGCAATTGGTAATCTGCAAATTGGCTTGAAGGCTCTTGGTACGAATCCTCGTAAAAGTACCAAAACTGGATCAGGATTCCAAAACATACCTCTCCAATTCGGGAATATTTGCTTGACACCAAACCATTGGATTTATTGCGATTCTGATGGAATAGCGGTATCTCCGACAAACTTACTCGCCTGACATATCCCTCTGCACCCCGATCTCTTCTGATCGAACGATCTTCCAACACTTGAATCCTCCTTGAATAAGGGATAAGTTCGACGGCTCTATTTATCTGGAAACAAGTTTGTTCCACTAGACATTTCATAGAATAGTATTAGGCGAACCCAAAGACATGCCTCAACCTAAGTTAATTTCTCTGGCAACCGCGGTTGATCGCTTCACGCAAAACGGTGTTCAATATGCCAGTGGTGCGGCACTGCCAATTGGCTCTGATGCGATCGTTTTCGGACGGGAGCTTTTGCGTCAGGGTCGGAATCAGCTCCATGCGATTTTTCACTGTAATTCCCAGCAACTCAATCTCTTGGCTGGGGCTGGGGCTGTTGATAAAGCAGAGTGTGGTTTTTCTGGTCTCGAGGTTTTTGGATTTGCCAACGGACTGCGTAGAGCGGTGGAAACTGGGGTAACCCAATTGGAAGATTATTCCAATCTAGCCATGGCAATCCGGCTATTGGGGGGTGCGATGAACTGGCCCTTCGTACCAGCTACAGTAAATATCGGCTCTGACATCCAGTATCGCAGCGCTTTCTCACCAGATGAATATCCAGCAACCAGCAAGATCCCCATGATCACTGATCCTTTCAGTGGTCGACAACTCGGGGCCTTTCAAAGTTTACGACCAGAAGTTGCTGCAATTCATGTCTCCATGGCCGATCCACTGGGTAACGCCATTATGTTGGGAACTGAGTGGAGCCGTTTCGAACTCTCTCGTGCCGCCAAAAAGGTGATCTTGGTGGCTGATGAAATTGTCCACACAGACTGTATGAGACAATTCCCTAACCTAGTACGTATTCCTGATATCGTAGTTGATGCCGTTGTCTACTGGCCTTTTGCTGCCTGGCCACAAAGTTCACCAGGACTTTATGATGTGGATGAAAATCATATGCGTTCAATGAACAAAGCACTTGCGACTGATGAAACCACACAACAGTACTTGAAAGACTATGTATTTAGCTACCAGAGTCACCGAGACTATCTGGACATGATTGGCAATAAGACGAGAGAGAAAATCACCCAAACCGAAACAAGTTTTCTGATGGATCCTTACCGCAAGTGGATTCTTTCTGCAGATGAAATTGCAAAATTAGTTTTGGAGGGCGAGAGATGAACAGTCACAAGCTTGAATACACTCGCCAGGAAATGATGGCTATTGCTACTGGCCGGGAATTACGTGACGGCGAGTTGGCCATCTTTGGTGTGGGACTCTCAATGCTGGCTGGTTATTTTGCTCAAGCGCACCATGCACCAAATATTCGTGCAATGACGGAGGGTGGAGTTTACGGGGCATTTCCAGTTGGGGGACTCCCTTGGGGGATTGAATGCAACCGGATCTCAGCGAATGCAACAAGCTTTACGAATGGAGTGGATGCACTTGGATTTCTAGTCGCTTCGGGACGCTGTGATGTCGGCATTATTGGAGCAGCTCAGGTCGATATGTATGGAAACGTCAATACAACGGGAATTTGGGATGGGGAGATCGGAGATCACTATCGTACGCCCAAAACTAGATTGACTGGCGCTGGAGGAGCAAATGATATTGCATGTGGAGCCGGTAGGGTTTTGATCATGGTAGCCCATGAGCCAAAAAGATTTGCAGAAAAAGTAACCTACATAAGCTCACCTGGGTACTTGGATGGCGGGAATACTCGGGAGCGCTACGGTTTTGTAGGAGGTGGCCCCTCTGCAATTATTACGACTCTGGGTATCCTCAGACCTAACCCCGAAACTAAGGAATTCCAACTCGATGCCTACTACCCTTTCTCAAACATCGAGGAAATCAAGTCCAACACGGGTTGGGAACTGAAGGTCTCTCCGAGTGTGCATGTGGTACCAGAACCAACTGAGGATGAATTAAAAGCGTTGCGGAAAGTTGATGAAACTGGAGCGTTGCGCAAACAGTGAGACAAGTGATCAATTTCTAAATTTAACCCAATCTGAGAAGAAAATGACTGAAGAAGCTTTAGTACTTCGCCACGACGATGAAGGCGTTACCACTCTGACAATGAATCGACCGCAAGCACGGAATGCTCTCTCCCAAGGAATGCTGAGAGCGTTGCTCGATGCCTTCATTGAGGTTTCTACAGATGAAGCTGTCCGCGTCGTTATTCTGGCAGGAGCTGGCCCTGGCTTTTGTGCGGGACACGATCTCAAAGAGATCAAGGCTCAAAATTATTCAAGAAATTACACAGAACAACTTTTCGCAGATTGTGCGGAGTTGATGCAGACGATCATCCGTTTACCTAAACCTGTCATTGCCCAGGTGCATGGAATAGCGACTGCTGCAGGAACTCAACTCGTTGCAAGTTGTGATTTGGCGATTTCCTCGCAAGATGCCCGCTTTGCAACCCCTGGTGTTAATATTGGTTTATTTTGTTCCACTCCAATGGTTGCTCTTTCCCGTAATTTATCAAACAAGCACGCGATGCAGATGTTACTGACAGGCGATCTGATTGATGCTCAAAATGCCTACAGAATGGGACTAGTCAATGAGGTTGTCGATGCTGAACAGTTGGAGAGGAAGACGATAGAACTGGCACGAAAAATTGCCTCCAAATCTCCACTGACTGTCGCTATCGGCAAGGAAGCCTACTACCGGCAGGCTGAGCTGCCTTTGAGTGAAGCGTATAATTACACGAAGGAGGTGATGGTTCGAAATCTAGAGGCTCGGGATGCTCAGGAGGGAATCTCTGCTTTCATTGAAAAACGCCATCCTGTCTGGTGTGGGAAATAATTCCATCCACGATAAGATACGGCTTCAAAGTAGGATTTAGAATCTCCCAATTAGAAACTGGGATATAAAAAAAACCACCATGCTGACCACAATGGTTAGCAACAAGTTGTTTTTCCACCAACCAGCCAGAAAGGCTGCACAGGCTCCCAAAAGATGGGGGTTTTGCCAACTAAATTGGACAGAATCTCCCTGGGGAATCAAAACGGCAGGGGCGACAATCGCCATCAAGACAGCGACTGAAACATACCGCAGTGCACGCTCGAGAGGCTCAGGAATTTGTAAGGAACCCGCCAGTCCAAACGGAAGATAACGGACCAGAAAGGTTACCAAGAACATCCCACCAACTAGCAAAAACTCATTCATTTGGCTTCGCTATTACCTCATTCATTCGATTACTAGCCAGTCTTTGTTCCAGAAAAAAACCAGTAGCTACTCCAGCTAACGCGGCAATCATAAGCCCGAGTTTGTTTGGCAATCCATGCAAGGCCAAACCTAGGCCCGAAGCAACGATAGCTGCGGCGATCATGGGACGATTCTTCAGATAAGGCACAACGATGCCGATGAAGGTTGCAGACATGGCAAAGTCCAAGCCCCATTCCTCCAAACCCGGCACCACCCT
>DJYX01000163.1:0-5865 GCA_002450295.1 Deltaproteobacteria bacterium UBA6967
CCAATCAGAGGTCGATATCTTGCATACGGTGCCCATCAACACAAGGGATTTAGCCTGATTGAGGTGATGATCGTTGTTGCGATCATCGGCATTCTTGCAACCCTGGCTTATCCTAGCCTGGAAGGCTATCTGCAACGAGCCAAGCAAAGCGAAGTCAAGACCAACTTAGCGGCAATCCATACGGCAGAAAAGCTCTATCATGCCAGTAATGGAAGCTACACCGATGATTTCGTAGCTCTTGGAGTCGGCATTGCGGACGATGCCATTTATAGCTACGGCATCACGGCCACCGCCAGTACCTTCACCGCCACGGCAACTGCCAACCTGGATGACGATGCAACTGAAGACACCTGGACCATCAACCAAGACAAGCAATTGGTACAAACCACAGACGACCTCACTGACTAATTTTTTATTTCTCCTATTACTACCGCTACTGCTTTCTGGCTGTCTGGCAAAAACCGTCTACTACTCTGATCCGCCCAATTCCGAAGCACTACTGCGAACATCCGCCTTCTCACTGGAACGTTTTACAGGACGTCAAGCCGGTTTGTTTCGTGATATATTTATTCAAGAAGTCTATCGAATCCCTAATTTCGACTATCTGGATGAAGTAAGAGAGACACAACGCGAATATACCGCTCTAGTCGCAGCAGAGGTTGAAATTTTTTCTATACGCGATGAAGAGGAGACTCGCGGGAACACCCGAATTAACCTGCGCCCGCGCAATGTAATGATCCAGGAGCCCGGTCAAGAGATTGCGATCCCTCGACAGGCCTTTGAATTTGAAGAAATTCCTTTCAGTGAACGGGTAATGCACCGCACCTTGGATTTGGAGATTCGCTTCTCTTTCCTGAACGCTGGGAGCCGACAAGAGTTATATCAGGGAAATGAAAAAATCTCTTTTCAGCAGAGCTACGTAGGAGAGGCAGAGATTCTGGCGATGCCTCCTGCTGATAGCGAAATGATGCGGCTTGGACGCTTGCTTGTACAGCGTATGCTGGATCGTCTAAATCCTGTGCAAAAAAACCGCACTCTGGAGTTGGAGGTTGGCACCTCTCCCCTGCCTTGGAGTGGCGATACCGTGGACTTGGGGCATCCAGGAATCCTGCAAGCTAACCGCTATGCTGTTAGTGGAGATTATGACCGTGCACTGAAAGGCTGGAGTTACGTGGTCTTTGAGCCTGTATCCTTTGGCGAATCTGAGCGCTTCACTTTCGGTAGTGAACTCTACACACGACTACGCCAGGCAAGATTGCCTCAAAACACGCTCAGAGCTCTATTGCGCTTGTATGGAAAATCCTATTCACTGAAAGAGATAGATCCTGTATTGATCGCCCTGCTAGAACGTCAGGACTTTCAGCGCTACAGCGCAATCATCAAGTTCTACGCCCGTACCTCGCGGCCTCAAGATGGCCAGAATCTAGCTGCTGCACACTTCAACCTGGGCTCTGTGTATCGTTTGCAGCAACGATGGCCATTGGCGGCCTATCATTTTGCGCAAGCCAACGCCTATCAGCCAGGAATCAAGTATGCGCAAGCCTGGACCGATATGCAGATAGCTGCAGGCAGCTACAATCCGCTAGACAATCTAGCAGAAAATACTATCGAAGCCGCAGGGACCACATCACCACCTGAAGATGCCTTGGTGCAGCCTCGTGCTGCCAGCGCTATCATTCAGCCTGTCAGCCAACCTGCGGAAATGGAGCCCACTCGTATTGAACCGGTGGAACTGCCGTTTCTCTCTGAAGATCCTGAATTTGGTTTGGAAATCAATTGAATCATCCAAGGAGGAATATGCGTTACCTGATCCTGTTACTGATTGTGACTCTGTGTACGAATTTTACGGCATTGGCACGCGAAATCACAGTGACTGGAGTGGCAACGATCTATGACGAAAATATTGGTGGTGCACGGACTCAGGCCTTGAAAAACGCACAGCGTGAGGCTGTTGAACAAGGTGTTGGAGCCTACGTTGATGCGACTACGCTGACCCAGAATTTTGAGGTCATCCGTGATGAAATCTTCAGTGCAAGCCAAGGATTCATCAGGGAGTTTCAAGTCTTGCGAGAAGGACGCTCCAGTGGTGGGTCAGCTTATGAAGTGGTGATCCGAGCAGATGTCCAGGACAGCCGAATTGTCGATACTCTGACGGCACTCCGGGTGTTGCACCAGAAGATGGGCAACAAGCGAGTGATGATCGTGTATGCGCCAACCGATCCGAATGCTTTACCCCGTGACATTGGGCCTGTTAGCACAACCTTGTCTGTGATTCGGGATGAATTCAACCGCATGGGTTTTCGTGTTTTCAATGAGCAGGCAATGGAAGAGGTCTACCGTACTATTGAACAAGCTGCATTGGTAGATCGACCAGTAGACAACCTGATTGCCCTGGCGTTGGATCAGCAAGCGGAAATCCTCGTACGTTTCGAACTAGTCGGTGGCAAACGAGATCAACGTGGGGGGGTGTTCTATGCGACCAAGGCGACCGTGAGACTCAGTGTCTATGATGCCAACACAGGCCGACAAATCGCTGATGTGGTCACTTATGGCAAGGAACTCTCCGCTAACCGGCCTGGTTCCTACGACTGGTTCAACATGCTGGGCAAGGCAGGCACCCGAGCTGGTAAAGATGCTGCTCAGGAAGCTATTGATCGAGTGCTGTCCTACTACCAGAGCATTGGCGATATCGGCAACGCCTATCTGCTGGTCTTTCGAAATTACAGCATCGAGGAAGAAGATATGATCCTCGACTATCTTGAAAACACTCCGGGATACCAGCAGCTCAGCGAACTCAAAAACACGAATCGCTACATTGAGATCGAGCTGTTCTCTTCTGAAGACAAAAGTCGTCTGCGACGTCAGATGCGCCGTGATCTACAAGAGAGAAATATTCCTCTGGTAGCCCAAGAAGCTACGGGTAACCGCATCGTCTTCCTCAATCCTCGAGCACCTGCCAGCGAAGAAGTAGCTGCACCAGAGCAGTTGGAGGTACGCCAGTAGCTCACCCTATCTGCATTTTGATCGATTTCCTTCTGAATGAGGCGGCAGGGATTTTAGTTTGCAACATCAATCTAGTCCGCCTAGTTTTTCCCCCATTACCTACAAACTTTACTTACCGGACTTCGCTATGTTCGGTCACCCCCTTTTCTTAGACTTTCTGGAGAACTCATGAGCCAATTTGATGTCGTTGTGATTGGCGCAGGACCTGGCGGCTATGTCGCTGCAATTCGTTCATCGCAACTCGGACTGAAAACCGCACTGATTGAAAAATCATCCACCCTTGGGGGAACCTGTCTCAACGTGGGCTGCATTCCTTCCAAGGCCCTTCTCGATTCAACCGAGCACTACTACAACGCCAAAAATCACTTTGCGACCCATGGAATCGATGTCTCAGGACTGAGCCTCAACTGGGACAACATGAAGAAGCGCAAAGACGAGGTAGTTTCTCAGACTTGTGATGGTGTGATGTATCTGATGAACAAGAATCAAATCGAGGTTTACCAAGGCCATGGTAGCTTTGTGGATGCCAATACAATTCAAGTTCGCAAGGCAGATGGCAGTACAGAAAATATTCAGACGAAAAACACCATCATTGCCACTGGTTCTGAGCCTTCTTCACTGCCCAATGTACCAATCGACGGTAAACGTATTATCACCTCAACTGAGGCGTTGTCCTTGCCTAGTGTCCCGGAAACTATGCTGGTGATTGGTGGAGGAATCATTGGTTTGGAAATGGGTTCTGTCTACGCTCGCATGGGTACCAAGGTCGCTGTTATTGAATTCATGGATCGCCTGATTCCCACCATGGATCTCTCACTGGGTAAGGAAATGCAGAGAATTCTGCGTAAGCTCGGCATCAAGTTTCACCTGAACCACGCTGTCCAGCAGGCTGTTGCTAGTGATGACAAGGTCGTGGTGACTGCCAAGAATAAAAAGGGGGACGAAGTGAGCTTTGAGGGTGAATACTGCCTCGTAGCTGTTGGGCGTAAACCCTTCACAGATAGCTTGGGCCTTGATAAGATCGGCCTGCAAACCGATGAGCGAGGTAGACTCCCTGTTAACGATCAGCTACAGACCACCGTGCCCGGAGTTTATGGGATTGGTGACGTCATCCGTGGAGCAATGCTGGCACACAAAGCGGAGGAAGAAGGAGTGTTCGCCGCAGAAGTCATTGCTGGACAGCGCCCCCACATGAACTATCGAGCAATTCCCAGCGTGCTCTATACCTGGCCAGAAGCCGCAGGTGTTGGCTACACAGAGCAGGAGTTGCAGGAGGCTGGGCGGAGCTTCAAAATTGGTTCCTTCCCATTCAAAGCCTTGGGACGTGCCCGGGCAGCGATGGAAACTGATGGGTTGGTTAAGGTGATTGCTGACCAGGAAACTGATGAAGTGCTTGGTATCCACATGGTTGGAGCCCGGATCGCAGACCTGATTGCGGAGGCTGTCGTAGCTTTTGAATATCGTTGCAGCGCTGAGGATATTGCAAGAATGTCTCACGCTCACCCAACTTTTGCAGAAGCAATCAAGGAAGCTGCACTGGATGCTACAGACAAGCGAGCGATCCATATCTGATTGATTATCCAGACGATCTTTTGATCGTCTTCCCCCTTTGTCAAGAATGCCGGTTCAAGGAGGCCAAATGCTGCTGCGCCAACGAGCCTTTGTCGTGTTCTGTGTCAGTTATCTGCTGACCCATAGTTGGGCAATTGCACAAGAAAATGAGCAAAGTGAAAAAGCTCTGTCGGAGACCCAGAATGCACTACAGCAGGTTGAGGATGCGCTCCAGCGTACTGAATCCACAGTAAAGGAGGCAGAAACCCAGGCTGCATCTGTACAGTCTGAACTGCCAGACACCGCAGCTACTGAAGAGACCACCATTGATCCTGTTGAGCTGGCTCGTGATTGGAAAAAAATCTTTGATCAGGCGATGCAGGAATATGAATTTGGGGAACTGGAAAACAGCCTGAACAAGGCTCTACAAGCTCGTGAGTTGGCAGATCAACACTTCGGACTACGAGATGAACGAACCCTTCGGGCTTATTTACTCCAGGCACTGCTGTATGGAGAACTGGGAGAACTAGAAATTGCCAATGAACTCTACCAGGAGACTCTGGTCATCGCCATGGAGCAGCAGGGCACCAACTCGAACATCGTTTTGCAGATTCTTGATCAGTACGGAGGATTCTTTGCAGAGTTGGGTGAATACGAGATGGCTGATGTCGTTTATGAAAAAGCCTTTCTTGTATCTACCGAAGCCTTGGGGGCACAGGATCCCCGAACCACCCTGCGCTTACAAAGCTTGGCAAACAATGATGCGGAATTGCAACGCTATGAACTAGCAGAGCAGCGCTTACAGGATGCTCAAGCAACTCTCGTGACGGCAGTTGGGGCAGAAGCGTTACCCACAATCAATGTCCTGGAAGACCTAGCGCAACTCTATCAGCGCCAAGGCAAGTTACGCCCTGCTCTGGAACCACTGGAGCAGAGTTATGCCCTACGAACAAAGGTTCAGGGACCTGAGGAGACACAGACGCTGGAAACCAAGGAACGATTGGCAGAGTTGTACCGACAATTGGGACGTCCCGATGAAGCGGAGCCAATGTTCCTGGAAGTGATCGCAACGGCAGAGCAACTACTTGGAATTGCAGATCCACTAGTGATTAATGCGAAAAGTCATCTTGCTCAACTCTATGAAAATACGAATAACTTTGTTGCATCCCTTCGCTATTACCAAGAAGTATACGAAATCGATCAACAAATTCTTGGTGATGCCCATCCAAATACAGCAGGTGATCTGAACAATCTGGCTGGCATTTACCGTCGGCTTGGCCAGTTGCAGCAATCCGAAGCCACCTACCGACA
>DJYX01000163.1:6259-15465 GCA_002450295.1 Deltaproteobacteria bacterium UBA6967
GAACAACTTGGCTCTTGTCCTGGAAAGCCAAGGACTCTATGACGAAGCGGAACCACTCTACCAGAAAGCACTGGCACTTTCCCAAGTGGAGCAAGGCACAGAGCACCCAACCTCACTGGCGCTCAACAACAACATTGCCATGCTCTACGAGGCACAGGGAGACTTCAGCCGAGCGGAGCGTACCTATCAGCAAGTCATTGAACTTAATAAAAAGGTCTTCGGTCCAACTCATCCAAACACGGTGGCCAGCATCAACAACCTGGCCTACCTCTACCTGATTGACCAAAAACCAGAACAAGCAGAAACCAATTTTCTCGAAGCTTACGAAATCTGGAAGGAACTCTACGGAGAAAAGCACCAGGATACACTCAAGGCGCTTAACAATAGTGGCCGAGTTCAAACACAACTTGGCGAACTGGACCAAGCAGAAGAAACTCTGGTTCGCGCCCTCAAACTGCGTACTGAACTATTTGAAGGGCAGGAACACGAAGATGTCCTGCGTAGTATGAACGATCTCGCCGTGCTCTACGTTGAACAAGGTCGTGAAGACGAGGCCCTGGAACTTTTCCAGGAAACACTTGAGCTACAGGGCAAGGTCATTGGAGAATTGCACCCTTACACCTTTGAGACTTTGAACAATCTGGCCAATCTCCAGCAGGAGATGGGAGATCTGGATGACGCCTACGAAACACGACAGCTGGGCTATCAGCGCCGTAACGAATTTCTGAACCGAATTCTCTGGGTAGCTGGTGACAATACCCGTCAGTCCTATATCAATCTCTATCGTCCTGAGCTAGATGCTTACATTCGGCTGCTAATTGAATTAGATGACGAACGCACTGCTCGAGATATTTTTGATATCAGCCTCCGGCGCAAGGGACTGCTACTGAAGATCACCAGTGAAACTCAGCAGGTAGTTCAGATGGCAGACTCTCCCGAGTTACAAGTTATCACGGAAGAGTTAACCGCTGCCCGCAAGGAGTTGGCTGCCTTGACGCTCTCTGGTCCCACTCCGGAAACTCGTAACAACTTTCCTGAGTTGATCAACGATCTCGAAAATAGGGTCAACAGCCTTCAACTCCGTCTAGGAGAAGCGAGCGCTGTCTTTCGGCAGGCAATTCAGCAGGTCAGTGTTGAAGATGTGCTTGATGCTGTCGGTGAGGAACACGCACTGGTCGATTTTTTCGCCTATCGTGATGAAAACGATGAGTGGTCACTCTGTGTCATTATCCTGAATGATGGTGAACTCCACTTCTACAATTACGAAGAACTGGAGCCATTCAAAGATATGATCATGGAGTTGCGTGACTACATGATGGACGTGACTGTCATTGAGGATGATATCAAACCGATTGCCCAGGAACTCTATGAGCCTCTCTGGGATCCAATCACTGAATTTCTAGAAGACAAGGATTCGATATTCCTGATCCCAGACAGCGTGCTGAATGTGCTGCCCTTTGACGCATTGGTTGATTTTGAGGACCAGTACCTAATTGAGACCCTGAATCTGCGGTTAATCAGTTCTGCTCGAGATTTGGTGGTCGATCCGCTGGAACCTGCCGAGGGTGATGTGCTCATCATTGCGGGTCCAGACTATGATTCTGATGAGATCAGTAACTCTCCAGAAGCTCGTATGGTTGCTTCCAGTAAGCGTTCAGCAACCGTAAACTCTGGCATTCGCATGGGTAACGGTCTACGTGGGCTAAACTTCAGTCCTCTTCCTGGAGCTGAGAAGGAAGGTGAAGTGATTGAAGAGGTAGTGGGCGACAAGGAGCGCAGCACAATCTTTTTTACTCGGGCTGCAGCCGAAGAGAAAGAGCTGCGTAGTTACAACGCTGAGAAGGTTCCTGAGATTCTTCACATTGCGACCCATGGTTTTTTTCTGAAAGAACAGGAACGGCTGGCCAAGCGCATCATGGGTATGCAGCGTGGTAGTCAAAACCCAATCCCACCTCCAGCAGATAACCCCTTGTTGCGTGCTGGGTTGGCCTTTGCTGGGTTGAATCCGAATGCTCCTCTGTTGGGTGAAATCGATACAGACAATGACGGAGTGTTGACTGCGATGGAGGTGCTCAGCCTAAACTTGACTGGTACTCGACTTGTCATTCTATCCGCTTGTGAAACTGGCCTAGGTGAGATTCACGAAGGTGAAGGAGTCTATGGTCTGCGTCGCTCCTTCCAGGAAGCTGGTGTCGACTCCGTAATCAATTCCTTTTGGGAAGTCTCTGACGATGGTACTCAACTCCTGATGACCAAGTTCTACGACAAATACCTGGACGGTATTCCCCCACGGGAAGCCATGCGAGAGGCTCGTCTTGAAATGGTTGAGGACTTCCGCTGGAGCAGCCCCTTCTATTGGGGTGCTTTCGCCATGGTTGGTCGTCACGAATAGCTCGTCACTTCTAATAGCAGGGAGGGCTTCCACTCCCTGTTTTTCTCCTCTCAGTCGGCCTCCTCAGACTCCTGTTGTTGCCTTCTACAGTTCATACATCCGCGACAAAAGGCCAAAAACTTGCTCAAAATGTTGCTGGAATCAGGCAATCCAGTGATTGTCTGAAGGCATCGCTCAATCATCACTTGGAATCGTAATGCTGCGCTGGATTGGGAGGATTTTGCTGCTGGGGCTGATTTCCTTTTTGGGACTAAGCTACTGGAAACTGGAGCAAATTCGTCAACCCATTGAACTTAAAGAGATCCCACGCTGGCAAGTTCGTGAACTTGATACCGAGCAGTGGGAAATCCAATCCATCAGTGATCCTGAACGAAAAACCATTGCTTGGTTTCGAGGAAATCCCCGAGGCCTAAGTTGTGACACTTCCATACTACTCACCGGAGTGAAACAAGGTAAGAATCTGCTGGATGGCAGTGCTGTCCTCAATGATCCAGCCAACACTGTGGCGATGGAGCACCCTATCCGGGAGTATGTCAGTAAACAGGTCTGGCTGAGCTATGGAGTTGCTGAGTGGTGGAATGTAGGAGAGTTGATTCGTCTGGAAATGCTCCATACTCTTGGTGCCTTACAAGCGCTGTTACGTCATACCAACGGCTCTCTAGACGGAGATGCTCGCTTCACAGAGCAAGTCGTGCTGGCTGGAGGTAGCTTTGGCGCTCCCTTCACTGCAACTCTCGCCAGCTTGGAGAATGAGAACGTTTCGGGACTATTGCTGATTTATGCGTTCACTGATTTTGAAGGACTCTTTAACCGTGAGTTTGTCCGACAAGGCCGCATTCATTACAAAATGCCTTCAGAACCGGAAGGACTGGTTGCTTGGAGTAAAGATCTTGGACTACGAGCGCTGGCTGGTAGCCTCGCCTGGTTCCTTTCAACGCTTTTGGAATATGGTGAGATGGAAGCCTATCTACCCAATATTCAGAATACTCCTATCCACTTCATTAATGGCCGTGACGACCGCCTTGCACCGCAGTCTTCTTACGGTCTACTTTGGAATGCGGCACCAGAGCCAAAGTCTGAACTCTGGCTGCCAGGAGATCACATCAATCCAGGAGATCCCGTGGCGCTCCTACAGGTCTCTGAATACATGTACGAGTGGGGGAAAGCTCAAGGACTGCGAGATTGTGAGGAATTCGACTCCCAATGATCACTGATCAAGGAATTCACCAGGTAGAGTTGTGAACTGGAGTAGTACACCAGGGCGACCCTGTGCATCGGGAATGATGGAGAAGGAAAATTCCTGATTGCGAAAGACCTGAATTCGGCTCAGTGGTTGTTCTTCCTGAACCCAATTGGTCAGATTCCAGAAATCAGGGCTGAATCGTGATCCATAATGCACCGAGATTCCTTGCAGTAGGTTATCCATCAGGGAACGTTGCCAGGAATCCAGGCGCAGTTCAAAACCGGAGAACTCGCAGTTGCCCGTCTGGTCATCAAATTGGTAGCGGAAGCGCAGATCCTTCCACATCGGATCAGAGCGTAATTCTGAAAAGCCTTCTCCTTGACGCAGAGAATCACAGGTTTTGCGTGACTCATCCAGTAGCGAGAGTTCCACAGCAACTACGGGTACAGCGCAAAACTTCAGTAAACTCATCAAGACCAAGAAAGTCCTGCAAATTCTCATTATTCTCCGTCTTGAATATCCAAAAAAGTTGAAAGAACTCTCACATACTCACATCTGGCATTGCCAAGATCTTGACACTCGGCGACAAAGTAAGGGATAGTACCCTGATTTCCAGAGACGGTCGGTGTTCCCAGAGCACTCATAGTGTCAGCTCTGGTGGAAGTGAATACCACCACTGTAACCTACTCCCAGCCCCAAGGAGGCTATGCGCTATCTCTGGCTCGTATTCTTCGCCGGATTTCTTTACCTGAGTATCGTTTTCATCACCCAGAATCTAGATCCGATTGTGATCCGGTTCAACCTTGATGAACTCGGTCTGAGTTTCCGGTTCGAGCGCCCAGTTTTTGTACCGATCTTTGTGACGTTGGCGCTGGGTATCCTTTTCTGTGTGGCCTACTTCTTCACTTATCACTCTCAACTCAGAGTCCTGCACCGCAACCAAGTGATGGAAGTCAAGCGCCTCAAGCGCCTGGTCCTGCTGGAGCGCAACAAGAACCAGTCTCTCGAGCAACGTAATCACGAGCTACAGCAAATCGTTGAGCGTATGCAATACCTGCTTGATGACAAGGAGTGGTCAGAGGAACCACGCCGCTTACCGGAAAAGACTGCAGAACCTGCCTGATTCTCTCTACACCTCAGAACACGAAGTCGTGGTCCACTGTGACCATGACTTCAAGCCTTTGCTTACTATATTCTACTACGCCGCTTACCGGACGATGGATCTCATCCATGATCCCCAATTCAAATGGGTCTTTTGTAATCACTGTCCGGCGGAGCGTGTGCTTGAGGCAGGCGTTTTTCCAGCCACCTGTAAAGACTAACTGTTTCAGACCTCTCTGCCTCACCAAGTACTCACTTAGTCGCTCAGCCTGTGCATTGACTGAGTCCTGCTCTAGTGAAGGAATCACGGTCACTTGGCTCCCTAAGGATCTTAGGAATTTTGGTGGTTGCTGCTCCGTCTTTTGCAGATTCAGCAAAATCACATTGACCTGTTCCTGCAATAGTTTTTGTAGATGCTGCTGAAGACTTTTCTGAAAATCCTGAGAGTTCTTGACTAGCCTGCTGGCCTGAATCGCATATTCGTCTGCGTGGACCACTACGTAGGCGATTTGTGGACCGCTCACTAAACCAAAGGAACTCGCTGTACTCGTATACATAAACTTCGCTAAAGCATGGATCGCAAAATAATCTTCTTCTAAATTCGTATGGAGAGGACTCCGCGTACTTTTGAGAAAGTCCAACTGACCTCACTAACTCAAATCAAGAAATCTTTTCTACTTATTTTCAAAATCACATCGGCTGGATACTTCGGATAATTACCAATAAACATTGCTCTCACAGGAAACCAGCTTCTCGTGCCTCTTGCTCTACTTCTTCGAAATCCTGCATCACTTTGATCTCTGCATCTTTCTCAGTATAGTTACAGTGTTCGATCAGGTAACGCTGTAAGGCATAGGTCAGATACGCTTGGTACTCACGACTGTACTGATTATCCATAAATATTCTCTAATTTTGTTTTTCATATTAGAAACCGTCCCATCTCTTTTACCCAATTAGGAACCACAGGCACTTGAACTAGCTAGACACAGCCATTTTCTTCGTATTGTACTATTCAATTTGGTATCGAATTGTCGACACACAGCCCCTGTGTTGCTGAATTAAGTTTTGGAGTTTAACTTGTTGAGTTCACATAACTTGGGTACTCAGGCTGATATTATTCGCTGTTGCCAATCAAAAAAGTTTCTTTTGCATTCATTTCATGAACTGGATAGACTCTTTTAAATTAGCAGTTTAAAACTGCTATGACTCAGAGAAAACAAGTTACAGAGTGAAAGTAACTGATTCTGTAATGATTGCTTACGAACGCTCTTTGCACTAACTTGCAAAGGATAGCGTACTATCTTAGAGGCAAAGCAAAGTTTACTTTGCTAATTGATCAACAGCTAACTGAGGAAGACCATGCCCAGCGTACAAGAACTTGAAAATCAAATTGCAGAACTGCAAAAGCAAAGAAAAACCGCATTACGGGATGAAAGAAACAAGGATCTGTCTCTCGTCAAGGAAATGTGCAAGAAGCACGGATTTACTGCGCGGATGCTGAAAGGATACTTGGCGGAAGGAAGAAACAGAAGGAAGAAGTAAAGATTACCCTAGTGGATTAAAGCTATCCGAATTTGATTACATTGAATAAGGGTAGCTTTGATCTACTCCTCTTCAGGCTAGTGGCTCAAATCACTGACCTCAAACCAGGCCCAACTCAGCTATAATCAATCCACCTTCAGGCGTAAAGATCTACCGAGTTCGGTGATTTTTTCGAATCTTCTACTGGCTTCTCTGCTGCTAATATTTCTAGTTTGAAGATCAGATCTGCGTTGGGAGGAATACCAGCTCCAGACATTCCAGAAGGACCATACGCTAGCTTGGCGGGAATTTTCAGTTGTAGCTTAGTACCAACCCGCATTCCCTCCATGGCTTTTTCCCAGCCCTTGATGACCATGCCTTCGCCATGATTATATTCAAAAGGTCGCCCCTTGTCGATGCTGCTATCGAACTTGGTGAAGTCGCTAGCTAACCAGCCTTCATAATGAACGCTGAGCTTACTGCCGGTTTCAACTTTCTCCCCCTTACCCAACTCCTCCACGTAGATCATCAATCCACCGGGCAACTTCTTGAAGGAAGCATCCATCGCCAGTTCAGGAGGTGGATTTTCCTCCTTTACACCATTGGCTTTTTCCCCTTGTTTGCCTTCATCCGTGACAGGGGGAGTGTACTTGGTGCGCAGGTTGGTAAAGGTGTTGTTGCTGATATTCATCTACACCGGAATGCGTTGCTTGCCGAATTGGGCTGATCCATCAAAATAGTAACCCGAATCGGAGAATTGTCATCACCTTGAGCCACTCCTTGGCTGACATCCATATAAAGCTTGATCGACTCACCTTGCAGGTTGTACTGATCGGTTTGCACTTGGGCGTTGCCTTCCAACAAGATCAGTTGGGTTGCCTGCTCCATCCTTACAGAATCGGCACGGGCTACTCGCCCAGGCTGCTCAAAGCATACCGCTCGTTCCGCATAGACCGTTTGAATCTGCTGGGCCGCATCAAATTCCACCTGGACCCGACCACCGTAGATCCGTAGCTGTTCTGGTGACTTGAAAAGCTCTACCGCTCCTTCCAGTAAAAGACGCCTAACTTGGTTATTGAGCGTTGCCTGAGCCGCCTGCAGAGTCACCGTCTCTGGAGAATCGCTGGTTGGTGGCAATTCTTTTAGACTATTGAACGCTTGCTGTCGGCGAATTTCATCAAGGTCTAATTCCATCCGAGCGGGCTCTGCTTCACTGCGTCCCTGTAGAAGCACCTGTTGTCGTAGGAGGTCAGCCTGCATCAAATTACCACTGATTTTTCCTTGCTTAGCGCTAGCACGGAACTCTTCGTTGAAGCGCAAGATCTGGACCGGTCCTCGCACATCTTCGTTCGCAAATCCTTCTTCTGCACGCTCATAGAATAGAAATCCGGCCTGCAAGGTTCGATCCCACTGTTCCACCTCCACAGACCCCTCACTGCGCATTTTCTCGTACTTTTCTTGGCGTACTAAGTTGAGCAGCTCAGAGCGGAAGCGTAGCTGTTCTCGTGGCAATTCTCCCTCAACTTCCCCACGAAATACCAACTCTCCCTTCTTCTGATCACCACTGAATTCTTGGGCTTGCAGTTGTAGACGTCGCATTTCAGCAAACTGTTCAATCTGCTCTAGGGCTTCGGTTGTCGGGTAACGCGGCAACTTCTGCAGTGCAGCACGCAGATCTTCTTTCGTGTCAAAACGAATTCCTATCAAAGACTGCAGATCCCTGAGAATTTCCAATGGTAAACCCGCCTGACGCAAATGGATCAGGGTGTTGCTGGAAAGTTCATAAGCATTGCTACCCTGTGCCCAGACAAAATTGGTAAGGCAGCAGAAGATCAGCGACAGCAAGCCGATTCGGAAGCGCATCATAGTGTCACCTTATGGAGGAGTTTTGCTTGTAGTGCAGAGATGCACGTGAGAAGGAAACAAACAACGGATGTGGGGCGAAGGGTTTTGATTTCAACTCTGGATGGTACTGGCAGCCAATGAACCAAGGGTGATCTGCCAATTCAATGGTTTCTACCAGGTCGCGATCTGGATTTCTGCCAGAAATCACCAAACCTGCCGATTCTAGTTGAGGAACAAATTCGTTCATCACTTCATAGCGATGACGATGACGCTCACGAATCTCTGGCTTAGCATAGATTTGCGCAATTTGAGTTCCTTCCCGCAAGTGGGCTGTATATGCTCCAAGACGCATTGATCCGCCAGTATTTTGTTGTCCTTGCTGCTCTGGCATTAAATCAATCACATTTTCATCATGGGGACTCCGGAATTCTCCAGAATTGGCATCTTTCAGATTGGCAACATTGCGCGCAAATTCAATCACTGCCATCTGCATTCCCAGACAAATGCCAAAGAAAGGAATTTGCTGTTCTCGTGCGTGCTGAACAGCCAAAATTTTTCCTTCTGTACCACGTTCTCCAAAGCCTGGTGCAACCAATACAGCATGAGCGGGAGCTAGCATTGGCCCAACGGTTTTTTCCGTGATTTCCTCGGAGTTGATATAGATCAGGTTCAGACGAAGGTTACAGGCAATACAGCCATGTACGAGCGCTTCGTTGAGGCTTTCATAGGTGTCCCGCTGATTGACGTACTTTCCAACAAAGGCAATGGTAATTTCGTCAATTGGCTCCTTGTAGGCTTCCACAATATCCACCCAATTCTGAAGCTTTGGGCGTCGTGTCCACATCTGCAGCAACTCAATGATTTTGTCATCAAGCTTCTGCTTGTGATAGACGAGCGGAATCTCATAGAGAAAATCAACATCCAACCCATCAATCACTGCATCAACAGGGACATTGGTGAACAAGGCGATCTTCTCACGCAACTTATCCGGTAAAGGTTCTGGTGTCCTGCAGATCAGCATATCTGGCTGAATTCCAATTTCCCGTAGTTTGCCGACACTGTGCTGGGTTGGCTTGGTCTTCATTTCTGTCGTATAGATGATCAGCGTGAGGTGAATGTAGAGAGTGTTTTCACGACCATAATCATGACGAAACTGACGGATCG
>DJYX01000163.1:15878-37202 GCA_002450295.1 Deltaproteobacteria bacterium UBA6967
AAGCACTGCTTCCTTGATCTCATCAATCACATGAGGCACAACCTGAACAGTTGCACCCAGGTATTCACCGGCCCGTTCCTTGCGAATGATTTTGTCGTAGATCTGCCCCGTTGTGCAGTTGTGAACTCGAGACACGACGGCATTGGTATAGCGCTCGTAATGACCCAAATCCAAATCAGTCTCTGCCCCATCCTCGGTAACGTAAACCTCACCGTGTTGGAAGGGATTCATGGTTCCTGCATCAATATTGATGTAAGGATCTAGTTTCATCAGACTGACAGTTAGGCCACGACTCTCGAGCAAGGCACCAATGGAGGCCCCGGCAATGCCCTTGCCCAGGCCCGAAACAACGCCACCGGTGATGAAGATAAATTTGGTCTGCATAGTTGAATATCGACTGGTGATGGACGCTATCGGCAGGAAATCTGTTATTGAGAGGAGCTTGGCAGGACACTCCGGCCCATTGCCATGAAGAGCAAGTCAGCGAGGTCTGCGGCTTGCGAATCGCAAGGCTTCTCTATATACAGTCTAGTTGTTGATTTGCAAATCTCTTCTGCCTAAAAAAATCTGCATGCCCAATCTGCTTTACGTTGATCACGATCTGACACGCTTGGGGGAGATTCAACACCAACTTTCGGAACACTTCCAGTTGGAAGTCGCTTTCAATGGCTGGGAAGGCTTCGCTAACTCCGTCATGAACAAACCAGATGTTGTTTTGCTGAATCTGGAACTGCCTGTGATGGACGGATTGGAACTGGTGCGCTTGGTTCGCACAGAACCCGATTGTGCGCATTTGATCCTGCTTGGTTTTTCTCTGAAAGAACTTCCCTCAGAATTTGCCGAAACAGCCGAAAGACTCGGCTTGAATCAGTTGGTTGAATATCCTTTTGCTCAGCAACTACCAGCAGAACTATTCAAAATGCTGCCTGTTGCCACACAGGACTGATTCCTTCGATTAACTTACCGGCTGTCAACCCAACTTCGCCCGACCGTTTCGCCTGCCAATCCCCAGCAGCTCCATGCCACCAACAACCAACTAAGGTTGCCTCCAAAGGATTCAATCCTTGCGCCAGTAGTCCGCCAATCATCCCACTGAGTACATCTCCAGAACCTGCTGTTGCCATTCCCGGATTGCCTGTAGGATTGATGAAGACCTGTCCATCTGGAGTACCAATCACCGTGAGTGCTCCCTTGAGCAGCAGAACTACTCCCCACATCTGCGCCCAGTAACGCACGGTAGCCACACGTTGTTGCTGAAATTCTGAGATAGGCTGGCCAATCAAGTGGGACAACTCTCCCGGATGTGGTGTCAGTACAGCCGGAATTTCTCTTTCACGAAGCCAATCCGAATCAAGCGCATTCAGTCCATCAGCATCAATCAGAACGGGCAGCTTCCTCACTTCTAATAAAATCCCCTCCAACAATGCTGGGATTTCCTCGCTGGTACCGATTCCACAGCCCACAACCAGCGCGTTGTAGCGCGGTAATTGGGGTTTTAGTTCGGATAGCGCACTCACTTGCCAAACATCTTTTGTCTGAGATGCTGACCAAGTCATCACTTCTGGAACGCGGAGAAGCCGATCTCGCAAAGCGCCTGGTACTGCTGCAGTGACTAGTCCGGTTCCTACCTGCAAGGCTGCTTGACTCGCTAATTGTACCGCACCTGCCATTCCTGCCTGACCACCCAGCACCAGCAAATGGCCAAAAGTTCCCTTATGGGCTGTGATCGGACGTTTTGGAAGAGCTTGTCGAAAAAAATCCTCTGTCAACAGGTGAGTGGACTTCTCCCCAGTTCGCCAATGCGGAGGAATGCAGACATCGACAACATGAATCTCTCCAGCTTGTTCGCGGCCAGGATGTTGCCACAATCCAATCTTGGGAATCTGAAAAGTGACCGTAGATTTACAGCGTGTTGCTGTTCCCAGTATCTGACTGTCATCTGCCGAAATCCCTGAAGGTAAGTCTACACCGATTACTTCTGCAGGGCTGGCATTGATGGCTGCAATCCAATCTGCATATAGACCAACAATAGGACGTTGCAGGCCAACTCCAAAGATAGCATCCAGAACAACGTCTGCTTCTTCAATGGCTTGTGCTGCAGCAGGTTCTGGGAAAGTCAGAGTGGGACCAAAATTTTGCCAAAGACTGAAGTTCTGCTGAGCATCTGGAGTGTGAGGTTCCTGAAGGCAGACTACCGAAACAGAATAGCCTCGGTTGGCCAATAGACGAGCTGCCGCATAACCATCTCCACCATTATTGCCGCTTCCACAGCAGACACAGATTCTCCTGGAGTTTGGATAGCGTTGTTCCACCAAATCTGCGACAGCACGAGCCGCATTCTCCATTAGCAGTAGGCCAGGTAGCCCGAGTTCCTCAATCGCTCGGCAATCCATTGCCTGCATACTCACAGCATCTGTCAAGCGGTCACAGCAATCGAGGAGTTTGGCTTCTATCATTTTGGCTTTGTGCGTCTTCAACAGTAGCAGGTTGACATCCACTCTATCCCGGAATGGACAATCAGATGGTCTAGCGGATATTTTTTACTGATCACACATCTCAGCGTGCCAGTAAATCTGCTACAGCTTTCAGAACCTGTTTGAGTTCTTTTTCCAGCGTAGCCAGTGAATCCGGAACCACGATGCCTTCACGCAGTTGTGCTTCAGCATTGCGAGACGCTGTCTCCAGTCCCTTAGCTCCCAGACTACCAGCAATTCCCTTCAGGGTATGGGCGCGCCGAGCAGCTTCAACCAGATTTTCTTCCGCCAGTAATTCCTGCATCTTTTCCGCCGTGTTAGACTGGTTACGCTGAAAGACATCCAATAGACGCAGGTAAAGCGAGGTATTCTGGTTCAGACGATTCAGAGCGGTTGCGATCGCTAGCCCAGGAACATTGGCAGGCAATTCTTTTGGTGGTGACTCCAGCGGTTGATTGGTCGGCACGGTTGTCTCATTTTTCTTGGGTGGAATCCATTGGAGCAGTTTGCTCAACAATAGCTGCAACTCAATGGGCTTGGGAATATGATCGTTCATTCCCACTTCTAGCGCCTGCTCACGGTCTGTATGAAGAGCGTTGGCGGTCATAGCGATGATGGGCAACTCCTTGAATTGTGGTAAGCGCCGCAAGAAGCGAGTTGCTTCATAGCCGTCCATCACAGGCATTTGTACGTCCATCAATACTAGATCATAGGACTGGCGTCGTAAAACATTGAGGGCCTCCTGACCGTTCGGAGCTACATCTACCACGAAATTGCGCTGCCGGAGCAGTTCGGTAGCCAGTTGCTGATTGAGTTCGTTATCCTCAACCAATAGAATTCGTGATCCACGAATTTTGCTGAGATCTGGCTCCGCCATCTTGTTACTTTGGAAAGAATCTGTGCCATCAGAATCTGCATTCGGCTGGAGTAGATTGTTGAGAGCTGTATGCAGGGCCAGCTTTTGAATCGGCTTGATCAGCATCCCACCAACTCCTGCCTGCTGTGCCCGAGGCCAAAGATCGTCACGACCGTAGGCCGTCACCAGCAGGATTTTTGGCAACTTTTCCAACTCCAACTCGCTCCCAATCAGTTTAGCTGTGCGAATGCCATCCATCCCACCACCGAGGCGCCAGTCAATCAATACCAAATCAAAAGCTCCCCGTCCTACTCTTCGTAGAGCTTCCTCACCAGAATGCACAGCCTCCGTTTGTAATTCCAAGGCCTGTAATTGCTGCTCCAGGATCTGGCACGAGGTCCGATTGTCATCCACAATGAGAGCACGCAGATTTCTGCAGTTGGCAATCATCTGACGGGAAACTGGACGGGAAGAAGCCATTCTCAGGCTCAACTCAAAAGAAAATGAAGTCCCTTGGTGCACGGTACTCTGCACACGAATCTCTCCTCCCATCATCTCCACGAGTCGCTTGCAGATTACTAGACCCAGCCCTGTACCACCATACTTCCGAGTAGTCGATGAATCGACCTGAGTAAAGGATCGGAACAACTGGGACAGCTGCTCTGCGGGAATACCAATGCCCGTGTCCCGAACCGTAAAGCGTAACCGGATGATTTCTGTCGCACGTTCCAACTCTTCAACGGCAATGACAACCTCACCCCGTTCGGTAAACTTGACTGCATTATTGGTCAGGTTTGTCAGAATCTGACCAAGCCGCAAGGGATCTCCAACCAGCTGTTCTGGAAGACTTGGTGGCACGTCGAAAAGCAACTCAATATTTTTTTCCAGCGCTCGGATCGAGAGCATCGTTGAGACATTCTTGAACACTGAGTCGAGGCTAAAGTTTGTTTCTTCCAACTCCAGCTTGTTGGCTTCAATTTTAGAGAAGTCAAGAATATCGTTGATGATGCCAAGCAGTGACTGTGCTGAACTCGCAATCTTGTCCAGATAGTCACGTTGCTGTGGATTCAGTCGGGTTTGGATACACAGTTGAGCGAGCCCAATGACCGCGTTCAACGGCGTGCGGATTTCATGGCTCATATTGGCGAGAAACTCGCTCTTGGCTGCATTGGCGGCCTTGGCCGCTTCCATCGCTTCGTGCAGACTTCGCTCATACTGCTTCTGGACCGTAATATCTTCCTGCATCACAACCACACTGCTGAGATCTCCGTTATCCTCCAGCACAGGAGCCACCAACATTCTTGCCCAGTAGTCCTGATTGTTTTTGCGGCGAGCCTGGAGCTCTCCCTGCCATTCTTGTCCTACAGTGACTGTCTCCCAGAGTTCTCCATACGCATTGCTTGTCGAGTCTGTCTGATAGAATTGCACCATCTGCTGACCACAAACATCTTCCTCCGCAAAACCGGTGACTTCGATGAACTTCCGGTTCACGTATTCAATACAACCGCTACGATCCGCAATGATCGTCATTGCTGAGCTAAAGCGAACCGCATGTGAGAGTTTGCGCATGGTCTGCTCAGCCTGCTTTCGAGCGCTGATTTCCCGCACAGAAACCATGATCATCGTACCCTGACTAGTCTGGGAGCGAACTGCGCTGATTTCTACTGGGAGAACGTTTCCAGACTGATGTCTTGCAAAGCACTCAACACTTCGACCCTGACCATCTGGAGGCAGCAGTGTGATTTCCTGAATTTTTGGCATTGCCTGTGTCGGTTGGATCAGCAGGTCAGCAAGACTCCGCAGATCCAGATCTTCCCGGCTATAGCCAAAGATTTCCTCAGCCCAGGTATTGGCAAAGGTGATCTTCCACTCGGTATTCAGGACAAACAGGGCATCCGGTACGTTCTCCAACAGAACCCGATAATAGGAGGCCATGTTGGCCAGCGTAATTTCACGGTTTTGCTGATCTTGGGAAAATGCGGATTCCTCTGAATTCATGGGCATAACTCCACGAAAGCTAACAAAAAGTCACAAAAATCAACATCATCTAAGAAGCACTAACAGAGAGCAATATTTTTGTGGCAAAAATGGGGCAGGAAGAGGCTAGCCGGTGGTCGGCTAGCCTGAAAAGAGGGAATCTGGTAGTTGGTCTCAGTTGACCAATAATCCACCGTATTCTACGAAGAAGGGAACAAAGACAAGGCTGAGAATCGCTGACAGCTTGATCAGAATGTTCAGCGAAGGACCAGAGGTGTCTTTCAAAGGATCACCCACCGTGTCACCAACCACAGCGGCTTTGTGAGTATCGGTTCCCTTTCCACCCAGGTTCCCGGCTTCAATGTACTTCTTGGCATTGTCCCAGGCTCCTCCAGAGTTGGCTGAAGAAATTGCCAAAACCCCACCAGCGACCAATGAACCGGCTAATACTCCGGCGAGTGCAGGAATACCGAAAAGGAAGCCCACAAGGATTGGAGTACCTAAAATCAGGATACCGGGAGGAATCATTTCACGGACGGCAGCCTTGGTCGAAATAGCGACACATTGTGCGTAGTCTGGTTCGGCCTTGCCCTCCATGATGCCATCAATCGTCCGAAACTGACGGCGTACTTCCTCAATCATGTCAAAGGCTGCTTTTCCAACAGACTTCATGGTCATTGCTGAGAAGAGGAAGGGCAGCATGGCGCCGACGAAGAGGCCGGTCAGTACCAATGGATCCAGCAAGCTGATGCTAGCCATCAGGTCAACATCTGGCTGCAGATAGTCAGCACGGGTCAGGAAGGCCGCAAACAGAGCTAAGGCCGTCAGGATCGCGGAACCAATTGCGAAGCCTTTGCCAATCGCAGCGGTTGTGTTACCAGCAGCATCCAGCACGTCGGTACGCTTGCGCACACCCTCTTCCATTCCGCTCATTTCCGCGATACCACCAGCATTGTCAGCCACTGGACCGTAGGCGTCGATCGTCAAACCAATGATCAGAGTGCTGAGCATACCCAAGGCAGCAATCGCTACTCCGTACATCCCACCAAAGTAGAATGGCACATAAATACTGACAGCAATCGCTAGAATCGACCCAACAGAACTGTGATAACCAAGTGCCAGGCCAAAAATTATATTGGTGGCCGCCCCAGTTTCCGAAGCTTTAGCTACTTCCCGAACAGGTGCAAAGTCGTGGGATGTATAGTATTCCGTTAGGAGACCAACAGCCAGTCCAGCAACTGCACCAGCAAAGTAGCACCAGTAGATACCAAGATTGGTATATTCTGAGCCACTGATCACAAAAGTCGCAGGAAGCGCCCACTTGGTCACGAAGAACATCACGACCACGCTGAGAATCGTGGAGACGATCAACATCTTCTTGAGAGTTGGAGCCACGTCTTTCTCTTCTTGCACCCTTGCTGTGAACATCGTGGCTAGCGCTAATGGAATACCAATCGCAGTGATTAGGATCGGGAAAAGTAAAGCTTCCAGATTGGTGGCAAAAGCAACAGCACCAATCACCAGCGCAGCACAAGTACTTTCAGCACAGGAACCAAAAAGATCCGCGCCCATTCCAGCCACATCACCAACATTGTCACCAACGTTATCCGCAATCACCGCAGGATTGCGTGGGTCATCTTCTGGAATCCCTTGCTCTACTTTACCGACTAGATCTGCGCCAACATCTGCAGCCTTGGTAAAAATACCTCCACCCACACGACCAAATAGGGCAATCGAGGAACCTCCCAGACCAAAACCTGCCATGACTTCCATGAGGATGTGCGTATCTACTCCAGAAGGTAGCAAGCCCACCAACATCAGGTACACACCCATCAGCCCGAGCACGGCCAAACCAACCAAGCCGAAACCCATCACTGCACCAGACTGCAAGGCAACCTGGAAAGCACGGGAGATTGATGTTTTTGCTGAAACTGTTGTGCGTGCATTGCCAATCGTCGCAATCTTCATTCCGATAAAGCCAGAGACCATAGACACACCGGCTCCAAGCAGAAATGAGAGCGCTGTATACAGACCCTCGTTCAGATTGGCAGTGTGTGGATCATCCACTAAAAATGAAATCAGAACTGCGAATGCCACCATGAAATAGATCATGTAGCGATATTCTTGGGTCAGGAAGGCCATCGCCCCCTTGGAGATCGCACCGTGAATCTTGCGCAGACGTTCTGCTTCAGCAGGGTCAGAGATACCCTGAGTCAATGGAATTTGCGAGACCTGACGGGCGTAATACAGGGCGATCAGCAGTCCAAAGACCGACAGGACCAAAATGAGCGAAATGGTCATGAGAGACTTACTCCGTTGAGAAATGAGGTGGAAACAGAAGGAAAGGAGTGAAGGCTAGACGCGCTTGTAGCGTGTTCCGGACTTCTCTGGTGCAGGCTACGCCTCCGAGGCTCCATGCTCTTCCAGAGGAGGAGTCGCCAAATGGAAAGCCGTTAAGTGTAAGAAACTGCTATTGAAATTGCAAGGATTGATTTGCCGCAAGCGAGGGCAGACCGCAGCAGCAAAAGCGGTCTGCAAAAGAGAGATCGATCAGCTCATGTTGTCTGTAACAAAGTCCCAGTTCACGAGATTCCAGAAGGCGTCCAGATACTTTGGACGAGCGTTGCGATAGTCGATGTAGTAAGCGTGTTCCCAGACATCACAGGTTAGCAATGGTGTGCTTGCTCCGGTCAGAGGAGTTGCTGCATTGCTTGTGTTCTCCAGCGCCAGCTTGCCATCGGAATTCTGCACCAGCCAGGTCCATCCAGAGCCGAAGTTGTTGACCGCCGAATTGGTGAACTGCTCTTTGAACGCATCAACAGAGCCAAAGGAGCCCTGCAGCGCTGAAGCGAGTTTGTCATTGGGTGCTCCACCTCCATTGGGGCTCAGGCAGTTCCAGTAGAAGGTATGATTCCAAACCTGGGCTGCATTGTTGAAAACGCCACCACTGGACTTGCCAACAATATCTTCTAAGGACATGTTCTCGAATTCTGTGCCGGGAATCAGACCGTTGAGCTTGGTCACATAGGTTTGATGATGCTTGCCATAGTGAAACTCTAGGGTCTCAGCAGAAATGTGTGGTGCGAGGGCATCCATGGCATAGGGTAGGGCGGGGAGTTGGTGTTCCATTGAGATCCTTTCAGAAAGACTCGTGTTAGTAATCCCTCGACAACCGCGTCGAAGGCGGTGGCGAAGCGTTGCTTCCCATCAGATGAACAGAAGTGTAACAGAAACCGACCAAAGTCCAAGTTTGAGTCGATGAACACTCAAAACTTGTTGTATCAAACTACAGGGAAAGGCTTCGGCAAAGCTTCCAAGATCATAATGAAGATTGTTTGATCAGTGGAAGGAAAGACATCTGTTGAATATCTGGGGAGTACTTGAGCCGATCAGTGAAGCCCGATCACTGGTAATTCGGACCATTGAGTGGTGTAGCGTGGGGATCGATGTTGCTGGAGTGGCAAACCTTTGGCTGCTGTCAAGGCGTGAGCCAACTGGAGCACATTACGTCCCCAACGTTGCTGGAGTCCTGTGATGGCTTGCTGCAGCTCTGCTCTCGGTTGCCACGCTGTGTCCATATTCCAGGAAGGTTGATCGGGTTCTAGACCAAAGAGCATTACCCCACAGCGTGTGTAGGCCACACCCGAGCGATAGGCCTGCTCTAATAGTGCAAAGGCACATCGTTGGAGTTCCCATAGATCATCCGTTGGTTCGATGACCGCTTGTCGGCTACCGAAATAGCGAACTTCTCTGTGAAAACGGCTGGTGTGCAGAAAGACCTGGATTCCGCTTGTCCTCAAATGATGCCTACGCAAATGCTCCCAGCCACGTTGCAGGTATCGTCCAAGGGCTGGACGCAATTCTGTCAGCTGGTAAAGCGGTTGACCGAAGGAACGACTACGAACCAATGAGCGTGGTGGTGGACTGGTTTCTTCCAATGAGAGACAGGGCTCTCCACGTAGTTCCAAAGCGATTCGCTGCAATACCACATTGGCGACAAGCCGGATCATTGCAGGATCAGCAGCTGCCAAGTCTGCAGCGTTCTGCCAACCTTCGGTTTCCAAGCGCCTTGCCCAACGCCTACCAATGCCCCAGATATCCGTTAATGGGGTCACTGAAAGCTGCTGTTGACGAATTTCTGGATCGTCCGGCATGGACCAGATCCCTGCAGCTTCCTTGCGCCGTTTAGCCTGTCGATTGGCCAACTTGGCCAGTACCTTCGTTGGAGCCAACCCAATCGAGACAGGAATGCCCGTATCTCGCAGGACCCGTTCCCGCAATTGTTGAGCAAAGGCTTCTCGCTCTGTCTGTTCGCTACCGGGAATCTCGACGAAGGCTTCATCGATTGAGTAACGTTCCACCCGTGGACACTGAGCCTCTAGCGTTTGCATCACCCGCTGGCTGAAATCCCCGTAGAGTGGATAGTTGCTGCTGAAAACAACAGCCCCAGCCCGACGCAACTCTGGTCCACACTGAAAGTAGGGTGTCCCCATCGCCACCCCCAATTGCTTGACCTCCTCGCTACGGGCGATCACACAGCCATCATTGTTGCTGAGAACTGCCACCGGTACCTGTGCCAAGTCTGGCCGAAAGACTCGCTCACAGGAAACGTAGAAATTGTTACAATCAACCAGCGCTAGGCAGGGTTCAGAGCTTGTGGATGACATAGGTCACCACTCCCCAGACAGCAAAGGCATCATCTACCGTCACTTGGATGGATTCATAATTTTCGTTTTCTGGACGCAACTCGATTTGACCTCCATCTTGCCAAAGCCGCTTGAGGGTAAACTCTCCATGCAGCGAAGCGATCACAATCCGGCCCTTGCGTTGCTCGATTGAGCGATCCACTACCAGCAGGTCTCCGTCGAAGATTCCAGCCTGGATCATTGAATCTCCAGCGGCTCGGACAAAGAAGGTTGAGGTAGGATGAGGAATCAGGTGCTCATTGAGGTCCAAGCGTCCTTCCAGATGATCTTCTGCCGGTGAAGGGAAACCCGCAGAGACTCCCATACTGAAGATGGGTAGTGAGCGTTCAGCACCAATTTCCAAGCCATGTATTGAAGCGATGCTTCCATCCGTGACCAATGGACGACGGCGTGGGAGAACAGAGATCGACATCGGGGCAGCTCCTTCCTGAATCAGGGTTTAAACAAATTCACATCTGGCCATGAAAAGAGTTTGCCAGTCAACCGCTATGACCGACTGCAACTACGGAATGTGCTCATTGATCCACCAAACCAATTCTCATTTCACTCAAAAATCCTAGAATTTTTTGGAGAGTGCACTAGAGTTGGAAAAATAAATTTTTTAATAACGGTTTCCTTCCCTAACAGTTGCATGAGCACAAGTTATCGTTCTAGAAATCTTCGTAGTTTTGCTGGAACACTGGCTGTACTGCTGCTGATCTGGCTCAGCTTGATCCCAGTGCATGTTCAGCATGTGGATGGATTCCGCACACCAACAGGCGCCTTTGTCTCTGCAGATCTGGCAGAGCACCTGGACTGTCTGCCCTTCCCACTGACTCCAGTTTCTACTGATACAGAGCCGTGCCCCGCGCTGCTAGCTTGGAACGCTGGGAACGCCACACTTGTTCTACCCCCCACGACCCCAATCCTTGGGCCGGTTCTCGTCCACATACTTAGTAACCTCCCCTACCAGTCTCCTTTTATCGCGAAGGCCTGGCTGAGTCTGGCTTCCCTGCGGGCTCCTCCTCGATTCTGATCCATTCTTACCAAAATTTACTGAGCGCCTGTTGTTTTTCTTAAAACTCTGAAGAACATCAGATGTTTCGAAATACTCTCCGTGTCAATAGCTACCTGTGATTCGATCACTTCAGGTCCTTTGATCATCTGGGCAGTAACAAGGAGAGTGCACAATTTTTCTCTGCAGTGAGCCCGAAGGACTGAGCTTTAGCGCTCAGGTTACGTTCAAATTGTGGAGCAACTACTCCTAGGTAAAGAATCAACAATGAAACAAATTTCAAAAATATTTGGCTTATTCTTCATCAGCTTGTTGTTCATGCTGGGCATTGGTGTTGTGTTCGCGCAGTCCATGGCTGAAATGGGGGTCACCAATGGTTGGATTCGAGCGACACCTCCCAATGCCAAGATGGGAGCTGCCTACCTGACCGTGATGAATCATCAGGATCAGGCAGATGCCCTGATTGGGGCCAGTTCATCTCTGGCTGAAGTAGTGGAGATCCACAATGTTAAGGAAGAGAACGGTATGCTGAAGATGTACCCTGTGGATTCTCTTGAAATTCCTGCAAAGGGCATGGCGATGCTCAAACCTGGTGGCTATCACATCATGCTGATCAACTTGAAGCAGGCACCTAAGCTTGGAGAATCACACACGCTGACCCTCCGGTTTCGGCAAGCTCCAGACTTGGTCGTGGAGTTGCCCGTACAGCAAAGTGGGGCTACTTCCGGAGGTGAGGAAAAGTCCTCGATGCATCACCACCAGTCGCACAAAAGCCAGTAAATGCAATACCTAATGCCCTCATAAAATCACATGATCCAATTACGTCCAGCCAGCTTTAGCGATCTGGAACTACTACAACAGTGGGATGAGGCTCCGCATGTCATTGCAGCAAAGGGGACGGGGGATTGGGGCTGGCAAACGGAACTCCATCGACAACCTGATTGGCGGGAACAATTGATTGCCGAAGTAGAAGGCATCCCGATTGGCTTTCTACAGATCATTGACCCAGCCCGGGAAGAGGAGCATTACTGGGGAGAGTGCCCGGACAACTTACGAGCCATCGACATCTGGATTGGTGAAGAAGCTTACATTGGCCGTGGGTTTGGCAAGAAAATGATGGAACTGGCACTGGAACGCTGCTTTGCTGATGAAAGGGTGAATGCCGTCCTGATTGATCCGATGGCTTCCAACACTCGAGCCCAGCGTTTCTACGAAAAGCTTGGCTTCCACTTGGTCGAATATCGCTGCTTCACCAGAGTAGAATGTGCTGTATACAGGCTTGAGTGAAATGTATGGGTGAACCGTTCATAGATTGCCATGACCTGAAGCAATTCTGACAAATCACTTTCCTCTAAGTTCATCCAAAATGAATTAATAAATCACCCTGGATTATTTGATTTCATGATTGTTTTTTAAAAATTTAATTTAGTTCCTGACAGAAAGGCGCGGTATTTGATGATTTGCTTGAAAAAATTTTATCGTACGTTATTTCCTACGATTTAGCGAGGCAGCGCTATGTTGAACCCAATCATCGCTCCTGATTCCTCCTCAGATCATCCAATGCCTGTCATTTCAACAATCAATCAACTCTCTGCTCCCGTTGGAGTCACGCTACAGCGATTCATCGCCAACGAGCAACGAAACTATCCCCAAGCAAAAGGGGACTTCACCCAGCTACTTGCAGATATATCTCTGGCCGCCAAGATCATCAACCGTGACATCAACCGAGCTGGACTGATCAGCCTGGAAGGCAGTGCCGGAGCAGAAAATATTCAGGGAGAAGATCAGCAGAAGCTGGATGTGATTGCCAATACTCGCTTCGCACGAGCTTTGCGCCTGGGAGGTATGGTATGCTGCATCATCTCTGAGGAAGAAGATGAACTGGTCCACACCGGTAATGAGCAGGCAAAGTACGTGGTTGCGATTGATCCGTTGGATGGTTCCAGCAACATTGGCGTCAATGTCTCGATTGGCACCATCTTCTCGATCTACCGCAGACGTACGCAGCGTGGTACAAGCCCGACCATGGAGGATGCACTACAGGCAGGTTCTCAACAGTTAGCCAGCGGTTACGTGCTCTACGGATCTTCGACCATCCTGGTGCTGACCACTGGGCATGGCGTGAATGCCTTCACCTACGAACCATCTCTTGGGGAATTTTTCCTCTCGCACACACAACTACGCTTTCCAGACAACGGAAAAATCTATTCTTGTAACGAAGGAAATTTCAATCACTTCTGTCCACGAATCCAAGCCTATCTGGAATCTTGTCGGGATCAGAACTTTCAAGGTCGCTACATTGGTTCCTTGGTCGCCGACTTCCACCGCAATCTGCTCAAGGGTGGGATCTATCTGTATCCACCTACTCAAAAGGCTCCCCAAGGCAAGCTACGCCTGATGTATGAGTGTAACGCCCTGGCCCTGCTTGCTGAACAAGCGGGAGGCATGGCGAGCGATGGAACACAGCGCATCCTGGAGATTGAGCCACAAAAACTGCACCAGCGAGTACCTTTTTACATCGGTAGCCCCAATATGGTAGAGGATGTATTGCGTCATCTGAGTAATTGATGCTGCCTTACACCGTTCATGAACTAGCTACTGCGCTCCAAGGCTCCCCACAGCATGTTGATCCACAGACAAAGGTCCCTGGATTAACCACGGACTCTCGCAAAATCCAGCCTGGACAATGGTTTGTCTGTTTACAGGGAGAAAATAGCGATGGCCACTCCTATGCAGTCCAGGCAATGGCTCATGGTGCTGCGGGATTGATTGCCTCTGCAGAACGCCTCCCTGCCGAACTACAACAAGCTCCCAGAATTGAAGTTGCTTCTCCTAATCAGGCGCTGTTGGACTGGGCTGCCGACTACCGCAAACGCTTCTCTGGCCATGTGTTGGGGATTACTGGCAGTAACGGCAAGACAACGACCAAGGAGATCGCCCGACATCTTTGCCAAAGCCTGGATGCTACTGCCCACGCAACTCAGGGCAACTACAACAACTTCATCGGTGTACCCCTAACGCTTCTATCCGCTCCACTAGATACAAGTTGGTGGGTGGTCGAAATTGGAACAAACCACTTTGGAGAGATCGAAACACTAGCCAAGGTATCTCAACCAACCGTTGGTGTACTGACAAGCATCGGGGAAAGTCATTTAGAATTTCTGCTCAACACGGCCGGGGTTGCCCGAGAAAAATCCAGCTTGTGGAAGGGACTTGTGGAAGGTGGCCAAGCCTGGATTCCAGCAAATGTGTTGGAAAGAAATGTTCTTGAGCGAGAAGCAGAACAGATTGGAGTAGTCCTCCACAGCTTTGGACTCAACGAACCGTCCGCAGAGTGGAATCTGCAACTACAGGCAACCCGATCAGACAACGGCTTATCCATCCTGGATTCACCCATTGGCGAATTACAGACTTCCTTGAACAACCCACTGGCTTTACGAAATCTGGCTGGTGTCCTCGCAGCTCTGCACTCAACAGGTGTGGATGATAATGATCTACGGAAGGCCGTTGCCGAACTGGATCTGGATGTTGCAGGCCGGATGCAACTACTCCCTCGCGGAGATGTGTTATGGGTCAACGATAGTTACAACGCCAACCCCTCATCTTTCCGGAGCGTACTACAGAGCCTACGTCAGATGTATCCCTCTCGACGGCTACTACTTGCCGCAGGTTCGATGGCAGAACTTGGAGACCAAGCTCCTGAGCTACATCATCAAGTAGGTGTTTTTGCTGCTGACTGTGGCGTCTCAACCCTCTTCGCCTGTGGCCCCTATGCCTCAAACCTAGCAGAGGGCTGGCAAGCAACCACCCAACGTCTGGTGCACGTTACGGAAGAACCAGGTGATCTGCTTCCTCTTCTACAGCAGACTATCCAACCCAATGATGTGATTCTAGTCAAAGGTTCCCGCTCTGCACGAATGGAAAGAATCCTGCCCGAATAAGAAGATCTCTCCTTCTCAATTTAGCCGTAGAATCCAATTTTGTAATCTCCCCATAGAATTTTTACGTTGCATTGTTCAGAATTGGTAAGATTCTTGACTTAGTCTAAAATAAGACCTAACTTATGATTTTGATTTGTCTGGAACGACTGCATCAGTGGTCCTCGCTGTTTTTGCTTCCGAGATTTGGTCGCAGCTACAGCTGGCGACTCCACCAAACAGTCCTAACATCTGCAGGTCAAATTGACCCAAAGATGATTCCGATGTGAAAGATTATAAATTTCCATCACTGAGGAATTCTTTTTCTCTTCCCATCTAAACCGAGGAGTACCATTGGCTACTGAACTGGCGGACCTGCTCCGCCAACATGATGTTCAGGTGACGGTTCAACGCATCGCTGTCCTACGAGCGGTGTCGGGACAGCCTCACATCACGGCAGATGGTGTTGCCGAGGTAGTCAGAGCAGAATTGGGTGTAATTTCTAAACAGGCTGTGTACGATGCCTTAGGTATCTTGGTCGAACGAAGATTGGTTCGGCGTATTCAACCTGCTGGATCTCCAGCCCGCTACGAAGATCGTGTGGGCGATAATCACCATCACCTAGTTTGCCGGTCCTGCAACCACATGGTCGACATCGACTGCGCAGTCGGTTTCACTCCTTGCCTGAGTCCAAGTGAAAGCATGGGCTACGAAATCGATGAAGCAGAGGTCATCTACTGGGGACACTGTGCGAACTGTCTCGCCGAGCCAAGCAAGATCAGGGACGGCAGAGCACTACCCCAGTAAATAAAGAGCGACAGAAGGGGAAGTCCCCCCAAGACGTCAGCCAACGGCAGGGTTTTAGATCCTGTCCATGAATCATAACCATAAGAGCAACGGAGACGATTATGAGCGAAAGCAAATGCCCATTCAGCGGCGGTGCCTTCAGCGGAAGTGTCTTTAGTGGAGGAGAGTCCAAAGGCACAAAGAATAGAGACTGGTGGCCGAATCAATTGAATCTTGAAATGCTGCATTATCACTCGAACTTGTCTGATCCAATGGGTGAGGATTTCGATTATTCTAAGGAGTTCAGTAAATTAGACCTCAAGGCACTCAAACAAGACCTTTACACCCTAATGACTGACTCTCAGGAGTGGTGGCCAGCTGATTACGGACACTACGGCCCCTTCATGGTACGCATGGCCTGGCACAGCGCGGGTACCTACCGTATCGCTGATGGTCGTGGAGGAGCCGGAGCTGGACAACAGCGCTTCGCCCCTCTCAATAGCTGGCCAGACAACACCAATCTTGACAAGGCTCGACGCCTGCTGTGGCCAGTCAAGCAGAAGTATGGTAACCAGATCTCTTGGGCTGACTTGATGGTCCTCGCTGGAAACTGCGCCATGGAGTCCATGGGCTTCAAGACCTTTGGCTTCGGTGGTGGACGTGCCGACGTTTGGGAACCAGAAGAAGACATCTACTGGGGAACAGAGACCGAGTGGCTAGCCGACAAGCGCTACAAGGGTGAGCGTGAACTGGAGAATCCACTGGCAGCCGTACAGATGGGCCTGATCTACGTCAACCCACAAGGACCAAACGGCGAGCCTGATCCAGTTGCCTCTGGAGGCGACATTCGTGAGACTTTCGCCCGCATGGCGATGAACGATGTAGAAACCGTTGCTCTAGTTGCTGGCGGTCACACCTTCGGTAAATGCCACGGCGCCGGTGACGCTTCACTGGTCGGCCCTGAGCCAGAAAGTGCATCAATCGCTGAGCAGGGCCTTGGTTGGACCAGCAAGCACGGCAGCGGTAAGGCAGGTGACACCATCACCAGTGGTATCGAAGGCGCTTGGACCCCAAATCCAACTCAGTGGGACAACGGCTACTTCACCACTCTCTTCAAGTATGATTGGGAACTGACCAAGAGCCCGGCAGGTGCCTGGCAGTGGCTGGCCAAAGGTGTCGCTGAGGAAGATATGGTTCCAGACGCCCATGATTCTTCCAAAAAGCATCGACCCATGATGACCACGGCAGACATGGCCATGCGCATGGATCCAATCTATGAGAAAATCTCACTGCGCTTCCGTGACAACCCAGATGAGTTTGCTGATGCCTTCGCCCGTGCCTGGTTCAAGCTGACTCACCGCGACATGGGCCCGAAGGTGCGCTACCTGGGATCAGAAGTTCCTGAAGAAAATCTGATTTGGCAAGACCCCGTTCCAGTTGTTGACCACACGTTGGTTGATGCAAGTGACATTGCTCAACTCAAGGCCAGCATCCTAGCAACCGGTCTATCTACCTCAGAACTTGTTGGGACCGCTTGGTGTTCTGCGACCACCTTCCGCAATTCAGATAAGCGTGGTGGTGCCAACGGCGCTCGCATCCGTCTAGCTCCTCAGAAGGATTGGGATGCGAACCAGCCAGAGCAGTTGGCCAAAGTACTCCAGGCATTGGGTGGTGTTCAGGAAACCTTCAATGCTTCCGCTGGTGGCAAGAAGGTCTCTATGGCTGACCTGATCGTGCTTGGTGGTTGTGCTGCAGTTGAACAAGCTGCCAAAGCTGGTGGACACAATATCGAAGTGCCTTTCACTGCTGGTCGCACTGACGCGACAGCGGAGCAAACTGATGCTGATTCTTTTGCCGTGTTGGAGTCCCAAGCAGATGGCTTCCGCAACTATCAGAAAGCCGCCTTCACCGTGTCCACTGAAGAATTCCTGGTGGACAAGGCCCAGCTCATGACCCTGACTGCTCCAGAAATGACAGCACTGGTCGGAGGCATGCGTGTTCTGGATGCCAATCACAATCAGTCGAAGCATGGTGTCTTCACTAATCGACCTGGCGTATTGTCCACAGACTTCTTCGTCAATCTGCTGGACATGAGTACAGAATGGAAGGCAAATTCCGAGGAAGAGGAAGTCTTCGAAGGTCGTGATCGTACAAGCGGTGACCTGAAGTGGACGGGTACCCGTGTAGATCTGATCTTTGGTTCTCATTCACAACTTCGAGCAATTGCTGAAGTCTATGCTCAGAACGACTCCAAGGAGAAGTTCGTCAAGGATTTCGTGGCTGCCTGGAACAAGGTGATGAACCTCGACCGCTTCGAAATCTAATCCTGCTGAGGGATCGGTCAACCTTGCGTTGATTGATCCCATCTATACACGGCCTGTTGAGCTTGCTCGGCAGACCAACCTTCCCAACTAGTTGCTCTACCAGCCTAGAATCCTACTGTGTCCGCGATTCTCTTCGCTTGTAGAAAATCGAGATTCTCATTTCACTTCGCAAATTTGCAATGAGTACTCACTGTAAAAAGCAGATTGTCCACGCTTTTGGGCAGCACGGTGCTCTGGATGACTGGCCCAATCAAATTTGGTAGCATCGTCTTCAAATTCAATCAGCGTTAGCCGCTCTCCATCCTCAGCAATAAAGACCTTGTGGGATTTGTAACCTGGCATTGACCTTGCCAACTTTGACATCTGTGGGGCCAATTCTCCGTACTCTGCTTGAGCTTCTTGGCGCAATCTTGAGTGAAACACCGTTAAAATCATCGTTCTTTCCTTCCACGTCTGTTGAAATCTAACTAGCTCACACTCAGATCTAATGTTGCAAACTGTTTTGACAAGTTTAAAAATCTCCATAATTTGAAGATCTCATAAACTCTCACTATGCTCATCTCAAATTCATTTTTGTAGTATGAAAAACTAAAAAACCAACTCTAATCCAATGCTATTCAATTCGTACATATTCATCTTTATATTCTTACCCATCACGCTCTTGGGCTTTCAGTTGATTGGCAAGCGTGGGTATTATCGTGTGGCACTTGCTTGGCTACGTTTTTTCTTGTAATTTCTCGAAACTAACAACATTTTACCGAATGGTAGATAAAGAACAGTCTTTCATTCTACCAGCAATAATGCCATTTCTTGAAACAATCTGGAGATTATGATGATTAGACTCGCATCAATCGTTCTTTTTCTTCTTCTCCCAATTTCGGTCGCTTTCGGAGGAGGACATTCTCAGCAGGCAGGCATCCTAAATATTTCAATGAAAGTTCCTGACACTGAAGTTGCTCTAATGGATGAACTTTTCGCGGCTCACGAGAAATGGATCAAAGAAACTCATTTTCTTTCAGGAAACGAAGAACCTGTTCTTGTGAGTTACAAAGTCTTGAAGTCTCCAGATTTCAAAAACCCTAGCGACCCTTCTCAAGGTACAACTGGAAATACTATTTACGTACTGAGCGAAGTTTATGAGAGACCAGCGGGACTAAAAAAACATATGGACTTGAATTTCCCAAGAGGTCCAGAAATGAGAAAAATTATTGGAAAATATTGGCCAACAGTAACTTTTGTCGCTTTTCCGGAAGTGATTGCTTCCTATCCTTGATTGAAAAGAGATTTGAACGCTAATTCTTAAACAACTTCAGCCTCAAGAAAATACAATACACCTAGCACTAAAAAATCTGCATCACTGTGAGCAATGGCTCAGTGATGCGACTTCCCATCTCTGCAGAAATTTTTCAACTCCAGAATGAAACCATCAGCAATTTGAAAGAGGCCTAGGACTCCCCAATCACTCGTAGTCTTCCCAATTCCAGTCCTGACCTTCGCTGGGGTCGTAGTCTAGTTCTTCCCCAATACTCTCTTGGGTAATTATTTTTCTATCTTTGTAAGTGATAAAAGTTGTTCCTGATAAAAAAATCTGCTTCTCTGTACTTTCTTTATCTTTGAATACATAGAAAATCTTCACTTTCGTTGATAATCTTTGCGGGAGCTACCATGAGGTGTTCGATGAATGCTGGATATGCTTCTTTATCTGCTTCCAGGTTAACTTCAATGCCTGTAATCTTGCTAACAGCCTTGTAATCTGGATGATAAATTTCATCTACCAATGAATAATCCTTCTCTTTCGCTACAAGTCTCCACTCTTTTTCCCATGCTTCTGTTCTAGTCATCCTTTTTCTCCTGTTGCTAGATTTTTTTGGATTTACTTTCCAGATCTTACAGCAACTCACCCCTACCGTCTCTTCAATCAGTAGTTTAGTGAGTGATTTGTTGGCATTGCGATGATTTTGTAAAGAAGAAGGTTTTGGATTAAACGTTAATTATGGTTTTTTGGAACATGATGCTTTATTAAGAATATGCTCTGAATATATTTCGTTCGTAGGATATTCTACAATAGCATCTATACTAAAATTAGTATTTTCCTGATTTTTACAGAGGAGTACGGGGAAGTACTGTGTATTTTCTGACTTGGCTAGTATTTAGGGATTAGAGGCTAGGAATGGTGGAGTAAATTGTAAAATCAGGCTAGTGAAAGATCTGAATATCCTTTTTTTATTTACCTGAAATATTTACCGAAATTAGGGAGAGTCTATCATCAGTAATGTATAGAGGTAGGATGTCACTTTGTACCAATTGTTTGTCATAGTGCCTTTAATAATATTTTTAAGTGAGGATGATCCAGAAAAATAGGCAACTTAGAGTAATCGGCAGCAAAAAAGCAATAACTAAAATAAGTCTCCAGCTTTCATCAAAGCGAACATCCCTTGGATCAGCTACCCAATTTGAATAATCTTCTTTCATTTTTTGTAGTTGCTTGCCTTCAGATTGCTCTTCTAGCAACAGGACTTCGGTTTTCTCCAATTGCTTCTCTGTCTTGGTTAGCTGTTCTTTCAAAACATCCAACTGAGATTCCATATTTGCCAGCCTCATCTGTTGCAGATGTATCTCTTCAGAGTTTAAATGACTAGGTGATAAGTTCCCGATAGTTTTTTTAGGAGGCTCTCTTTCTCTTTATTGATTTTTCGTAAAATGCATCATAAGGAATTGAACAACACTAGGAATAATAAGTAGGGAGATAGCATTAGTCCTTAAGTTGACCAGATATACTTTTTTTACCATTTATCTTATCAAGAAAATCATTAAGTAGAGAATGAAATATGCCTATTCTGTAGGTGAGATTTAATGGAATTAGCTCAGAATGTCCCTAAATACGCTATGAATAACTGGTTGCAGTGAGTTCTATAATTTACATTGAGTAACCAAAAGCTGCATTAAAGAGCAAAGGATTGCAGCAGATTTTCATTATTTTTTCGGACAATTATTACAGAAAATGGAGAAGAATTGTTGTCAGTATCTAAATAGGTGGGGGGTGTGACTTTGTACCCCTTATACTTTACAGTATCCTTGGTAGGATTGATGGTGGTGATAAAATATTTGGCTACTTTTCCAATCTGCAAATGTATTAATAAAAAATAAGAGAATTAGTTCAGAAATTTTTAAGTACCTTACTTTTAACGCAAATTGGCCAAGTCGAGTTGTAGATTAATTAACAAGATTTTATATTTTTCACATTATTAATATGGATAGTCATAATATGCTGTGATAGCCTTTCCTTCCTC
>DJYX01000163.1:37586-38077 GCA_002450295.1 Deltaproteobacteria bacterium UBA6967
CCTAGTCCATAACTATCTTTAAAATTTTTCCAAAACTTTCCTCCTAAATCTGGAGAAACAGTACCTTGTTCATAAAATCCTGCTAATTGAAATTCAGCCAATACTCCTCTTGAGAAAAATAAATCAAAATCAACATTTATTTGGTTAAAATAATATCTTAATTCAATACCTCTAAAATTAGTATGCTCATCGAAGAATCTTCCCTCAGGAAAACCTCTTAATCTTTCGTAACCGCCAAGTGATGTTGCTCTACCTTTATTCGATTCATCCAGATCGTTCATATACCTTTCATCCATAATTTCCTGGCATTTGGGGTAAAGCAATAATTGTTGGTCAGTACAATTATATTTTTCTACCTTACCAGAAGTAATAACTTTTGAAGTGCTAAAATATTGAGTCAAAACCATAATCAATTTTTGGTTGATTATGGGAATATATCCTGTAGTCTCAAGATCATATTGAAACCAGCTACTTTCCTTTGGTAGCCTACT
>DJYX01000163.1:38408-40234 GCA_002450295.1 Deltaproteobacteria bacterium UBA6967
GGCCATTGCCATCTATCAAATTTCACTAAGTATCCTATTCGAGGATCTCTCCTAAAATCAGTATCATCTATCAACATTCCCCATCTTTCAGTAAATTTAGTAGATCCTTTACCAAATCCTTCTACTCCTTTTAAACTTACAACATTTCCATTGTAATCTTTGTACCCATAAAAATCGAGTTCAGCATTAAAAAACGTATAGTATAATTCTATTTGTCTATCATAAAAATAATAAGAAAATTCACCCAAGTTTGATGCAACCTTATCAAGTAATATAGTTAATTTTCTATCTGGATCAGCGTTTATTCCTCTTTCATAAACCGTATAAGAGAATCTTGTAGAAGCTAATCTAGCTGGACTAAATGTAAAATCATTAGAAAATATTGGAAAATCAATTATAGATAAACCATAAGCATCCATATCTTCCCCTTCAAATTCATTTTTCCCTCTGCCTTTACCAAAACCACCAATAAAATTAAATCGTCCTTCATCAATCCAAGGTACTTCAATATTATTAATAAATGCTCCAAGACTTAAAAAACGCCCTGTACCAGGCCTTTCTATTGGAGCTAGTAAAAAATAGTATTCAAAAATATCATCGTTGAATGATTTTCTTCTCTCAAAGACTATTGCAAATAATTCAAATGTTGAAATATTGATTAATAATATAACGAAAATAGATTTTCTGATGATTTTAGACGAAAACATTTACCTATTAGAATATGATCTATAACTTGATTCAAAAGATTTTAAAAATTCTCTGCTTCTAGACTGCAGATAATCTCTTGTTGGTGTAGCCGTCAATCTGGATCTGTTCGATTATTTGTCTTAGAGTAAGGTCTTGTTTCCTGCAAATAACCCCACTGTATTTGAAAAGACAAGGAAAAGCAGCGGAGTTATCTGTAATTCAATAACTTATAAAGCATCATATTATGTTAAATTAGTTACTTACTATTAATTCACTGAAAATCCATCAGGTTAGAAATGAAGTGGTAGGTAGGATATGAGCAGATCAATAAATGGTTAATTACCATCTACAGCTCAAATTGAATCAGGATGGATTTGAATAGGAAATAACTAGCTTAAAGAATAGGATCTGCAGCTCTTTTCAACTTAGAACTGCAGTCCTGTTTAGTAGAAACTATAGAGCTTTCATTGTTGCAGCTAATTTTTGAGAATCGTCAAAAATGTGAAACTCTGTGATCTTTTCATTTTCAATTTTGAAGAAATGTCCAAAGTCAACTTCCATACGATCAGTAGTAGCACGACTCATTACGAATACATATTCTTCTTCAGCGATCATTTTTACAGGTTCAACCCTTAAATTACCAAAGTGACTGGGAATATGAGCAATAAAATCGTTGATAAAACTGTCAGATCCTTTGTAGGTCTTTGAGAATTTATGCATACCATTATTTGTAACAGTAGCATTCTCATCCATAATTGAGCGCATTCCTGTCATATCTCCAGGGGCAAAATATTCATACCCTTTTTGAACCACTTCTTTGGGGGTCATGTCAGCTCCATATTTGGGGTGTTAAAGTATTTTTGACGTGATGTTCCAGCATACAGAGATGGAACGTCCTGAATTGTCACTCCACAGGAAACTATCATCAATATCATATTTGGATAGTTAGATAACTTTTGATTTGGCAAGACAAAGAAATTCTCTAGAAATTCAAAGTGAATTACGATTTTTTTGCGATTTTTTTCTGTTTTGGTCATAATTTTCCAGACTCATGCTGTCAAATAAGCAGAAATAATAAACTACAGCGGTGGATCGATTATCCGGTAGTCTATGGTTTTTAGCAACACTTTCTAGTTGAC
>DJYX01000063.1:0-3834 GCA_002450295.1 Deltaproteobacteria bacterium UBA6967
CCGTATTCCGGTACACATGATTGAGACCATCAATAAGCTCTCCCGCACCTCTCGTTCCCTGATTCAAGAGTTTGGGAGAGAACCAACACCAGATGAGTTGGCCGAGCACATCGGTATGCCGCTTCACAAGGTGCGAAAGGTTCTTAAGATCGCCAAGGAACCAATTTCCCTCGACACGCCTATCGGAGACGATGAAGACTCGCAACTCAAGGACTTTATTGCTGATGAGAAAGCCAGTAATCCATCAGACGCGACCACGAAGGCAAATTTGGGAGACCTGACACGCACTGCTCTAGGAACCCTCACTCCACGAGAGGAAAAGGTACTGCGCATGCGCTTTGGGATCGATGAAGTCAAGGATCACACCCTTGAAGAGGTTGGACAGGACTTTGATGTAACACGGGAGCGAATTCGCCAGATTGAAGCCAAGGCACTCCGCAAGTTGCGCCATCCGACACGGAGCAAACTACTCAAATCCTTCCACGAAGGTTGAAATGGAGTTGACGCATCGTCCACGGCGCTTACGTCGGAATGCTCCAATTCGATCTTTGGTACGGGAAACCTTGCTGGCTCCACAGCAACTGATCTATCCACTCTTCGTCGCTGAAGGGAAAGGACTGCGTGAGCCAATCAGTACCATGCCGGGTCAGCATCGACTTTCTGTGGATGAATTGGTCAAAGAATGCCAAATGGCATACGAACTGGGAATTGGTGCTGTCAACCTGTTTGGTTACTCCACAGAAAAGGATGACAAGGCTACCAAGGCCTATGATCCACAAGGGCTAGTGCAACGAGCCATTAGGGCGATCAAGACTGCACTGCCCGATCTTTGCGTTCAGACCGATGTTGCCCTCGACCCCTATACTATCCATGGCCATGATGGTTTGGTTGTGGGAGAAGAGATCGTCAACGATGAGACTATCGAGGTCCTTTGTAGGATGGCAGTTTCTCATGCTGAAGCTGGAGCCGACTGGATTGCTCCCTCCGACATGATGGATGGTCGAGTAGGTGCAATCCGTGAAGCGCTGGACGCTTCTGGGTTTGAGCAAGTTAGCATCTTGGCTTACACAGCAAAGTACGCATCCTGCTTTTATGGTCCCTTCCGAGGGGCTCTGGATTCAGCACCTAAAAAAGGCGATAAGAAAACTTATCAGATAGATCCCGCAAACTGGCGTGAGGCTCTACGAGAAGCCGAACTGGACATCTCCGAGGGAGCCGACGTAATCATGGTCAAACCTGCCTTGGGCTATCTCGATGTAGTCACCCGTCTGCGAGAAGCTTTTGATTTGCCGATTGCCGCCTACAACGTCTCTGGCGAATATGCGATGATCTGTGCTGCTGCAGAAAAAGGGTGGATTGACCAGGAGCGTGCAATGATGGAAGCTCTGCTCTCAATTCGTCGAGCCGGAGCTGACATGGTCCTCACTTACTTTGCTCCTGCTGCTGCGCGGTTACTTCAGCAGCAAGTCCACTCCTTTTCTTGAGTCCCCGCACTTTTCAACTCTTTCATCGGCCAAACTTGTCCTTGTCTAAGGAACGCTGGGGCATGTTGGCCGTTCTCAGTTCGGCCTTCCTGCTGTACCTCCACACAGTTGTCATGCGCTGGGGGCAAGAAGCTGTACCGACCCTGACTTCCAATTTCTATCTCTTTGTCCGCTTTTTGCTCGGCTGGATAATTATCTCCTGTGTCTTGTACCGAGCTCGAAGGCTCCCCAAAATAGAAGATAGAGGCTGGGTTGCCCTTCGTGCTATTGCCAACCTGCTCTCTGTTTTCTGCTTCTACCAAGCCGTTCAAGAGACTGGACTGGCTGAAGCCAATATTCTCAATATGACCTATCCAGTTTTTATCGTTGTGCTCAGTTGGTTGGGTCTAGGAGAACGAGACTGGCTGGCCTCTGGACTGACCGTTATTGCCTTTGTTGGCATTGTGCTGGTGATGTTTCCAGGAGAGTTTTATTGGCAGAAGGGCAATTTTTGGGGGATTGCCTCAGGATTTATTGCTGCTTTTGGCATGCTTGCACTCAATCGAGCCAGACAGCGCAATTCAGCCACAGATTTGTTGTTTTACGTTTTTGGCACGGGTGCTGTGATCTGTCTGATAGGGTTCTATCGAGAGTTTTTCTGGCCAAGCTGGCTAGAAGCTCAATACCTATTTGGTAGTGCAGCGCTTAGTTTTATTGGTCAATATGCTCTGACGCTAGGATTCCGCTATGTGACTCCCGTGGAAGGAAGCATTATCTCTTCAACACGTATCCTGATTGCCGCAGCCCTTGGCCCCGTACTACTTGCAGGGGAAGTGCTTTCACTAGGTGGCTGGGTGGGGGCTGCACTGGTTTTTCTTGCTAATGTTTTGCTGGCTCATCGCCTTTGGCAAGCTGCTGATAAACAGATAAGTCTATGAAAGATTTTGCTCACAACATTCTAGATCATCTGCCTTCGGCATTACTCGTTTGTGATCAGCGTGGTCAGGTCATTTATGCCAATGAAGCAGCCTCCAGACTCTGGCAGAAAGATACACAAAAACTCTGCAAAAAGCCTTTTGATCTACTTTTTCTAGGTGATGAAACCCTTCTGTCTAAGCTTTATCAAGCTTTACGGCATGGGAAAGAATTCAATGCAAAAGAGTATAAGATTGATGCCCCAAATCTTCGACAAGGAATCTTTGAGCTTAGCATCAGTCCGGTCTACGAAGATGGCAAAATCGTTAGTGCTCTCATCACCCTCTATGACATATCAGCGCAGCGTGACAAGCAGGAGAGGGAGCAGCAGCTACATCTCAACAATGCAATCGGGATGTTGGCCTCCTCGATGGCTCATGAAATCCAAAATCCTCTCGGTGGCATCAAGGGGGCTACCCAGTTACAAATGAGAGATTTGGAGGAACTGGGGATCTCCACAGAGCCTTCGGAGATGGTTTTGGAGGAAATCAATCGAATTGAGCGCCTGTTGGAAGAGTTGCTTCTGCACTCCGACCCCCTACCCTTATCAGCCCAGCCTTTCAATATCCATGAAGTACTGGAGACCGTCATTTGGTTTGAAGAAAACCGAGGCAATCGGCGATTGCTGCTGAACCGTATTTTTGACCCATCTCTCCCTGATATTGAAGGCGATCGTGATAAGTTGCACCAAGTCTTTTTAAACCTGATCAGAAACGCCATTGAAGCTTCTCCCGAAGGTGGGGAAGTGACAATCCGCAGTTCTTTCTGTAGTCAATGGCAGCTAGCCGGGAAACATCTCGCCCCCCAGCGAAAATATATGCTGATCGAAGTACAGGACCAAGGACCAGGGGTAGCTGACAAACACATCGGACAATTGTTTCAACCCCTCTTTACCACCAAACCAACTGGACATGGACTGGGTTTGTCAATTTCTTACCGCATCATTCAATCTCATGCTGGTCTCCTGAATTACCAACCGATCCCTGGAGGTGGGGCTTTGTTCCAAGTCTATCTACCTACCCAACAGATAGGCTAATTCCAGCTTATTAGCCTAATCCAAACCAAGGATTTTCATCTTGTCATCGAATCAGAGCATCGCTAGCTTGAGATACCTTTTTGTCTTTTTGCTCATGAATCCTCGTCAGGGAGGTGTGTTTTGATCGAAAAAACCCAGATTACCACGGGAGTCTACTGGGTTGCTGTTCCACAGGCCCAACTTCGTATTCTTTGCGGTTGCCCAGCTGATAGCGTCAAGCACTTGATGAAAAAGGGCTTGATTCAGTGGGTTGAGAAGAACGGAGTGACTTATGAGACCGGGCCCAACGCCATCCTGCTCTCAGATCTCTCACTGCAGAACGGACATTTCGCCAACCTTGCGGAATTCCCGGTGCTTCAC
>DJYX01000063.1:4017-15493 GCA_002450295.1 Deltaproteobacteria bacterium UBA6967
GCGTCAAGCACTTAATGAAAAAAGGCTTGATACAGTGGGTCGAGAAGAACGGCGTAAAGTATGAAACCGGACCCAACGCTATTCTACTCTCAGACCTGTCACTGCAAAACGGACATTTTGCTAATCTTGCAGAATTCCCAGTGCTGCAGATGCTCTATCGCCAGGGCATCATCATCCCCAATCATCCTAACAATACAGGGAACAAACCAATCCTGATCGGCCAAGAAGAGATTGTTCGCTCACAAATGAACTATATCTATCGGGGTAACTACGGTCTGATTTCCCTGCAGGAGATCGAAGCGGCTGGTATCGCGCCTGATGTCGCGGATGAGATGATGAGAATGAAACTCCGCTTTGCCTTCGGCAATATCCGTCCAACGGAGGATCTGCTTGAAGACTGCATTGTTCGTGATCAGGCAGTGGAGATTCGAAATGGGGTTCTTGTTCGTAGACTTGGCTTCAATATCTACGAGTTCAGCTATGAAGGCGACTCGGTGCAGGTCGATCTAAATCTGAGCGAGGGAGAGGCCTATGAAACACCCTATGAACTTGGAGCACATCAGGTCAGTCGAGATTACTTCGCAATCACACACTCTGGCGAGGGAGATGGATGGGATACCAACCGCCCCTGCATGGCTAGCATCGTCACATTTCAGGGACGCATCTACCTGATTGACGCTGGACCCAACATTTCTCACAGCATCAATGCGCTGGGAATCAATGTCAATGAGATCGAAGGCATCTTCCACACCCATGCGCACGATGACCACTTTGCTGGGCTGACCTCATTAATTCGTTCTGACCACCGCATTAAATACTACTCGACTCGACTCGTTCGTGAATCCGTCACCAAGAAATTAGCAGCCTTGATGTCAATTGATGAGAATCAGTTCGATGAGTTTTTTGATGTGCACGACCTTGAGTTTGACACTTGGAACAATGTCAATGGCTTGGAAGTCTTCCCAGTATTTTCACCTCACCCAGTAGAGACCAACATCCTCTTCCTACGTACTCTTTGGAAGGAGGGCCATGTCACTTACGCTCATCTCGCGGACATCACTGCCTTCAGTGTTTTAGAGGGAATGATCAGTGACGACCCCAAAACCCCTGGAATTTCTCGTGAACTCTATGAACGCACCCGATCCCATTACCTGACCAAGGTAACTCTGAAAAAGATTGATATTGGGGGAGGGATGATCCACGGCTTGGCGACTGATTTTCGAGCAGACAATTCAACAAAAATTGTGCTCTCTCACACCTCCGGTCCTCTGTCGAATCAGGAAAAAGAGATCGGTTCCGGTTTAGCCTTTGGGATGACAGACATACTGATCCCAGGAAAGATCGATTATTACCTGAAGTACGCAGCAAAGTATCTCCACGCCTACTACCCGACGGTTCCTGAGAGCGAGATCAACATGCTGCTGAACTGCCCAAGAGTGTCGTTTAGTGCAGGGACCATCCTGCTCAAGAATAACGAGGCTCCAGCCCACGTTTATTTGATTCTGACCGGCAGTGTAGAGTTCATCCGTGCTGAGAGCAAAGTCAACAACATTCTCTCTGCAGGTTCATTGGCTGGAGATATGGGTGCGCTGTTTGGCCTAATCAACTTTGGTACCTACCGGTCTGCCAGCTACATTGAGACTCTCCAGATTCCAAGTCCTCTCTTCGAGGAGTTTGTTGCGCGTAATCGGATCTTCAACGAAATCCAGCGAGTGCAGGATCGTATTGAGTTCATGCGGTCAACCCCTTTATTTGGAGAGTCGGTCTCTTATCCAATTCAGACCAAAATCGCCCAGGTGATGGAGCAAGAGTTCTATCCTGAAGGAAATGAGATCGAACTCACTAAACCCTCTCTGTTGTTGATCCGTCGAGGTCAGGTTGAATTGTTAATGGAAGGGAAGACCCCACAGGTTGTAGAAGAAGGGGAATTCTGTGGCGAAGAAACGATTCTCGGACAACAGCGTCGCTTCCTGATGAGAGCGGTTAAGGACTCACGAGTGTACAAGATCAGTGACTCAGAATTGCTTAGAGAAATTCCAATCGTGCGCTGGAAACTGCTAGAACGTTCCGAGCAGCGCAACAGTGCGTTTTGGCTCGAAGCCTAAGTTTAGCGTGTGCCTGTACGAGAGAGTTCTTCACGAATCCATTGTTGGATAGCTGGGCGGTAGAGTTCTAGCAGGTCTTCTCCCAACTGCGTCAACGTGTAGCCTCGTCCTTGGCATTGAAAGCATTTCTGTGAAAGATGAGGCTGCAAAGTATCGATTTCCAAATATCCTAATTTTCGACCATTCCCCTCACAAACTTTGCAAGACTCCTTGAAATCTGCGAGTAAACTTGGTGGCTGGTTTGGTTGCATGCTCTGCCTAAAAATTCTGTTAATAAATCAAAATCATGATCGTTCCTGATACTCACCTCCGCCAGATGGTCACTCGGGGCTATCTCCCAGAGGGGGTCAAGATTGGCCCCTCTAGTGTAGACCTCACCTTGGGCAATAGCTTCAGCTGGTTGGCTCCCTCTCGAAGAAAAATTGTGCTGGGTGAACCTGTCGAATATGCCTCTGAAGTAGCTGACAGCTATGAGTTGCTACCCAATCACTTTGTCCTGGCCACAACGCGTGAGAGCATTCGGATTCCCAATAACATGGCTGCTTATGTCGAGGGACGTTCCAGCATTGGTCGACTCGGTTTGCAGGTCCAAAACGCAGGCTTTATTGATGCTGGTTTTGAGGGCCAGATCACTCTGGAACTGGAAAACCAGTCACCATTTCCAATCGTTCTGCAAGTTGGGGTTCGTATCTGTCAAATCGTGTTTGTTCAGATGCTCGAAACGGCAGAGCAACCTTATGCTGGTAAGTACCTAAATCAACGTGGGGCTACTCCGAGTCGCCTAGATCAAGATTCTGAGTTCGAGTGACTCCACAAGCTTTGGTTTTTGCCGCTGGACTCGGCACCCGCTTGGCTCCTCTGACAAAACAACTTCCCAAAGCTCTCGCCCCAATTCGCGGCATTCCTGCTCTTGAGTGGATTCTGCGCAGACTCGAACAGCAGCAAGTCCAGCAGGTCGTGATCAACACACATGCACACGCAGAAAAAATCCATTGCTTTGTTGAAGCTCGCACTCCTGCTTCTCTGAACCTACAAATCTCACACGAACCAATCCTTCTTGATACTGGTGGTGGACTGCGGCAAAGCCGTTCTTTTTGGTCCATGAACATGCCGATTTTACTGCACAATGCAGATGTCTTCTCCAACGCTGATTTGACCACTGCCTGGCAAGTTCACTCTGAAACCAACCCGCTGGCAACCCTGCTCGTACAGCAACGCCCAACCAATAATCGCCTGCTCGTTGACGAGGCTGATCTTCTCTGTGGGGTTCACTATGTGAAGCAACAGGATCACCGCATTCTACGAGACCCCATTGGCAGCCTGCGAGAAGTCGGCTTTTGTGGGATTCATTTGGTTGCCCCAAGGATTTTCGAAGTTTTGCCTGAGCAGGAAGTCTTCAGAATTATTCCCCTTTACCTAGAGCAGGTCACCCGAGGTGAAGAAATCCGAACCGTAGATATCGGCTCCGCCTATTGGCGAGATATCGGCACCTTGAGCAGTCTCCAGCAGTTGGAAACTGACTGGCTAGCCGTTCCAGGACTAGCTGATGCTCACCGTGGATGCTCACCACATTCAATCAAGGCATGATCGTACGGTCCGGCCTGGCCTTCTTTCAATACTTGGTAGTTTTCATGCCCACAGCTCTGAAATGCCTGAAGACCCAGAACTTCTCGCTCTCCCTGAGGAAAATAGAGATCATGTTGGTTTGAGGAGCAACCTATCAGCAGAGATAGACTCAGTAACCACAACCAATTTTTCATTCGACTCTTTCATTACAATTTTTCATCCAACCGTTCACTTCCAAAATCCAACAAATTTACGCCTCACAGCATTCAAAAGATTGTGAGAATCCTACCCAAAGGGTTTAGCAATTGCTCGTGCTGTTTTTTACTTGCTCTGGCAAAACATGTTTGTTGAAAACATAGAACAAAAGCCCAACTTCAGTATTTTTAAGACATCTCATCATGAAACCCCTGTGCCATTTGTTCGCCTGTATATTTTTACTACTTTTTCTAGCTACTCCGCTCAATGCCCAAAATATTGATAATCGAACAACCACTAGTTGGATTGGATTTGGAAGTGTTGCGGGATCTTATGTTACGAAGAGCGGTAATAAGTCTATTGGCCTCACTGGCGATTCATTAGAAATCATGCTCTGGCAGGACATTGAGAGTTCGGGTTTTTTCGATGGATTACAACTTCTCCAATTGAAACTTGCAGGAACAGGAATTGATGGGAGCGGCATTTCGCATGAGCCTAAATTAGAGTTACTTAATTTACAGTATCATCTCGGCTGGAATTGGGATCTATTCAACTTAGTGCACCTACAGTTCTTTGCATCCTACGGAATCGGTCAAACTCGATTCGGTGTTGCTCTCCAAAGAGGAACAGTGTGGTCCAACAAATTTGAAGAACAGCAGACATATTCCGATATGATCAGCTATGGCATAAATTTGATCTTTGAACTAACTGATCGTCTGTGGTTTGGTTACTCAAGTGTCCGTCTACGGGATTCTCAATCAGTAGACTATGGCTACACACAGAGTACATTCGCACCCACAGATTACCAATCCGTTCTTCTTGTCTATAAATGGGCAGCTCCTCATCAAAACCAAAGGGGTCAAGAGGTTACTTCGACAAACCGATGATGCTTTTTGCAAAATCAAACGAGAATGGTGGCTGATTGAAGTCGAACAAATCCATCAGCCTTTTGTACTCTCTCCAACTGTTCAAGCCGGAGCCGAACAGTTGTTCAAACAACTCACCAAACAACTACAATAAAACTTTCGGGTAACATGTACGTTTCCCACTTGCCAGAAAATTTCTGATCGTTATTCTCAAGGGACTCATTTTAACCCATCATTCTTGAGGAGATCATGCCGAACGCGATTCGTATTCACGAACAGGGAGGTCCGGAAGTCATGCGCTGGGAATCCGTCGATCTGCCTGAACTTGGTTCTGAAGAAATCCGCATTCGCCACACAGCCATTGGTCTGAACTTCATAGACACCTATCAGCGAAGCGGTCTCTATCCTCTCAACCCACCCTGTGGACTGGGTAAGGAAGCCGCCGGTGTTGTGGAAGAAGTTGGTAGTGCAGTCAAGGAATTCAAGAAAGGAGACCGGGTTGTTTATGTTGGTGGGACCAGCGCTTATAGTGAAGTCTCCCAGATTGCAGCCAACCTGGTGGTTCCCATTCCAGATGACGTAGAAGATGAAGTCGCCGCAGCCTCCATGCTCAAAGGGATGACCGCAGAATACCTGCTACGTCGTATCGGAAGAGTGCAGGCAGATGATGTGATTCTCTTTCACGCTGCTGCTGGAGGGACTGGACTGATTGCGTGTCAGTGGGCAAAAGCTTTGGGTTGCACAGTAATTGGTACGGTCAGTTCACCTGCCAAGGAATCTTTGGCTCGAGACAACGGATGTGACTTCGTGATCAATTATGAGCAAGAAAACTTCTTGGATCAGGTGATGGAAATCACCAATGGGAAGGGTGTTCGGTTGGTCTATGATTCAGTCGGGCGCGACACTTTCGAGGGGACGATCGGCTGTCTGAGTCCAAGAGGTTTGTTCGTGAGCTTTGGTCAATCTTCTGGACCAGTGCCTCCAGTGGATCTGCGAGTCTTCAATCCAAAGAGTTTGTTCTACACACGTCCAACACTCTTTTCCTATGTTGCTACTCGTGCGGAATTGCTCGACAGTTCCCAGGCACTGTTTGGAGCTATCGGTAGTGGGAAGGTCAAGATTTCAATCAATCAACGTTATCCTTTACGTGAAGTTGCGCAGGCTCACGCTGATCTCGAAGGCCGCAGAACAACAGGATCTACTGTTCTGATTCCCTGACAAAATCTTCATAAAAGCTATGGGTGCTCATTCGAGAGGAATCCATAGCTTATGCTGCCCGATTGGTGAACTCGACTAGTTCTTCCAAGCGTTGCCAAGCCTTGCCAGAGTCTACCAGTTGGGCTGCCTGCTCCACACCATCCCTCAGGTTCTCTACCTTTCCTGCGACTACTAGAGCGCCTGCAGCATTGTAAAGAGCAACATGTCGTGGGGTGCCCTGATTTTTGCCTTGGAGAATCTTTCGGATCATTTGGGCACTCTCTTCTGGACTGTCAATGCGCATCTCTTCCAAATTGCCTTTCGGCAGTCCCACCTCTTCAGGCTCCAGTTGATACAGTTCGACCTTACCGTCTCGAAGCTCTGCAACATGGGTTTTGGCTGTTGTGGTTAATTCACAGAGACCGTCTGCACCGTGAACCACCAGCGCGCGCTCTGCACCAAGTTCCGCAAGCACCTGAGCAATTCGAAAAGTCCATTCTACGTTGGGTACACCCACCAGCTGGCGCTGAGCTTGAGCCGGATTGGTCAATGGTCCAAGAATGTTGAAAACGGTTGGGATTCCTAGCTCTCGACGAATTGGCCCCGCAAATCGCATTGCAGGATGGTGCTTAATCGCATAACAGAAGCAGAGTTGTAATTCCTGTAGGCAAGCCTCAACTTGCGAAAGATCCAAATCAATATTTACTCCTAGTGCCTGTAAGGCTTCTGCACTACCACTACGTCGCGTGTTGCTCCGATTTCCGTGCTTGGCCACAACAGCTCCTCCGGCAGCGGCGATCAACGCAGCGCAGGTGGAGATATTGAAGGTACTGATACCATTGCCTCCGGTACTACAAGTATCAATTGCATCACTTGGAGCCTGGATCTTCTCGGAGCGCTCTCGCATAGCGTGGGCTGCACCGACAATCTCATCAATCGTTGCTCCTTTGGCCTGGAGCAGGGCAAGTAACGCAGCTGCCTGTGTAGGAAACGCTTCTTCACTCATGACCCAGAGAATCATCTCCCGAGCCTCTTCGCGGCTCAGATTCCTTCGTTCAAGCAACTTAGCTAGCAGTTCTTTCATCGACAGGGCTCCGCAAACTCAGGGAAACGGTTGAGGTTTTTTCGGGAAAGTGGTGGGCCCCACAGAGAGCCCAACCGGGTTGGGTAATTGTCTTGGAATGGTAGTTAAAACTGGAATTTCAATAACTTCTTCCTCCTGATACTGCAACCACTGCTCGTAGAGCATGGCTGCTTCGTTCAGGTTGTTTGGATCCTTGCGTTCCAATTGATCCAACATCGAAGGATTCTCGGTCAATAAGAAGTCTTCTTCTACTTCCTGCACCGTTGACGTTGATGGCTTCTTCGCCGGGACCGTTTCCGGCATCAGCGCCATAATCCGCAGGTTGCGCTTCAACCGTTCCCAAGCTTTGTACAATCCTCTGGGAATTGCTTGCCAAGGCAACCCATGCGCTAGTCCAAAAGCGGCAACAGTCAGCAATGCAAGACCTCGAAGGATTGGCAGGAAAGGCAGAGCAGTGTAGATACGCACACTCAGGTAGAAACAGACCGCACCAATTACTGCGGCGGCTTCTTGGTGAGGCAGATGCTGCAAGAGCCACTGTGAACCCAATAACCCGAGATAACCGTAACTCCAGAGACCTTGAAATGGGACGGTGTTGTGTTCCAGTGTCAACACCAACACATGCAAAATGGAAAGGAGCCAGCAGAGCAACAGGGCATGATACCATCCGCTGAGCAGAGAAAAGCAATGCCAATGTGGTCTGCTCAGGGGGATTAGAAACCAGAACAGTAAGGGAGCCGGTGGGCCAAAGATTTCCAGCAGCGACCCCCCAATCAGTGCACCTGGCAACCCTAACCAGTTGTGTATTCCCTCCGGTGGTGTCAGTGGGCTAAATACCGTAGGATCGACGAATTCAGCTGTCGCCAAAGCTACGCCACCGAGCAGCGCCAGTACGAGGAAAAACCAGTCAGATCGCCAACGTAAGCGTGGCGACGCTTCCAAATTGATCGTATCCACTGCGAAAATCCTTTCCTAACATCCCACCTATCCTAGGTGAGGAATCCACAATTACTTGGCAGGTAGCAGTCCCTGGTTTCTCAGAATCGCATAGATCTGTTCTGCTACCGGAGGAATGACATAGGAATCAATCCGTTCTCCCAGCAAAGCCACTTCCCTCACCAGCGTGGAACTAACTACAAAAAGATCTGGCCGACCGAACAGGCAGAAGGTTTCCAGTTGAGGGTCAATCCCCAAATTCCCAATCGCCTGCTGCAGTTCTCCATGAAAATCGTTTGTACTGCGTAATCCCTTGATGAGCACACTCGCGCCTTTACTCTGCGCATAGCGCACAGTGGGACCCTGGTAGGCATCAACACTCACGTTCCCCAAGCCAGGCAGATGATCCACATATGCCTGCATCATCTCCTTGCGTTCTTCCTGAGTGAAGAGATATTCCTTCTCTGGATTCACGGCAGCCGCCCAGTAGACGTGCTCAAAATGCCGGGCAGCACGCGTCACGATATCAGCGTGCCCGAGGGTCGGAGGATTAGAACTGGTCGGGTAAATAGCCACACGGGTTGGGGCCATGGAGCGCTTCTCCAAAGAACAAGGAAACGGGAATCACTGCAGGCGCTGCTGCAACGCATGCAGCAGATTTAGTGCCTCCAGCGGGGTGGTTTGGGATAAATTGAGCGCTCGTAATTCCTCAACTAACCAGGAATCTTCAGCAAACAATGAAAGTTGCAGTTGGGAGCCGTTGACAGATTCTTGCGTTGCGGCTTCCTGATGCACAATTGGATGATCATACACGGGCGAAACCTCTTGCACCACATGCCCCAAAGTATGGGCCTGCTCAAGAGTCTGCAAAATCTGCTGGGCCCGCTGAATGACCAAGGGTGGCAAGCCAGCCAGCCGAGCAACCTGCACTCCGTAGCTCTTGTCAGCTTCTCCCGGACTAATCCTGCGTAAAAAGACAATGCGATCACCATCTTCCTCTATGCGTACGCTTGCATTCACAACTCCGGCCAATTGCTGCGCCAGTTCTGTGAGTTCATGATAGTGCGTTGCGCAAAGTGTCAGTGAGCCCAATTCGTGGAGATGTTCGACAATCGCCCAGGCGATGCTGATGCCGTCAAAGGTGCTCGTGCCACGTCCAATCTCATCCAATACGATCAGGCTATTTTCTGAGGCATTGTTGAGAATTGCTGCTGCCTCGTTCATTTCCACCATGAAGGTACTCTGCCCCTGACTAAGGTTGTCAGAAGCCCCAACTCTGGTAAATACTCGATCTACTAGCGTCATTTCAGCAGAAGCAGCTGCTACAAAACAGCCAGTTTGGGCCATCAACACGTTCAGAGCAACCTGACGCATAAACGTCGACTTACCAGCCATGTTGGGGCCGGTAATCAGCAGAACCTGTCGCTTTTCTTCCTCCAAGTCAATGTCATTCGGAACGAAAGGTTCGCCCAGATCCAGTTGCTCAATCACTGGATGCCGAGACGCTTGCAAGCAAAGTTGTCTTGAATGTCCAGTTTCCAGTAAGCGAGGCCGAACATAGTTAGCTGCCAAGGCCAGTTCGGCCCATCCAGACAGAACATCTAAAATGGCTAATTTGCGAGCACTTTCCTGAAGGCGTCCAAGTTGTTGAAGAACCTCCTGCCTTAGTTCCGCAAACAGCGCTTGCTCCAACTCCACACTACGTTCTTCTGCGCTAAGAATTTTCTCTTCAAACTCCTTTAGTTCCTGCGTGATATAGCGTTCCCCATTGGTCAGAGTCTGCTTGCGAAGATAATGGCCAGGAACCCGATTCTTGTGAGCATTGCTGACTTCCAAATAGTAGCCAAACACCTTGTTGAAGCCCAGTTTAAGGCTGGCAATACCACTTCGCTCCCGCTCCTGTTGCAGCATTCGATTGAGAAACTCTTTGGAATCTGTGGTCAAGAGTCGCAGATCATCCAACTCCTGTGACACTCCGTCAGCGATGTAACCGCCCTCTGCCAATTTCAGAGAAGGCTCTGGCAACAACCGTTGTTCCAGCAGGGTGAGCAGGTCGTTCAGGGGATCAAAGGAAGCGCCCACCTCAACCAGTAATGGAGTAGACAAGGGTGCCAACAACTCCGGTAACAATTGCAGCGGTTCCAACGAACTGCGCAAAGCGAGGAAGTCACTGATGCCTGCGACCGGCAAACTAATCCGTCCTGCAATTCTGGGTAGATCCTGGACCTGAGACAACTGCTGACGCAGTTCCTGTCGCATTCGACCCTGCTTCTGGAACTCTTCAATCGCATCATAGCGAGCTTCCAGCGGTCCTTTGTCCAATAGTGGATAGCGCAGCCACTGTCGCAACTGGCGTGCTCCCATCGGAGTCACACATTGATTGAGCACATGAAAGAGTGTATGCCGCTTCTGTCCAGTGGGGGTTTCGAAGATCTCCAGGTTACGGATGGTTGTTTCATCCAGTGGCATTGTCTGACTGCGTCGTAACTGACGGATACTGGTTAGATGCGACAAGCTACACTGTTGTGTCTCACCCATATACTGTAGCAATGCTCCAGCAGCCCGAATGCCGCGCGCCAATTCCTCCACACCAAACCCAGCAAGGTTCAGGGTGCCAAAATGTTCGAGAAGTCGCTGACGTGACGTCTGTGTGTCAAAATCATAGGCTGAGCGAATGGTCACTGCCTGCTCCCCAACCTTCGGAAGTTGCTTCAGTAGCTCTAGGACACTCTGCACAAACTCAGCTTCACCCTCGGTTCGAGCTTCTGGAAGCAACACCTCGCTTGGTTGTAGCTGACGCAAAAAGTCCAGGCACAACGAATTTTCACTTTCTTCAAACTCCGTGATTTCCAGTTCACCCGTGGAAAGATCGGCCCTGGCTAGCCCAGTACCAGCAGGACGCGCCTGCCAAAGCAAGGCAACTAGGTAGTGGTTGTCGTCAGGGGGGAGAAGTTCTGGGGAAACCGTGGTTCCAGGTGTGACAATCCGGACAATTTCTCGATTGACCAAGCCCTTTGCTTTGGCCGGATCTTCGGTCTGCTCACAAATAGCGACCTTGTATCCAGCAGCGGTCAGACGATTGAGATAGCTCTCGTAGGCGCGATAGGGGACACCGCACATTGGAATTGCCCCTTCCTGCTGCTTGTTCCGAGAAGTCAGCGCAATCTGGAGAATGGGCGCAGCCTTCACTGCATCATCTCCAAACATTTCGTAGAAGTCTCCCATGCGGAAGAAGAGGATCTTGTCCGGATGCTGCCGCTTGGCATCATGGAACTGGCGCATCATCGGGGTTTCACTGGCCGGCTGGGACATCGACAAATGAGGCTGGGGAGTGGCGTACAAGAGAGGCCCAAAGATTAGGTCAAAGTACGGAGGGTCAAAAAAGTTGCAAGCGAGAAACCTCTCGTCAACGGCGAGAATGGTAGTCAAATCAGGTGGATTGGCCCAGAAAAGAAAGTTGACATCCCCGTAAATTTTGCATAGTATAGGCGGCTTCCTTGGCTGGCTTAGCTCAGTTGGTAGAGCAG
>DJYX01000162.1:0-7447 GCA_002450295.1 Deltaproteobacteria bacterium UBA6967
GTCGGCAGATTGAAGATGACGTTGACCAATGAGCGGTCCGGTGGGTTGACACTTGTCAGGAAGAAGTCGCTTTCATCGAGATAGTCATAAAGCAATTTGGCCTTCTGCCGATTTTGCTTTTCCATGGCAGCTACACCCCCTTGCTCCTCGTACCACTCCAAGACATAGCGCATCACATAGACGGCAAACACATTGATCGTGTTGTTCAGTGAATTTTGCGAATCAATGGCTTGGTACTGCAGTAACTTTGGAGTCTGCGGCAGGTGGTGTCCCAGCAAATCGTCTCGGACTACCACCAGTGTCAGTCCAGCCGGACCCAGGTTTTTCTGCAGACTGGCATAGACCAGCCCAAACTGTGAGAAGTCCACTTCCCGGCTGAGGATGTCTGATGTTGCATCGATAACCAATGGGACTTCACCAGTCTGTGGGAAGTGATTCCATTGAGTACCATATAAAGTGTTGTTGGAAGTCAGATGCAGATAAGCTGAACCCTTCAGCCGTTCCAGATCCTCAGCTTGGACGTTGGGAATTCGATTGTAGCGGTCTTCTCGTCCATGCATCCATTCTTCTGCGCTGCCGTAACGCTTGCCTTCCTCAAGAGCCAATTCTCCCCATTTCCCGGTCACCGCGTAACTTGCTCGATTGCTGGCAGAGCGACTGAGGAGGTTGAGTGGTACTGCTGAAAACTGCATCTGGGCTCCACCAGAGCAAAACAGGAGACGGTAGTTGTCTGGCAGTTGTGTCAATTGGCGGAAAAGTTGCTGTGTTTCATCCAGGATCGGCAGGAAATCCTTGGAACGATGGCTGATCTCCAGAATGGAGGCTCCACATTCCCGATAGTTGAGGAGTTCATTCTGAACCTTCTCCAGCACCGGTAGAGGGAGAACCGCTGGTCCTGGACTAAAATTGTAGGCGCGTTCGGCAAAGCGAGGCATGGAGGGAGCTTTCAATCTCGCGGCAAGAGGGCAGTGACAAAGAGATTTCGAAACAAGGGCTCTCTTCTTTCTAAGTACGTTTTGAGGCGCAAAGCTTCCTTCTCTTCACGATATCCTCCCGCGTAAACCCGCATGTGTTCAAAATCCAAGCGTACTTCAACATGCTCGAAGGTAATTCTTCTGGCATATTTGGCATTCAGCGCCTTCGTCAGACGGTCTGCCTGATCGACTTCCGGAAAGACTCCCAAGGAAATGCGATACCAGTCGTTTGGCTTGAGCACCTGAGCATATCCGTTCAAGCCAGGATCTTGGTTGATCTCTTCCGCTACAGCAGCTGATCGTTCGGAGGAATATAGTGGTTGGGAACGAACTTCTCGGAAAGGCATACTTTCGACAGCGTTCTCAATTCGTGTCCGGTAACCTTGACGGGACAACAAACGGCGGTGTTCCCCAACACATTCACTGTCGAGACAATTCGCAACCTGCACATAATATTTGATGGGTAATGGAGGCACCTGGTTGGCATCAACCAACATTACTTCCTCTACCTCTAGCACTTCCTCCACCTCAACATCAGGAGTATCCTTTTTACTCGGACTGAGCACCTCAAGAAGGCTGGTTGACTCGGACTGAGCGGGCTCTTCTTCCGTCAAGCTAATCGTTTCAACTGGCGGCGGTGGCGGCGGTGGCATCAACCACCCGACCACACCTCCGGCAATCACAACGAGCAGACCGAGAATCAAAGCAATGTTGCCTAATAATGATAATTTGCTCGAACCCTTAGTTTTTCCGTTTTCTGAATCGGCTGACATTCTACCCCGCTGGTTTGCTAATCTGATCGCGAATTCAAACTGATTCTCTATGCACTGTCTGCGCCTTGTTTTCCTGCAGTAGCCTTGTCTGTCGCTGGATCTGACTCAAGTAAATCACCACGGCAATCCAGATCAGTCCAAAAGAGATCGCCTGGATCTGACTGAAGGGTTCTTCATACAAAAAAATCCCCAGTAGAAAAAAGCAGGTAGGCGCAATGAATTGCAGCAAGCCCAGGGTCGCTAGCGGAAGTCTTCGGGCGCCAGCTGCAAACAGTAGCAGTGGCAGAGAAGTAATCACGCCAGTGGTTGCCAGTAGTAGACTCAAATCCCAGTTGCTCCCAAAATACAGCCCATCAGACTGCGACAGATACCATAATAATATGAAAGACAGTGGCATCAGGATCACCATTTCCATCCAGAGACCCAGCATCCCCTGCACCTGAATCACTTTGCGCATCAAGCCATAGCCTGCAAAGGTCAGCGCAATGATCAGCCCCAGCCAGGGGAATTGTTCCGCTTGCCGCATCAGGTTGATCAGGGCCAAGGCTGTGAGCCCAATCGCCAGCCATTGCCAGGAGCTGAAGCGCTCACGCAGAAAAAGAAAACCAAAGAGGATGTTTAACAACGGAACAATGAAATAGCCCAAGCTGACCTCCAGCACTCGATCCTGCTGGACTGCCATCACATAGCTCAGCCAATTTCCGACAAGTAGCAGAGCACTGAAAATCAAACCAACCAGACGCTGACGTTCTTTTAGAATCGATCCCCAACCCCCTGCTGGAGGCTGCCAGAGCAAGATCGCCCATGTGAACACGAAGGACCAAACAATGCGGTGAGCGATCACTTCGAGGGCAGTTGTGGGGGCCAGGGTTTTCCAATAAATCGGTAAGAAACCCCAGAGAAGGAAGGCAGAGACCGCACAGATCATCCCACGATCCTGCTCATTCTCTAACAAGTAATTGATCTCATATTATTTTCTATACTTACAAAACTTGCGAAGGGAGCACTTGAAACGGAAATCATATCGCTGCCTCGCTAATCAACACAATCTGAAAGAGATGCAATTTGATAGCAGGGGTACTGAGCAGGTCTAGAGGTATGTGGTAGGACTGAGTTCAAGTCAGTTTATGGATATATGTAGCATTAGTGTCGCTGCAAGTAAGAAAACATATCGGCATTTGAAGGATAAAATGCGAAAGACTCGAATGGCAGATGACTAGGGCAACATGAAAATAGAGGAGTTGAAGCCTTAAAATATAAATCGTGTTAACACGATTCACTCCATCTCAACCCACCACTGCGCCAGATTCTGGCAATCCCTTCAAATCAACAGAAGCTGCCCTAGTCTGCGTACTCAGATCCGCTGGCTCTGCTTGCACTCGCTTCCCTTTACTTCTAATTCTGCGATTCACCCAAACACCAGAAATCGTAAATAAGTGGTGTTTTGGAGGATTACCCACGTGTGTGATACCAGCATCACCCAAATTGAGCACGTCTACTACCATTTGAACTACACGATACGCGTCACCAATGTGGTGGCTGACTACAGACTAGATTCTGATGGGACAATTTGCGTGGTTTGAACTTTGGTGAATCGTGTTGACACGATCTGAATTTTTACCTACTAACAACTCAGCCTTCTCCAATAAAATTACTATAAATTATTCTAGCAATTAAGTGATGCTCCATGAAAATATTTAAGTTTACACTGTATTTGCTAATTTTCTTATTTCTAATTTCTTCAAAATCGTTTTCCCAAGAACCATACATAATAACGTCAGAATCGCTTGAAATAATACCAAATAAACATCTTAGTTTCTTGGAAGGTTTTGACGAGACCGTTTCATTTGAAGTTCTAGAGAGCGTAGAGTGGTCTGACAGACTGCTTGATGCACAATCAATGGTAGATGGTTATTGGGTTCGTTTTGTAGTAAAGAACATTTTAAAAACAGATAAGATAGGGCTTTCCCATAATTTTAATTATGAAAAGAAAATATTCATTAAAAATTCATTAGGTGTCGATGAATTTAGCTATTGGAGAGCTGGCATTGATAAACATTTTGAAGAAACTCATATTGGTTCTGAATTTCGTATTAACATTCCAAAAAATGAAAAAACAATCATCTATAATTTTTTCAGAAATTATCCAGTTGATCGATTTAATTCAATGGATAATTATCATCGAATGATGATTGGTTCATGGGAATCTGTGAGAAATAAAGAATTCTTTAGACTTATAGGTAAAACAATATTTATAGCCCCAGTTTTTCTGTTTGGAATTTATTACTTTTTTGTTTATCTAATTTCAAAAGGAAATTATATTTGGCTATCTTTAGCGCTCTTACTCATATCCTTTCACGAAGTATTTGGAGTCACAGGTTTATTGACCAATCATCTGGGAATTTATTCATTCTTTCCCTCGATAGCTTCAGTAAGTGGAATGATTTTTTTTGTGCCTTTACTATTTCTTATTTTATCACAGTTTTTCCGAAAAACTTTAAAAATAAAAGAAAAATTTCCAAAATTGAATAAAATTTATTTAGGTATTATTTGGTTTTATATTATAGTTGTTCTCATAAACTTTATTCTTTTACTAAATTGGCCAAATGAAGAGCAAATTAATCTGGTAAAGTATCCTCCAGATAACCTAGGTCCTGGTGTAATCAAACTTCATCAGTTCATAATACCTTTCTTCATTTTGCTTTTGATATCTATCATAGTTGCATTCTTATCTTGGCGCAAAGGCAGTTCAGCTTCAGGTTACTTATGCTTGTCTTTCTTGCTACCTTTTCTGTCGATACCTGTTGCAGCAACAACTTATCTCATATTTGATGGATTTAATTGGCATTTTTGGTCGATTATACAACCTATTGTAGGATTTTTATTTCTGGGAATGTTTGTCACTTTTGGATTTTCTGTTGCTCAAGGCATGAATGATCTCAAACAAGAATTTATAGATAGACAAATTGAATTAAATAATGAACTTGAATCTAAGGTAAATGCTAGAACGGCTGATTTAACGAAAGCAAATTTAATGATCACTGACAGTATCAACTCTGCCAGTGCTATTCAAAACGCAATACTCCCTGAAATTAATGCTGATTCGCATGGCTTCAAAGAGTTTAAATATGTTTGGGAACCTAGAGATATTGTAGGCGGTGATTTCTACTGGATTGGTCAAAAAGAAAGCTGGACAAGTCTGATTGTTGCTGACTGTACTGGTCATGGAATCCCAGGTGCTTTTATGACGCTGATCTCAAGTACTCTGCTAGATAGAGTCGCAAACTTAAGTGATTTAAGTCAACCAGATCGAATATTAGATCAATTGGATGAACTGTTAGAAAGCACCTTAAAGTACAGAGAGGGTGGCAATACTAATTTTGGACTCGATTGTGGTATCATTTGCTTCTCTCAGAAACACAATCTTTTGCGCTATGCTGGTGCTAAGACCAATCTCTATCAGAAACTTGATGAAGAGGTAGTTGAGATCAAGGGCGATAAGAAAAGCTTGGGATATGAAAGGAAAGAGCACCCAATCAAATTTAAAGTTAGTGAGTTTGGCTTAGACCAAAACTCTTCCTTCTTCATCTTTTCAGATGGGGTGACTGATCAAGTTGGAGGAGAGAAGAAACTGATGTATGGGAAGAAACGAGTGATTGCTCACATCAAAGAAGCAGTTGATGTCCGGTCTGCCGTCAACAATATTGTTGCTGACATCAATCAGTACCAGGCAGGACACAAGAGGAGGGATGATCTAACGCTCTTTGGATTTGCTGTCTAAATTTACTCCCACAATCGTGTTAACACGATTCACTCTCATATCAACTCAGCTGCTCGCCTCATTTACCATCATTCACATCAATGTAGCGTTGGGTAGTCTGTATGCTCGCATGTCTCGCCAATTCTGCTAGTCTCCTAATTCCTACTCCTTCCACACTGAGTTCTGTCAACCAGATTCTCCTACTACTGTGACTGGTCGCATCCACTATGCCTGCTCTGGTACCAAGTCTTTGTAAGTGCTGGGCGTACTGTAAGGCATTAATTCTTCTGTGTGCTGAACAAATAGTGATCTCTGCTCTCTCTGCAAAGCTTCTTTGCATCTTCATTTTTCTGTTGGAACTCACTTATTTGCAAACCAATCAAATCAGGCTGGTCAGACATTATTCTGTAATTTTTCTGTAGATTTTTTTAGGCTTTTAGACCTTTCTGTTGAAGTATCTTTTCAGCCTAGTTTGACATTGTTTCAATTTTGATTAAATCCAATTTTTATTTTATAGATAACTGAAATTTATGATAAATTCTTTATAAGAAAAACTATCAGGAATGGTGTTTTTATTTTAAGCACCAATCTATAAGCCTTATCCTAAGTTATTAGATTTCTTGAAAAACCTCATTATTGAAAACTACTAGACCCGGTATTCTATCATGTTTTTTAGCCTTGTTATTTCTTTTTGATCAGAGAACTTTGCTTCATATCAAATTCCGGAGGCTCTCCATCATGAGTAAGCCTCTTAACTGGAATTATGAAGGATGAATGTTTGTTCTATTGCGAAGAAGACGGAGCAGAAACCAAAAACTGCTGATAACTCATTCATTGAGCTTGAGATAACAGCTTTTTAAGATTGAGGGGTGTGGGATGGGAATGACCTTCAGAAACCTCAGAGCGAATCGTAATCCAGGCGATTCATGCCGTTGAAAGCAGCAATTCGGTAGGCTTCGTCAAGAGTCGGCACATTGAAGACGGAGTTGATGAAGAACTTGATCGTCCCTTCGAAGTGCAACACACAGTTACCCAGATGGATCAGTTCCGGTGCACGTGGTCCAATGATGTGCACCCCCAGCAAACGCAAGGTTTCAGGACAGAATAGTAGTTTTAGAATTCCTTCCTGTTCTCCCATGATGTGCGCACGTGAGATTTCCTTAAAGTGCGCTATGCCTACCTCATAAGGAATTCTAGCATCCGTCAGTTCTTCTTCTGATCTGCCTACATAGGCAACAGCTGGGATGGTCCAGATACCGTACGGAAGCTCTCTCGGGATACGCTCATTTTCCAGTTGTCCAAATGCGTGCAACGTTGCAATTCTTGCTTGTAGCAAAGATGTGGAAGCCAACGCTGGAAAGCCGACCACATCACCAACGGCATAGATGTTTGGGATGTTTGTTTGGTAGTGCTCATTCGTTTGAATCAAACCGTTGTGACCCAATTCAACCCCGATTTCCTCCAATCCCAATTTATCAGAATTTGCGACACGACCAGCCGCCAGCATGACGGTTGAGCAGGGTAGCGTCTTACCACTCTCCAACTCCACTTGCACTTCCTGAGGTGAGATCTTAACGATCTGTTTGACGTTTTCGCCAAGGCGCATCGTGATTCGCTGATTGCGCATTCGATAAACGAGAGCCTCTGCAATTTCTCGATCCAAGAAAGGCATGACATGACGATCCCGAGCGATCAGATTGACGCGAATCCCTAGCTTGGCAAAGATGCAGGCATATTCGCAACCAATGACACCAGCCCCGATGATCGTGATTTTTTTGGGAAGTTTCTCAATCTTGAGGATTGTATCTGAGTCGAAGACACACTCATTATCGAGCTGAGCCCAGTCGGCTTTTCGTGGAGCAGAACCTGTGGCAACGACCGTATAGTTAGCAGTAATTTGATAAGGTTCCTCATCCGGATGGGCGGGTTGAATCTGCAAT
>DJYX01000162.1:7801-7953 GCA_002450295.1 Deltaproteobacteria bacterium UBA6967
CCTCTCTCCAGAGTGACTCGATTCTTCATTAAGTTGCGACGCAGCTTGTTCTCCTGCTCACTGATCACAAGATCCTTACGATACATCAACTCTTCGGTGCTGACGTTCTCACGCATGGAGATTTCAATTCCATGGGTTCGGCGGCGCAGCAA
>DJYX01000162.1:8341-22240 GCA_002450295.1 Deltaproteobacteria bacterium UBA6967
GAGGCACCACCAAGCTTCTCTCTTTTGTCTATCAGAAAGACTCGCTTCTTCAACTTGCTGGCTTGGATTGCTGCTTTTTCACCTGCTGGACCAGAGCCGATGATGGCGATGTCGTAGTGCCGAATTTCCTGCATACAAATTTCTTACTTTGGGGAAGAAAGATTTAATTGGTGTCAGAATATTGAAAACCTAATTCGCAACTGTCAAAGAGTCTAGAGTAACCTTACTCTAGGTCTCATTTCTCTTTATTTTTCTGTGTAAATCTACAGGGAGTCGGTCAGTACTTCGGTTCAATTCTGCTTGCGTTCACGGCCACGCCAAATTAGGTGCAAGGGCGTGCCCTCAAAACCAAAATGATAACGGAGTTGGTTCAAAAAATAGCGTTCGTAGGAGTAGTTCAGTTTTTCTGGATGATTACTGACCATGACAAAGGTGGGTGGGGACGCAGAAACCTGGGTGCCATAGAAAATCTTAGTAGCCCGGCCAGATTTGGCAGGAGGTGGGTGCTTGCGAACGATCATTTCCAACACCGTATTTAGATCTGCAGTGCTCACACGGCGCATATACTGCTGATAGGCTTCGTCTACTTTCTGAAAAATTTGAGTTATTCGCTTTCCTGTTTTAGCACTCACGAATACCAGCGGGGCAAAGCCAAGAAATTCAAGCCGCTCTCTCAGCTCCTCTGTCATAGCATCTTGCAAGCGTTGTGGCTCTAATTTACGAGGAATGTTGCGTAAAGCAATCTCTCCTTGAACGGCCAGATCCCATTTATTGACCACCAGCACTATCGCTTTCTTACGGTCCAGGGCATATCCACCAATTCGCAAGACCTGTTCAGTGACTCCCTCGGTAGCATCAATTATCAACAAAACAACGTCTGAGCGTTCCATGGTCTTCAACGCAGAGACAATGCTGTAGGTCTCAATTTTTTGGGTGACTCTACCTTTTCGTCGTATACCTGCCGTATCCACCAACAGATACTCCTTTCCCTCATGACGGCAAAGGCTGTCTACTGGATCACGTGTTGTTCCAGCCTGCGAGTCGACAACCATCCGCTCTTCCCCCAACAAGGCATTGATCAACGAGGATTTGCCTGCGTTCGGCTTACCGATCAATGCCACTCGTACCCGAGTACCAGCTTCTGGATCGGTGTAATCCAGCGGAACCCGCTCATGAATAGCCTCCAGCAGATCCTCTAGGCCACGTGTATGAGCCGCAGATACACCATAGACATGTTCCACACCCAGCTGATAGAACTCTGCAATCTGGGTATCGTGGCTCGGGTGATCTGTTTTGTTGGCGGCTACAAAGATCGGCTTTTTGTGGCGGCTAAGATAACGATAGATCTCTTCGTCTCCAGGATTTAGACCATCCTGAATGCTGGTCAGGAAAATGACAGCATCGGCTTCTTCGACAGCAACCTGAGCCTGCTGACGCATCTGCTGGAGCAAGCCCTCCTCAGAGATCGGCTCAAATCCACCTGTATCAATCGCCAGGAAGCGAAAACCACGGAAACTGGCCAGTCCATAGTTGCGATCTCTCGTTACTCCTGGAATGTTTTCAACAATCGCAGTGTGACGACCTACCAACCGATTGAAAAGTGTAGACTTGCCAACATTTGGTCGGCCAACAATTGCAATAACTGCCGGGGTTTCAGACATCCAGATTCTTTACCTTGAGAGCATTCTCTTCGATGAAACGTCTCCTCGGTTCAACTAGGTCTCCCATCAGCACTGTAAACATATCATCTGAAACATTGACATCTTCGATACGAACTTGCTTAAGAGTTCGCGCTTCTGGGTTCAGAGTAGTCTCCCAGAGTTGTTCTGGATTCATTTCACCTAGTCCCTTGTAGCGCTGGATATAAATTCCCTTCTTACCAAAGTTAGTGATGAAGTCCCTCAAAGCAAACCAATCTGACAGGTCATGAATTTTCTGATCATCATCTTCGATTTGCAGAGTTTCTCCACCAAGGAAACGCAGCAACTCCTCGCGTTGCTCAAGTAGATTATTGTAATTGTGGATATCTAGATTATCTAAAAAATTAAGAGTAAATCGCAGAGTTTCCCCTTGGATTTGAATTACCACTTGGTGACCTACACGTTCTGTGTCAACCTCCAGTTTGAAGTCCGGATAGAACTCTTGTAGATCTCTCATCCTTTGTAACAGGTAATCTATATCACTTGCCTCTATTCTAAACTGATTCTCCAGCCACTTATTGGTCAAAGTTTGTAGGTCTGGATTCAGACAAAAACGTTGGTATTGGTCACAGTAACGATAGAGACGTCTTGCCATCTCTAGCAGAGCTTCTCCAGTCAATGACTCTCGTTCTGGCAGAATGAGTCGGAGTTTGTTGCTGGATAGCATCATCAAGCGTTCTGCCATCTCTCTTTCATCTCTCAAATAAAACTCTTCTTTGTTGCGCTTCACTTTGTAGAGTGGTGGCTGAGCGATGTATAGATAACCACGCTCGATAATCTCTGGCATCTGCCGATAGAAAAACGTCAAGATCAGCGTCAGGATATGGCTTCCATCTACATCGGCATCAGTCATGATGATGACCTTGTGGTAACGAATCTTACTGATATCAAAATCTTTCTCAATGCTAGTCCCTAGCGCTGTAATCATTGTACGGATCTCATCGCTGGTAAGCATCTTGTCCATTCGGGCTTTTTCAACATTGAGAATCTTGCCTTTTAACGGCAAAATTGCCTGATTACGTCGATCTCTCCCCTGCTTAGCTGATCCACCCGCAGAATCACCCTCTACTAGGAACAATTCACTCAGTGCTGGATCCCTTTCCTGACAATCTGCGAGTTTTCCGGGTAAGCTTCCTACTTCCAGTACACTTTTACGTCGTGTCAACTCCCGAGCTTTTACTGCTGCAATACGAGCTCGCTGTGCCTCAGTAGCCTTCTGAATGATTCGTTTGGCAACCTGCGGATTTTCTCCCAGAAAAGTAGCTAGGCTTTCGCTCACCAACCTCTCAACTTTGCCTCTGGCTTCGGTGTTAGTGAGTTTAATTTTCTTCTGTGATTCAAACTGTGGATTTGCTATGCGGATGCTGACTACTGCAGAGATACCCTCACGAACATCTTCACCGCTTAGGTTTTCTTTCAGATCTTTGGTCAGGTTATTGGCAGATGCATACTTGTTGAGCGTGCTCGTTAGCGCTGTTTTGAAACCCGATAGGTGGGTCCCTCCCTCTATAGTATTAATATTATTTACGAAAGAAAATATTCGTTCAACGTAAGTTTCGTTGTATTGAAAAGCTACTTCTACCTCAAGATCTTCCTGTTTGCCCTCAACATAAACCGGTTTTTCATGGAGAACGTTTTTGTTTTGATTGAGATACTCAATGAAAGAAGCCACTCCACCTTCGTAACAGAATTCGGCGAACTCGTTGTTCCGGTTGTCTCGAATGGAGATGTAGATTCCTCGGTTGAGAAAGGCCAATTCACGCAATCGCTGTGAGAGAATTGCGAAGCTGAATTCAGTCTCTTCAAAAATCAGTGAGTCCGGCCAGAATGTGGTGCGAGTTCCTGTTTTGTCAGAGTTTCGAATCGCAGCCAGTGGTTGCTTGGCATTTCCGCGCTCATACTCCTGTCGCCATAGTTGGCCCTCTCGATCCACCTCGACAACCAGTTTGCTGGAGAGTGCGTTGACCACAGAAGCTCCAACTCCGTTCAAACCCCCAGAAACTTTGTAGTTGCTGTTGTCAAACTTTCCACCAGCGTGCAGTTTTGTCATGATTAGCTCAACTGCTGAGATCCCTTCATCTTTGTGAATGCCCACTGGGATCCCACGTCCGTTGTCATGAACTGAAAGACTACCGTCGATATGCAGGATTACCTCAATCTTGTTGCAGTAGCCTCCTAGCGCTTCATCGATACTGTTATCGACAATTTCGAATACCAGATGGTGCAGCGCAGCAGAGTCCACACCACCGATATACATTCCAGGCCGCTTGCGAACTGCTTCGAGCCCTTTGAGCAAGGTAATGTTGTCTTCACCATATCCGGAAGCAGCAGTTGTAGCTGGTGCTATTTCTTCCATAGAAACTCCTGAAAACCCATAGAGGATTGAAAAGGGGGCACAAGAAATCTGAGTCACCGATCCATTGACCGGTCCGGGTTCCTGCTACTTCGTTCAGCGATTGCTCGGGAGAGAAGAAACAGAGCAGAGGGGGAAACTCAGATGAATTGCCCTTGCACCACTTGAAAACTGCAACTCTTCGTATCTAATTTTTCTGGTCGTGTTGTTGAAGTTACGAAGATCTGATTCTGCAGTTGTGCAAAGAGCCCGAGCAGACGTTGGGATACCTGCGCATCTAACTCGGAGAAAAGGTCATCAAAAATCAGTATTGGATGTAGGGAATAATTGGAGAATAATAGCTGATTTATTGCAATTTTTAAAGACAAATTCGTGACTCTCAATTCTCCCTGAGAAAAAAAATCTCGATCAATTTTTTCATCCAGAAATAGGTGGTAATCATCACGATGAGGACCAATCAGGGCGTAACCTGAATGCAGTTCACGATCCCGCTGTTCCTCCATCATTTTCTCCAATTGTTCCGCGTCACTACACTGGACAGCAGGATGGTAGCGCAGTGATAGCTGCTCTGGTCGACCAGTAGCCATCCTGAAGAGTTCCACCAAGTGAGATAGCAGCTGTTCAGCAAAGGCTGCTCGGCGCTGGATCAATTCCCAGCCTGTACGAGCCAGGACTTGGTTCCAGGCAGAGAGCTGACGATCCTGACGCTGCCGCAGCGCAGCGTTTTTTTCAGCCAGTACCTTGGTGTAGTCCTGAAGATGACGGAAGTAGACTGGATCCAGGGTGGAGATGATTCTGTTGAAGAAGCGCCGCCGCTCTTGAGGAGGTCCTCGAAATAGCGCTACGTCCTCCGGAGTAAAACTCAGAGCCAGAAAGGAGAGGACATATTCCGAAGTGCGCTGGAACGGAGCATGATCCAGCCAAACCTGACGACCTCGGGTTGAAAGAATAATTTGCACTCGACGCAAAACCTGCTGTTGTTCTAGCAGAGCAGTCATTCGAGCTGCGTTGGCTTCGCTGTACCAGAGTTGCTGCGTCTTGCGAGTTCGGAAGGATTCTAGATTACAGAGGTAGGCAATCGCTTCGACCAAGTTGGTTTTCCCTTGGCCGTTGTAACCGTGCAGCCAGTTGAGACCAGGTCCAAACTCAACCTGCAACTGGCGATAATTTCGAAAATGATGAAGTTCCAGCGAACGAATTACCATTCAATGCGCAATGGCATGATGACAGCGAGGTATTCTTCATCATCTGCGGCCCTGATCACGCTCGGGCTCATTGGGTTCTTGCACTCTAGCTTGACTCGCTCAGTCTGGATTACTCCCAGCGCATCCAACAGATAGCGTGAGTTGAACCCCACCTGAAAGTCTTCTCCGCTATAATCCGCTTCCATTTCGTCGCTAACTTCCCCATATTCGGCCTTTTCGCTCTCTAGCCTTAGCTTCCCCTCGGTCAAGGTTAATTTGACCGGCTTGAGCTTTTCATAGCTGATAGAAGAGACAATCCGCAGTGCGCTGACCAAACGTTCACGATCAACAATGGCTACCAGATGATTATCCTTGGGAATGATCGGATCACAATTGGGGAACTTCCCCTCAATCAATCGAGTCTTGAAAGAAACCTGGCTACCAACAAACTGCATCACACGGTCATCGAAGCTGATCGTGACCTCTTCTCCGAAAAGTTCGATGGCCTTACGAATCTCTCCTAACGCCTTGCGAGGAATGATTACATCAGAAACAGACTCAAAGGATGCAGACTCGACTCCCTTGAGCACTTGTGCTAAGCGGTGGCCATCTGTTGCCAACCACCTTGTCAGGTTTCCTTCCTTCGAAGAAAGGTTCACCCCCATCAAGTTTTTGCGGGATTCGTTGGTTTGTGAAGCGAACAGTGTCATGTCAATGCACTGCTTAAGATCCTGGGATGGTAGCGTTAGCGACTCTGACAACTGCTCCAACTCAGTTTGTGGATAAAGACCTACTTCCACCAAAGGTAGGCGCATCTCAGAAGCTCCACTTGTGATATGCACCCAGTGCTGCTCCGTCGAGCGGATGCGAATATCATTGCCCTGAAACTCCCGACAGATGTCGTAGACCTTCTTTGCATTCACACAAATACTTCCGGCTTGAATCACTTCTGCTGGGAAGTGTTCGATGATGGAAATTTCATAGTCCGTTGCTGAGAACTCAGCTTCGTTATGATCTCCATCTTCTCCTGAAACAGTTCTTAGTAGAAAGTTTGAGAGAATCGGTTTGGAAGCACTCTTGTCAATGATGGAAATGATGTTCTGAAGAGCGCTACGAAGAACTTCCTGTTGAATTAGAATTTCCATATTTTTTTATAGTCGTAGTAGTAGTCTGTCGAAAACCTGTCGAAAACCTGTCGACTGGCTTGAAATGATTCAGCTTTTATAGCTTTTTGGGGTTGTCGAAAACTTGTTCAAACTTGTCGAAAACTTGGGGAGTGTAGCAATAAGAACAAACAATGAACAGGTTTTCGACAAGTTATCGACAGGTTTTGGAAAGATTGTCGAAAACCTGTTCAAAACTAATCTAAACTACTGAAACTAGATAGTTTTTAGATTAAATTTCAAGAGATTCAGATAAACTGCCTGTCGAAAACTTGTCGAAAACCTGTCGACTGGCTTGAAATGATTTCATTTTTTGAAAAATGAAAATACTTCTTCTTGGTTCAGTGCTGTGATCAATGGGAATGCACCAACATCCTCTAGCAGGTGTATCAGAGTCCCACGTTCTTCAATCGGAGTTGAGTGGGCACCAATGAAACGAATGGCATCATCTGGAGACCATTGCTTGACAAGTTGTTGTGCAGCTATTCTATTTGGATTGATCAAGAATGGTTCAATACTGATGTCCTCCAGAGCTTCCAAAAATAGATTTTCTCGCCAGCCGTAGTGTGTGCAGCCAAGCACAACAATCACTTTTCCCGGAGAAAGTGGTGGATTGGCACCGCTCAGGAATAGTCGGATATTTTCGATTATCCGAGTTCCAGTTACATCAGAAGAGATCATGTCTGCTAAACCCGGACAGGCAATCGACCGTGTATCTGGTAGCAGTTGATCGTACACTTTGGAAGAGATTGTAGTCGGTGTTGCCAAAATAAGTAATCTGGAATATCCAAATTCCTTTGCTTTTTCAAGAACAGCTTTGCGTGTCAACTCAAGCATTCCCTGAATGGGTATTTCAGGAAGCTTAATTTCTGGTAGCAGTGCTGAGAGAGTGTGGCAGGCAACAAAGATATGATCAGGTTGGTAACTGTCTGCAAGGCGGTGTAGGAAAGTTTGAAAGACTTCCTGCTTTTCAGCTAATGACTCCATTGAGTTGTAGCTGCGTCGAGGATCAGGGGCTGCGTTGACGTAGAGTAATTCTGTATTTTTTGCTGTGGGACCAGTGGGAGCTTTCAGTAGATCAGCGCAGACAGACAGCCCTCCCAGACCTGAATCAGTGACTACTAGACGCATGGAAGTAGCTTCAGCACCGATTGTTGAAAAGATAGTGCGAGATCAGCCACTCATTTCCACCACGAAATCCCCATACTTCCGAAGTCGCCAGGAAGAACATCCGCCAACGCTGGAACCAGACATCGGCATCTTTGCCGTAAGTCTCACGAAAGGTTTGTAGAATTTCTCCCTTCTGTGAATCCATCATCTGTAACCAGGCATCAGCTGTTCGTTGATAGTGAACGCCACTCAGAACCCAGTGCTGTTCTAACAATAGGTCTTTCTGGAAATAGAGTAGCAGATCGTTGGAGGGCATGATTCCACCTGTGAAGAAGTAGCGTCCCATCCAATTGGAATCTCCTTCGGAGGAAAAAGCATAGGCATAACGACGGTGGCTGAAGATATGGATGAAGAGTTTTCCTTCTGGTTTCAGCCAATCAGAAATTCTTTCCAACAGTGACTGCCAGTTGCGCATGTGCTCAAACATTTCTACTGAGACAACGCGATCAAAGTGCTGTTCAGTAGTGAAGTCGTTCATGTCGCAGGTTTGTACACTCAGGTTCGTCAAACCCAACTCCTGGGCACGTGACTCAATAAATTCACGCTGAGGCCGAGAATTCGAAACAGCCAAAATTGAAGAATTTGGATAATGCTTTGCCATCCACAAGGAGAGAGAGCCCCAACCACAACCAAGCTCGAGAATCTGTTGACCATCCTGCAACTGCGCTCTCTCACAAGTTAGAGCCAGCATGGAGGCTTCAGCGTGCTCTAATTCTGTAACACCCTCAGGAAAATGACAGCAGCTGTACTTGAGATGTGGCCCTAAGACTAATTCAAAGAATTGCGGAGGTAGCTCATAGTGTTGCTCGTTTGCTTCTTGAGTGTGCAGAGCAATTGGACTCTGTCGCATCTCCTCAACAAACGTCATCATTGCTTGCCATTCCTGATCTGGACCCTCCTGCGCTTGCTCTCGAAGGCGCTGCAGTAACAACAGACGAATGCCAGCACGAGTCAGCAAATCCGGAATACGACCGTTTTCGACGAGTTCAATCAGGGAACGCAAGAGCATGGACAAGATACTTTGAAGGTTGAGAATAGTAGACCTTCTCAGCGTAACTTATGTGGGATAACAGACAAGTGTGGAGAAATTAGCTTACTAAAGTAATTCTAGATAGCTAAATTAGGCGAGAAAGCGTGGGAAGAAAAAGTGCGCACAAAGGCGCACAAAAGAGCTTACTTGGCGTCGCGACAGTAGTCGTTGTAGGGAAAGCCAATGCTCCCGTCGCAGAAACGACGGAGAATCAGGTACTCACCGCTGCAGCCAGTACTTACCAGAACCGTACCCCCCAGTACGAGTCCCAGCACCAGCTTGCGGAAGAGCCGCTGTCGGAAGATGTGCATGGACACCTCATAATCGAATGGAAGCAAGAGAAACAGACACAATAGAAGGGTATCAATTTTTGTGCCCCAAGTCATCAAGGGTCAGCACACACACGAAAACCCAGATAGTCCTGCCTCATTTCTGGTGGGTTACCACCTCTTTGCCAAAGTTCAAGAGATTCTGGTTGATTTCGATAGCTCCCACCGCGAACTGTTCGCAATCTCCCCTCTTTAGGGCCACTCGGTCGGGTGACTGTTTCTGGTACTAGAGGCGCATAATAGTCTTGAACCCATTCCCAAAGATTTCCCTGCATATCGAAGAGTCCCCAGGTATTTGGTTGCTTGCGCTGAACAGGCTGGGGACCTGGTTGAGAAAGATTGCGGCTGTGCCAGGCGTGTTGGTTGAGGCATTTGGCTTCTGTCCCACAACCAAATCGTCCTTGTCCCTCAGCTCTGGCGGCATACTCCCATTCCGCCTCCGAGCAAAGTCGGTAATCTCCCGGATAGTGATGACTGAGCCAGCGTGTGTACTCCTGAGCCTGATCCCAGGAAATATAATTGAGAGGTGCATCAACTCGATCTGGATTTTTCATTGTCCAGTGGCGTGACTCGGTTGGTTCTGAATAACGACAAGCACCAGCCTCCATACACAATCGATATTCGCCCACAGTGACTTCGTGATTGAGAATGTAATAGATCTGATTCATCGTCACTTGACGCTCTGGTGGTTTGCCGGGGCTGCCCATCACAAAGCTGCCTGGCCAGATTGGGACCATCCCAGGTGCAAGAGTACGTGTCTCAAAGGACCATTCGTAACGAGCCTCTAGACGGTTTCCCTGTAAATCTTTGAGTTCGGGTAGTAGCGTTACCCGATACGTCATTCCATACAACCATGGTTGATTCGGAATGAATTTCAGGCTAGTTCCTTCTACCTGCAAGTTACCCGCTACTGGAAAATTACTAGCCCCTTGGATTGCTTGAATCCTTACCGATTCTTTACTAACCGTCTGAGGATCCAATGGCTGACTTAGATAAACATTGATCGATTGGTCAGCCTGAACTTGGGTCTCTCCGTCAGTTGGATTGACCAGTACAACACTGGGAGGCCGCATCAAAGGAGGCGGTGAAGTTAGGAAGTTCCAGCGTAATTCACTCAGCATCTCTCCGTTCTGGCCACGTAGCGGCTTGAGTAAGCTGACGGTGTAGGAAGTATCGTGAGCGAGTGCAGAATTGGGAGTGAGTGTAAGACTATTGCCCCTGGTACCTAGACGGAGTGAAATTTGAGTACCTTCGGAATCAGCCAGCGCAAAACTCTCAGCGTTTAGATTTTTGGAGTCCAGCGGTTGATCAAAGTTGAGTAGGATCAGTGTATCTGGAGAGACCGTGGCGTTGGGAGCTGGAACCAGAGAATTGATGGAGAGTAGCTTTGGTGTCTGGCTGAACTCTGGAGCCGAGATTGGCTCAGAGAGGGGTTCATTCTGTCTACTGTTCGAGCTTTCACCTGTTGATATAGCAGGAAGTAGCCGTGGGGGATTTTCTGATGGTGAGGTCTTGCGTTCACAAGAGATCAAGAAGTAGAGCGACAGGACAAGTAGCAGATGGAACAGCCTCATGATCCCCCCTCGGACAAACAGCAACGATTGGGGTGGTTGGTGCTGAAAGATAGCGAGACTAACGACCGAGCAATTGATTCATGTTCAGCATCGGTAGCAAGACAGACAGCGCAATGAAGCCGACAATTCCACCCATCAATACAATCATAGTTGGTTGCAGCAGAGCCGTCAGACCCTCCAACAATCTACTTACTTCTTCCTGCATACGGTTTGCCACACGTTCTAACAACTCATCAACACGGGCTGCTTCTTCTCCAATAGCCACAACGTGCTGGACATAGTCCGGGAAGTAACCCGTTCGACCCATCGCTGCCGAAAGTGGGATTCCCTTGTTGTTGACCTCAATGATCATCTTGTTTAGTTGCTCAATCAGCAGTTGATTGACAACCACGTGTCGTGAAATTTCCAGAGCAGTCTTCAAATCCACTCCACTTCCAAGCAGGGTTCCGAGAGTTTGACAAAAACGAGCGATCAGTACCTTCTGCATCAGGGGACCAATCAGCGGTGCTTTCAGTTGCAGTTGTTGGAGAACTTTCTTGCCAAACTCGCTACGTAGAAAAGCTGAGAAACCGAAAATCAGGATTATCAACCCAATCAATACAAGGTACCAAGAGTGAACCATGAAATCGCTGAGGCCCATTAAAATTCTGGTGGGCAAGGGTAGCAGGGTTCCTTTGCTGGCAAAAATCTGGGTGATCTTGGGCACGATGTAAGTGACCATAAAGACAACCACCAGCAATGAAAAAACCAGCATGAAGGCTGGGTAGATCATTGCTGATTTCAGTCTACCTCGCAGACGTTCTTGAGTTTCGTAGTAATCGGCAAGCCGTTTGAGAATTGTACCTAGGTTGCCACTGTTCTCTCCTGAACGAATCATGCTGACATACATCTCAGGAAAGATTTTTGGGTACAGCTGCAGCGCATCCGCCAAGGATCCCCCTTCAACAACACGTGCTCGGACTTCGGCCAGGATTTCCTTAAATCCCACGTTTTCGGTCTGCTCAATGATGAGTTGTAGGGCCTTGTCGTAAGGAATTGTAGCGTCCATCAACACCTCGAACTGTCGAGTGAAGAGAGTCAACGCTCGCTTGTAATTGGTTCCACGTTTTGGGAGGAAGGAACGACTGGTGTTGCGGGAAACCCGAATTTCCTTGGGATAGAGCTGCTGAGAGCGTAATCGCTGGCGCAGGTCACTCTCGCTAACAGCATCTTCAGAACCCTTGCGCAGAACTCCAGCCTGGTCGAAAGCTTGGTACTGGTAGAGTGGCATGGTCGAGTCTCAACGAGAGTTACGGTGGGGTTGAATCTGATATTTCCAAACAGCACGCTGATGCTCCCGCAGGGTACGAGAGAATGCACTACTACCGTCTCCTCGTGCAACGAAATAAAGATATTTCACACTGGCAGGCTGCAATGCGCTATGAAGAGAGTCCCAACCGGGGTTACTGATGGGCGTTGGAGGTAAACCCTTTTCTGTATAAGTGTTGAACGGTGTTGGGGTCTCTAAGTGTTTCCGTGTGAGATTGCCATCGAAATTTGAAATCCCATAGATTACTGTTGGATCACTCTGCATCTTCATCCCCAAGCGTAAGCGGTTATGAAAAACCCCGGCAATCAGCGGACGATCCTCTGCTGTTCCCGTTTCTTTCTCAATCATTGACGCAAGGATCAAGAGTTGATGGTCGCTCAGCTTCTTACCCCCTTCAGCCGGAGTTTCTGAGCGTAACTGGGTAAAACGATTATTGAATTCCTGAATCATCAGGCCTAGGATTTCACGTTCGCTACTCTCTTGCGCGATGAAGTAGGTTTCAGGGTAAATAACCCCTTCCAAGGTTTTTAAGCCTTGAATTCCTGATAGCTTGCGTAGTGTAGAATCTGTAAAAAGTTCATCGTACCGATCAGCTTGACCAAGACCCTGTTCCACAAGGCGGGCTGTAGCTTGTTGGTAGCTCAGGCCTTCCGGGATGGTGACACGAACTTGCAGGCCACTGCCAGAAACAAGGTGGTTGAGGAGTGCAGCATGGTTCCAGCGAGGATCTAGCTGAAATTCTCCGGCTTGTAATCGGTGGTGCTGTCCGTTGAGGCGAGCGAGAAATTCAAACCAGAGAGGTTGTTGAATCAGGTTGGCTTCTCGGAGTTGCTGAACCACTTGGGAGAAGTTGCTTCCGCGCTCGATGCGTACCCGGATGGGTTCATCACCCTGGCCGATTGGAAGGTTCCAAAGCCAGATCAGGTTAAGAGTTAACAGTAAGAGCCCTAGCAGCAGCCCAATACGTTTTCTAGCGAATCCCCCAAACAGCATTCCTGGTCGCTTCATGTGCAGCGGTTCCGAAAAGGCGGAGAGATTTGCCGGAAGGTTCCTCGTATCTTGACATCAAAGAAGTCCCCACAGCGAAACCCTTGTAGCATCATTGTCAATGGTCCCAGTTGATCCTGGAGCTTTTGCGACAACCGCACTTTCAGATCCAGATCAATTCTCGATTCCAAGAGGTTTCTTTCGTTGAGACGGATATTGCCGGTAACGCTTCCTTCCAGATCACCATTCAGAGTCAGTTGACTGATCTCGATCAACTGCTGTTGCATTGAGATCGCATACGACACTTCTGGTAGATTCAATTCAGTAATAGAGAGTCCGTTGAGCAGTGGATGTTCCTGATTTAGGCGAAATCGGAAGTCTGTCATGGAACCCTGCAAGGTGCCAATGGGTAGAGACTGCTGTCTTCTTTGCAACTGTGCCAGGTTCTTGATCTCACCATCAAGCGACATGACCCCTGCTGGAAAGCCAAAGGGGAGAGTATTGGCCAGCGGTACTTGTTGCAGCATCAACTCATCCAAAGAGATATTCAGGGTGTTCATCCCAGGCAGATCAAATGCAAGCTTGAGATCAGACTGATAGAGTTGGGCCTGTACCCAGAATTGCTGAAATTGCAGAATGGGCAGGAAAGGCAGTGTTACTTGATCCAGTTGGGCTAGGGTTTCCAACGGAAGCATCCAAAGCTGTGGAGGGCGTGGAAAAGTAACTGAAGGAGTAGAGAGGTGGGTCCATTCCAGTTGGAGTGGATCGATCTCAAGCTGGAGGCCTGCTTGGCGTCGAGCTTGTGACTCTATATAGTTGGCAACGGCTTCTCCAGGAAATTGCTGACGAAAGCCGGCGAGCAGTGCCACAACCAGCAGTACCAGGACGGCAATGAATGCTAGTAGAACCTTGAGGATTAGCAGCGGTAGACGTTGCAAGCAGGCCTTTGCAGATCAGGAGTTGGAGGAACGAGGACTCTGTTTGAAGACCTGAAAGTTCAAGCGCACAACACGACTTCCTGGAGCCACGCTGAAAAGAAGCTGCTCGATTTGAAGGACCGGTTGGTTATTTTCAAGCCGATACAGGACCTCCAACGCATC
>DJYX01000162.1:22637-27451 GCA_002450295.1 Deltaproteobacteria bacterium UBA6967
GCATTGAGTTGCAGGTTGTCCTGGATCTTTAAATCACGAGCAACAGCTTCGACAAAAGCAGAAAGTGGCTGCTCCATTACTGGAGCAAGTGGCCGATTTTTCAGTTGGTTCCACTCACTGGCTAGCGCTTGCAACTCGCGTAGCTGTTGTCGCCGATTATCCAGTTGTTGTTGTAACAGTGCTTCCTGACCAGCGAGCTGCTTTTGTACATACACTCCTCCAAAGGCCAAGCCGATGAGAAGCAATAAACCCAGCAGTAGTTGTTCACGAAGGGTCAGTTCACGCATGAGGACACGCGGTAGAGTCAGAAGTAGAAAGAATGCGTACCACTGGCGGTGATTTCCGAACTCGCAGTGGATTGCGAGTACAGTAATTGGCAAAGCCAGCATCGATGAAGCGATAGGGGAGCTGCTCGTCCCGACCCGCTGGAATTCCAAGACGAGTGGTTTGCAGGACTTGTTCCGGACGATAGCCGGTATCCAGTAGCTCCAGGCGGTCTGCTATCAACTGTTGTTGATCCCAATCTGGAACCTTTAGTCCTAGAGAGCGACAGAGCAGGGTTTGCCCTGAGCAGAGTCGCTTTGAGTCACGAATTCGACCAGCAACACGGTTGCGATGCTGCATGGTTTGCACCATTGCTTGGGAAGTTGGACCATCTGGAAAGAAGGGAAAAATGACCGCTGATTTGAGCAGCACGGCGTTGCCTTCTCCCTGACAACTGAAGTTGAAGGAGTCGCCACCGTGCGCATAGTACATGTAGATGGTACCGGGTGCTCGGAAGAGAGCGTTGCGTTTGGGAGTCCAACCCAGCGAGGCGTGGCTGCCTTTCTCAGTCAGGTAGTAGGCTTCTGTTTCGATCAGTTGTGCCGCCAACCACTGTCCATCCAGATGATGCCGCAGCACTTTTCCTAATAGATCTCGAGCAACTTCGCAGGTGTCGCGATCGAAAAAATCCCGGTCTATGGGAGTCATTCGTCGATCAGTTCCATCCATCCATAGGGATCTTCCATCTCGCCATACTGGATGCCAGTTAGGTTTTGGAAGAAACGTTGGGCAACAGGTCCGGTCTTCCCTTCCCCAACGAGAAAGCTCTCATCCTTCCAACTGAGTTCACCAACTGGAGAAATGACGGCAGCAGTCCCAGAACCAAAGATCTCCTTGATGGTTCCTTGGCGCACCCCGTTGAGTACCTCCTCAATGCGAATACGCCGCTCCACCATTGGTAGTCCCCAGTGACGTCCGAGTTCCAGAACAGACCGACGGGTGATGCCCGGTAGGATGGTTCCGTTGAGTTGGGGCGTGACGATTTCATTTTCCATGACAAAGAAGATGTTCATGGAACCAACTTCTTCAACATATTGCCGCTCCACCGCATCCAACCAGAGGACTTGTGTGTAGCCCTTGGCCTGGGCTTCCTTTTCAGCCAAATTGCTAGCGGCATAGTTGCCTGCGGTCTTCGCTTCGCCGACCCCACCAGGGGCAGCTCGAACGTACTGTTCTTCGACAATGATCTTGACCGGATTGAAGCCTTCTGGGTAGTAGGGTCCGACGGGGCAGAGGATGATGAAGAACAGGTATTCCTTGGAAACCTTCAGTCCCAGTGCTTCTTCAGTAGCAAGCAGAGTTGGGCGGATGTAGAGAGATGTGCCTGGTTCATTTGGAACCCAGTTTTGATCGGTACGCAGCAGTAGCTTGAGTGCTTGTAGCCCAGTTTCAACGTCCAGTTCCGGTAGACAGATTCGCTGAGCAGTTCGTTGGAGTCGCTCAAAATTCTGTCGAGGGCGAAAGAGACGAATTTTTTGATCGGCTCCTCGATAGGCCTTCATCCCTTCAAAGGCAGACTGACCGTAGTGCAGCACCAGGGTGGAAGGAGACATCTGCAGGTTTTGGAAGGGCTGAATTCTGGCGGAGTGCCAGCCACCGCGATCGCTACTCCAGCGAATCGCTAGCATGTGGTCCGAAAAGACGGTGCCAAAGGTTACCCCAGTTAGTGTACTTGGCGGGGTCTTGCGTGCTTGCTGCGGAAGTAGTTCCTGTACGATGTCCATGTGTGCGTATTGCTGGAAGAGGAAGGGTGAAGTGGTTAAACTCAGCGGCTATTGAGATACTGCATCTGGCGATACACCTGCTCTTGCCGATACTCGTCGTAATGCAACAGTAGGTAAGCCGTGGTTGAAACAGTACTTATGAGCAGCAATAGGGCGATGCGTACAATCCACTTGGTATGATGCATGGTTTCGGCCGACAAAAAAACTGAAATTATGTAGAAATTATCCCATGCTTGTCAAGCGGACGCTCTCAGAATGCAAAACCAACGGTGAAGACCATTGCCGCTGGTAGCCGCATCGAAGAGTACCAGCGGTCCCGACGTCCATTCTGCTCTTCTTCCAGATTGGCTCTGAATTTATCAGGATCATCATTGAATTCAATATTGTTATATTTGTTTTTGATCGAGTATGACTGTTCGGAAGGGATCGTCCAGCGCAGGAAATCAAAGGAAGTAAACATGTTTTCAGAGAATTTCTGGAACCCAACTCCTATGGTGTAAACGCTGGTCTCAATAGTCATGTCATAGTAGGCTTGTGCTGGTTCGTATTTATCGTTGACATCTACCTTTTGCCCATACTTGATGTAACCTCGATTATAAAGCTCCAATCGTCGCTGTTCGCTGGTGCCAGCGATGTAGAAACTTTCTGCAACAAAGACCTTGGCATAGACTGCTGTGTTTATGATTCGGACATCCCCAATTCCATCTTTTCGCAGATCATCTAGAGCGCTGAGAATATCAGAATCAACTAACTCCAAACCTACTACAACTGGGTCATAGTAGGCACCTAGCACAATCCCTGGAGAGGTCAGTAGCAGCGGGCTGAGTCCATACTGTATTCCGAACAGGAGGGCAAAATTGCGCTCAAATCGGTAGCCTCCCAATTGTAGTGACTCTGCTGTTCCTGGATCAAGAAGGGGGTCATCATCAATTGGAGTGCCTGATTCTTCTTGAGCTCCCACCCACATGGGGGCCGACAGGAACATGAAGAAGAACAGGAGTAAACGCAGACGCATAGACTTGCTTCGCCGACAGGTTTGAAGGATAGTGCGGGACTTACACAAAATAGACCACAAATTCTTGCCGACTACCTTGCTATGACTAGCCTTGTGCGCATTGACTAGCACCTACTGAGTGACCTGAGCCAACGTGCTCGTCAGCATTCACGACGACGTTTGAACCATAACTTTCATGAACCTCCGGATGTTGTTAACCGGATGCTTAACGCAATTGAACCTGATAGCTATATTTGTCCTCACTGACACCAACATCCTCCATTATAAGAATCCTTCCCGGTCCTGCGAGGCGCTGGAGCTGTGATTGTATTTACAGACACGGGGGAGGTAGAGGACATTCTGGTGTTGGATTCAAGACGTCAGTGCTGGGGTGTGGAAATTCCGGCAGGACGTTATCATACGGTTCTCTCTCGAGCTGTCGGTAGTGTGTTTTACGAGGTCAAGCAGGGTCCTTATGATCCTCAACGTACCAAAGAATTTGCTCCTTGGGCTCCGTTGGAAGGAACCCCAGAGGCCCCAGCATACTTACAACGCCTGCACCAATGGGTGGACCAGGCCCAGCAAATGTAACCTTGCCAAAAAAGTGGATTGACAAGTCCTAGAGGCTGGGAGATATTTTTCAGCTTCTCTCCGCATCGAATGCCGACGTGGCGGAATTGGTAGACGCGCTAGATTCAGGTTCTAGTGGGGGCAACCCCGTGGAGGTTCGATTCCTCTCGTCGGCACCATCATCAAATTCCTCTCTGATCCAGATTAGTCCGATTTCTTCCAATAAACCCAGATAAATACTGGATTTAACTCCTTTTCTGTTGTATTCTGCGCTCCATCACTTTCCAAAGAAATCTGCCTACAGCCAAAAAATTTGTTGGCTAGTTTGTTGGCTAGTAATTCATTTCTTTTCTACTGACCAACATTCTGTGGTTCAAATTCGCACAGCAGTGATGGAGTCCAGTTATGGCACGGCAACTTGATCCCACCAAAAGAAAACTCACTGACATCCAGTGCAAATCAGCAAAACCCCTCAGGGATGAAAATGGGAGTACTAAGCCAATCAAGCTCTCTGATGGTTATGGATTGAACCTAGAGGTCCGCAGTGATGGGAAGTTCTGGTTCTATGCATTCCGGCTCAATGGCAAGCAACTCAAGCTCAATTTAGGTGGATACCCCACCGTGAGACTTTCAGACGCTAGGGAGATGCATCAGATAGCTTGGACTATTGTGCAGGATGGGGAAGACCCCAGGCAGGCAACGATTACCAGTACTCAGAAAAAACGAGCTCAGACTGAGCAGAGAGAGTTGGAGAAGAGGCAACTTGCTGAAGAGGCAAAAAAGTCTCGCTATACGTTCAAGTCAGTAGCCAGTGAGTGGATGAACAACAAAGAGCCATCGATCACCAAAGATACGTATCGGCGTAGGAGTCTGCTGTTGCAAAATCATGTCTTTCCAGGGATTGGCAAACGGCAGATTAGTGAGTTGCGGGTGAGTGATGTTCTCAGGGTGCTCAAACCGATCTCAGAGCGTGGATCGACCTATCAGGCTAAACGCTGTCGGGAGATTCTACAGCAGATATTCAACTATGCCCGTGCTTTGGCACTCTGTGAAACCAACCCTGCTGAAGCAATTCGGCATGTCCCAGCAATGAAAACCCACCAGAGCGAACACTATCGAGCGCTTGAATTTGTTGAAATGGGTACTTTGCTCAAGCGCTTGAGAGACCCAGAATCCAATCGACTCTCTCATGCCCGACCTGC
>DJYX01000162.1:27600-27723 GCA_002450295.1 Deltaproteobacteria bacterium UBA6967
TACAGCAGATCTTCAACTATGCCCGTGCTTTGGAACTCTGTGAGACTAACCCTGCTGAAGCTATTCGGCATGTTCCAGCAATGAAAACCCATCAGAGCGAACACTATCGAGCTCTTGAATTTA
>DJYX01000268.1:0-4000 GCA_002450295.1 Deltaproteobacteria bacterium UBA6967
AGCGTCAATCACACCACGCTCCATAGCAGGAACAATTTCTCCACCTGGTAACTGGGCTACGGACATTCCCATCTTCTGCAACAAATCTGCTGCCAAACCCACAGTACGATATTTGAATCCTTTCAGGTCGCTGCGCTTGCTGACTTCACCCTTAAACCAGCCAAAAGGTTGCGGGAACATTGGAAAACCCATCATACCTACCACATTGAGTCCCATGATGTCTTGGGTTAATTCCCTATACAACTCTTGTCCACCACCCTTGTAAAACCAGCCCATCATTGTATTCGCATTTCCACCAAATACGGGGCCAGTACCAAATAGAGAGGCGGCTTTGTTTTTCCCATACCAGTAAACAGGCACGTCGTGGCCGGCATCAAGTACACCATCATTGACAGCGTCTAAAACCTGGAATGCCCCTACAACTGCGCCAGCCGGCAAAAGATCAATCTTGATGCGACCATTCGACATGGCTTCAACGCGATCCACGTATTGCTGGGCCATTTCTTGGAAAATTTCAGAAGCTGGCCATGAAGTCTGCATCTTCATGGTTATAGCTCCATGAGCGCCCGCGTGAATGGCTGGAGCGCCAATTGTGGAGGCAGTGGCGACTGCTCCGACTGTAGCCGCTCCTTTAAGGAAGGATCGACGATTCACCTGCTTAACTTCATCTTGCTTCACTGAATCATTCATGGCTTATCCTGTTGCTTACGTTTGGAAGGGATTCCTCCCGAAAAATCTTCCCACCCACTACTGAACAACGAGCGGATTTTTGGAAGCGACTTACTGGTTATCTGCCGAACACAATTCGAAGTCAAGCCCTCCTGCTTGCTACTTAGTTTTCTCCTACAAATTAGTTTAGATAACCTGTTGGAGTAACAGCTAGAGAAACCAATAAAGTAGATTAATTTACTTACTAAAATCTATTTTATAATAGCAAATAGCGTCTTTACTTGTTAAATCATAAAAATAGTCTTACTGATATAAATGAAAACCGATTATTCTTTGAATAATTTTTAGAAGATCTTATCCAAGAAATATCAACTCATGTTTTCACTTAAGATCCGATTACTAAAGTGTAAAAAAACTAGCAATCAATTGGTCAGACAAGAGCAACAACTAAATCAAGCTTGTTGAGATAAAGGCTGAGATCTGAGACGGTATCGAGAGGAAGGGTAGTACATTGTGATTTTTTAGGTGCGGGGAAAGTTTTGGGCTAGAATTTCATGGACCAGACTGGCGGCGTTGTGGCATCGGAATTATGGATGTGCACTCAACATGTAGAGTTGTCTTAGTCTAACGACTGTTTCCAAGAATTTTGACTAGACTCCCTTTGCCTCCATCTTTTAGCAGAAACAAATCTCCAGTCGGAGAGGCTTCGATTTTCCGAATTCGACCGAATTCATTTTGATAAAGACGTTCTTCAATGAGTTGATTCTCTCTTCTGACAAATCGGATCAGAGTTCTCTCTCTCAAGGTCGTGACAAACCAACTGTTTTTCCAGTTCTGGTAATTTTCCCCACTGTATATCAAGAGTGAGGAGGGAGCTACCGATGGGTCCCATTAGTGCAGAGGTTCTTCAATACCAGCATACCGAGATCCTACTCCGACCTTTTCATCATTGTAGAGTTCATCATAAAGTGCTGAGGTTTCATCGCCCGTGAATTCAGGAATTAGTGAAGACACCAACAACTCATCATAGAGGTACATTTTGACATAGGCTTGTAGGACAGCCAAAACCAGACGTGGCAGTACCTCTCCGCTTTGCTCCAGCTGATCCAGTTGCCTTATGTCTGGAATGTATTCGCTGCGGGCGTTCATTCCTTGTTCAATCAGCAGGTGAATCAACTGGCGATACGCCCGGAAATCATGGCGAGATCGAAGCTGATCCATGGAGATCAAACAAGGTACAGGCCTTGGCTTCTTAGCTATCTCTTAGCCCGTTTGTGACATGGTTGGTGTGCCTTCCAAAAAGCTCAGCAGTTTGGCAGCGACCTGTTCAGGATGGGTAATGAAGAGATTGTGCTCTGTATCCGACATTATTTCCATTTGATGAGGGCCAATCAGAGCGCAGATCTTCTCAATATCTTGCCTCGAAACAACGTGATCTTCCTCACCCCAGAGCAAGAACTTGGCTACATCCTTGGTGAGAGAACCACAATTCCTATAGACCATCCCTTGGTCTGCGAGTGTGCCACAACGAAACATCGAAAGCAGCGCCCTATCGAAACCAGGGTAAGCTAGCTGCTCTTCAAAGCGAGGAATAAAGGACTCCACTCCAATAGCACTGTATCTGCGCTGACGACGTTTTCGGAGTTGGGTGATCACAACCTTTCTCATCATCCACTCACCTAAACCGGGTACTTGTAGTAATCGGCTCCACCACTGCTTTGCAATGAAATCCAGCATTGGCGCAACCAGTATCAAATGTCGGAAAAATTCTGGATGTTGTTGAACAAGATTCACAGCAATCACCGCCCCAAGAGAATGGCCTAGTACGGAGATACCTGTCTTGGTTCTCAAGTAGGATAGTGCTTCCCAGATTTGCTCCGTAAACAATGAGATGGTGTAGTCTCTCTCAGGGCGAGCAGAACGACCATGACCATAGAGATCCATACGGAGTGTTTGCCAGTTGGCCTTGTGCAAATGAGGTACGAGTTGGTCAAACTCCCAGTGAGGCACTGTGGCGCCATGAATCATTAGGAGTAATCGCCCAGTTTCTGGTCCTTCCAACAAAGAAAAAGTGGCGCCTTGCTTTAGTGGCAGGTCCATCAGTCTATCTCCTTGAAAGATTGAATAAATGTTGTTCCATTGGTGCCTTTCTTATGTTGTCAGACTTGTTTTCCAGAACCATGATGGGTACCTTTGTGGCTCTGTTCCTCATCATAATCATCACGATTCCAGTGGAGGTTCCCATGCTGCTTGCTGCTGTTCGTCGAACTCTTTGCCTGCTTAGTGGGCTGTTGCTGCTCTCCGCTCCTGCTGTCATCGCCCAGGACATCACAAAAACTCTGCGTTTGCCTCAAATGAGTGCCATCCCAACTCTGGACCCAGGGTTGGCCCAGGATTCCTCTTCCATTGAGGTCATTGAACAGCTCTTTCTCGGCCTGACTGACTACGATCCGAAGACCTATGAGGTGATTCCGGAGTTGGCCACAAAATGGTCAGCCAGTGCGGACAGTCGCACCTACACCTTCGAGATGCGCAAGGATGTCTTCTGGAGTGATGGGGTTCCAGTCACAGCCCATGACATTGAATATGCGATTCGTCGCAACATCAACCCCGAGACGGCCTCCCCCTACGCCTATGCCCTCTACATTCTCGAAGGGGCAGAAGCAATCAATAAGGGGGAAAGCAAGGACTTCAACAGCCTCGGAGTCCGTGCAGTGGATGACTACACGGTCGAATTTCGGCTTACACAACCCGCTGGATTTTTCCCAGCGATGGCAGGCCTCTGGACCTATCGACCTCTGCCTCGACGTTCCATTGAAGCCTTTGGCACTGCCTGGACGGAGCCTGAGCACATCCTGACAAACGGATCCTATCGGCTTGCCACCTGGGAAAAAGGCAATCAGTTGATCCTCAAGCGCAATCCTGATTACAAAGACTCGGTCACCCAGCAGCCTGCTCAGATTGAGGAGGTAAATTACTATATCATTCCTGAATCCTCCACCGGCCTAGCGATGTTTGAGAACGGAGAACTGGACATCATTGGAGGAACTTTTCTCTCGATTCCCGTCGCAGAGATCGACCGCGTGCGCAAAGAATATGCAGACCGATATTCTGCTCAACCAGACCTCTGCACCTACTACCTGGGAGTGAACAACGAACGGGAACCGACCAACAATCCACTGGTCCGCAAGGCGCTTTCTGCAGCCATCGACCGTAAGACTTTGGTGGAACGAATCACCAAGGGTGGAGAAGAACCGGCAACGACTTTCACTCGGCCTCCAATCTTTGGGTCCGTAGATCCGAAGGAAGGTATTGGAATTGGCTATGATCC
>DJYX01000268.1:4390-9869 GCA_002450295.1 Deltaproteobacteria bacterium UBA6967
ATCACTTACATGCACAACACCTCGGAAAACCACGCCAAGATCGCTCAGGCTGTACAAGCCATGCTCAAGCGCAACCTTGGAATCAACATCAGAATCGAAAACCAGGAATGGAAAGTCTACCTGAAGTCAACTACCCAACCCGATGCCCCACATCTATTCCGCTTTGGCTGGTGCGCTGACTATCCAGACGCCAACAACTGGCTGATGGAAGTATTCCACCCAACCAAGTCCACCAATCGCATTCGTTGGCAAAACAGCGAATACGCCCAGTTGACCGAAAAAGCGATGGGTTCGACAGATCCGAGTGAGCGCATCCAACTCTACCGTCGAGCCGAGCAGATCCTCAACGAAGAAGAGGCTGCGATTATTCCGCTCTACTTCTACACTTCCAAGTACCTGATCAATTCTCGGCTGAAAGACTGGTATCACATGGCGTTGGGTGGACAGCAGATCCGCTACTGGCGCTTGACGGGACGCCCATGATTCCAAGCCAATGCTGAACTTCCTGGTGCGGCGATTGGGTAGCGGTGCCCTGTCGCTGCTCGTGATCGCTGCCCTCGTCTTTCTACTACTGAAGGCACTCCCTGGGGGGCCTTTCGACACAGAAAAAAGCCTCCCACCTGAGATCCTGCGCAATATCGAAGCCTATTATGGCTTGGATAAGCCACTCTGGGAGCAGTTTGTGCGCTACGTTGGTAATGCCCTGCAAGGAGATTTGGGCGTCAGCTATTCCCAACGGGATCTACCTGTCATCGACCTGATCGTGCAACGCCTGCCAATCTCACTGGAACTTGGCTTCTATGCCATGCTCTTTGGAATCTTGTTTGGGCTGCCACTGGGAGTCCTTGCAGCTGCATACCATAACAAACTACCAGATTATGTAGCCACCTTGCTGGCTGTTTTGGGCACTAGCATCCCCAACTTGGCGCTGGCCCCAATGCTGATCCTCTTCTTTGGACTCTTTCTTAAATGGCTACCCATTGCTCGCTGGACGACCTGGGATTCCAAGGTGCTACCAACGCTTGCTTTAGGGCTGGGCATTGCGGCAGTGATTTCCAGGCTGACTCGTTCCAGCATGCTCCAAGTCATTCAAGAAGACTTTATCCGTACAGCTCGAGCCAAAGGACTTTCAGAAATTTCTGTCCTTGGTCAGCATGCACTCCGCAATGCCTTACTCCCTGTGCTTACTATCATGGGCCCCATTTTGGCTTATCTGCTCACGGGCACTCTGGTGGTGGAAGAGATCTTTGCTATTCCTGGTTTGGGAAGTTACTTCATCACTAGCATCAGTAACCGTGACTACCCCGTCGTCATGGGCATCTACCTGCTCTATGGATTTCTGATCATTCTCATGAACACCCTAGTAGACATCCTCTACGCCTGGGCAGATCCAAGGATTCGATTAGAATGACCATCTTCCCCATGACCCATCCATGATTGAAACTTCTGCCTCACCGACCATCAGTAAAAGTCTCAATCGGCTTGCTTTCCGACGGTTCGCCAGAAACCGATTGGCATTGAGCAGTTTTTTGTTTCTGCTGATTCTTTTTCTAGTTGCCATCTTCGTTGATTGGCTCGCTCCGCGACACTTCGCTGAAGAGGACTTCCTCGCTACCTATCTGCAACCCGGAGAAGAAGAATTCCTGCTAGGTACCGACTTTTTGGGTCGTGATGTCTGGAGCCGGATCCTCTATGGGGCTAGAATTTCACTAACAGTTGCGATCTGTGCCGCTCTAGCAAGCTTTATCATTGGTGTCAGCTACGGGTTGGTTGCTGGCTACTACGGGGGCAAGCTGGATGAATGGATGATGCGGTTTGTTGACATTCTCAATGCAGTTCCCACTCTGCTGTTTGTGATCCTGATAATGGTCTATTTTCGTGCAGGGAATCCAGACGAGTTCACCGGATTCAAGGCGATCTTCTATGAATGGGATAGTCAATTGGGAGGCCTGCTTTCCATTTTCATCGGAATCGGGCTGACTTCTTGGGTAAGGATGGCTCGGATTGCCCGAGCAGAGACCCTCTCGCTACGGCGCCGAGAATTTATCGAAGCTGATCTCGTGCAGGGCTTTGGGGTGCCAACTATTCTTTTTCGTCGCCTGTTTCCCAATCTACTGGGAACTTGTATCGTCGCTGAGTCTGTCGCGATTCCGGATTACATCATCTTCGAGTCGGTGCTGAGCTTCATTGGACTGGGAGTCAATCCACCTGTTCCAAGTTGGGGCGCAATGATTTCTGAAGGACTGGAAGGAATTCGTTCCTACCCTCACCTGATTTTAGCTCCAGCAACCGCAATGACCCTGACTGTTCTGGCCTTCAACTTTGTAGGAGATGGCCTGCGTGATGCCTTTGATCCCAAGTTACAGGACTGAATGGCTCAAACCCCCTTACTACAGTTGGAAAATCTGAAAGTTGACTTCCTACTGCGTAGTGGAAAAGTGACCGCAATCAATGAATTGGATTTGCAACTGGAACGAGGAAAAACACTTGGGTTGGTTGGAGAGTCTGGTTGTGGCAAGTCCCTGACAGCCTTGGCGATTATGGGACTAATCAGTTCACCCGGAAGAATCACAAGCGGAGAAATTCACTTTGCTGGAGAAGACCTACTGAAACTCTCGGAACGAAAACGAAGAGAACTACGCGGCAACCAGATCTCAATGATTTTTCAGGACCCTAGCTCGGCTCTGAATCCTGTACTGACGATTGGCAAGCAAATATCTGAACCACTACGTCGTCACAAGGGTTTCTCACTCAACCGTGCTCGTGAGCGAGGCTTGTCGCTACTCAGCGAAGTCGGGCTGCCCGACCCTGAGCGGCAATGGTCACGCTATCCGCATGAGTTGAGTGGAGGCATGTGTCAACGGGTGATGATTGCCATGGCCTTGGCCTGTGAGCCAGCATTGTTAATTGCCGATGAGCCAACCACTGCACTGGACGTCACGATTCAGGTCCAGATTCTTCACCTGTTGCGCCAACTGCAAAAGCAACACGGGATGGCCCTGCTCTTCATCAGCCACGACCTTCGGGTGATCGCTGAAATGGCCGATCGGGTCGCAGTGATGTATGCCGGAGACATCATTGAAGAAACCTCGGTTCGGGCAATTTTCGAACGTCCACGGCATCCCTACACCCGTGGGCTACTCAAATCAAGACCCAGTCTAACGGAGATCTCAGGCCAACGAGAAAGACTCTACCATATTCCAGGAAATGTTCCTGCCTTGCAGGAGTTATCCGAGGGCTGCCGCTTCCTCGATCGTTGTCCCTGGCCAGGACCCGACTGTTCCGTCAAGATACCTGAATTATTGGGTTTCTCACATCGGAGCCGTTGTTACCGCTGGTACGAATTCCCTCAGGATACCTGAGATGAAAAGTTCCTCCTCTTCCAAAACTTCTATCCTCCGAGTGCAGGATCTACAGACTTACTTCCCTATTCGCCAAGGACTGCTAGGTAGGACAGTGGGCTTTGTCCGGGCAGTGGACGGAGTCAGCTTTGTGTTAAATGCCGGTGAGACCTTAGGGCTAGTGGGAGAGTCTGGTTGTGGAAAGTCTACGCTTGCGCGCAGCTTGCTCTACCTCCATCCCCCCACCGGAGGAAGAGTCTGGCTGAAAGATACTGAACTCGGTGTGCTGAGTTCTACAGAGCTTCGGAAACAAAGACTGCGGATGCAGTTGATTTTTCAGAACCCCTACGCTTCTCTCAATCCACGACTGACGATTGAAGAGATCATCAGCAGCGCAGCTTGCTATCATGGACACATCCGTGCCTCAGAGACTCAGGATTTTGCCACGAAGCTGCTGGAACAGGTTGGGTTGCGATCCGAACATTTGAAACGCTTTCCGCACGAGTTTTCTGGTGGTCAACGTCAGCGTATCAGTATTGCCCGGGCGCTGGCTCTGCGTCCTGAAATCGTACTTTGTGACGAAGCGGTTTCCTCACTCGATGTCTCGATTCAGGCGCAAATTCTCAACCTATTGCTTGAATTACAACAACAACAAGGGTTGAGTTATCTGTTCATCAGTCATGACCTGGCAGTGATTCAGCATCTGGCAGATCGAGTTGCGGTGATGTACCTAGGCCGCATCGTGGAGATCGCCAACCGGAGGGAACTCTTCCAAACTCCTGCCCATCCCTACACACAAGCTCTTCTGCGGTCAATTCCCTCTGGAGATCCAAAGAACCGACGTCCTCTGGGTGAGCGCGTGCTCGCTGGGGATGTGCCGAGTCCTACCAAGCAGCATACTGGCTGCGTTTTTGCCGAACGTTGTCCGCAAGTGACCAGCGAGTGCCGCCAACAGCGACCCGAATTTCGGCAAATCCGAACAGGCCAATTGGTAGCTTGTCACCATGCACGAATGGATTCTGCCTGATCATTCGGATTTGACATCCAAAGCAGACCTCGGCACGCTGAACTTTTTTCTGATACTTCACTCTTTAGGAGGATTTGATGTGGATTGACCTGCGAAGCGATACTGTCACCAAACCAACCACCGAAATGCGCAAAGCCATTGCTGAAGCCGAGGTCGGTGATGATGTTCATCACGAAGATCCAACTGTACTTCGTCTAGAAGAGAAAACAGCCGCTATTCTAGGCAAGGAAGAGGCGGTCTTCATGCCTTCCGGCACGATGACCAACCAAGTTGGGCTACGCACTCACACTCAACCGGGTGATGAGGTGATTTTGGAGGCTCAGGCCCATATTTACTACTACGAAGGTGGTGGTCCAGCAGCGCTGTCTGGTGCTTCCTGTCGTCTGATTTCTGGAGACCACGGTGTCTTCACTGCTGACCAGTTGGTGAAATCACTGCGCAAACCGGACGTCCACCATCCAATCACACGGCTGGTCTGCCTTGAGAACACTCACAATCGAGGGGGTGGACGAATCTATCCGCTGGAAGAAATCCGTAAAATTGGTGTCGTTTGCCGAGAGCGTGACCTTGCGCTGCATCTGGATGGTGCTCGACTCTGGAACGCCAGCGTTGCGCTAGGCACACCAGAAGCTGAACTGGTATCTGACTTTGACAGCGTCAGCGTCTGCTTTTCTAAAGGCTTGGGAGCACCGGTCGGTTCAGCTCTGGCAGGTAGCAAAGCTTTCATTCAACGAGCGCGTCACTTCCGAAAAATGTTTGGAGGTGGAATGCGACAGGCAGGCATCATCGCAGCCGGGGCTTTGTATGCCTTGGAAAATCACCGGGAGCGGCTCGCAGAAGATCATGCTAACGCACGCCTGCTGGCAGAAGGGCTGAGCCAGGTGGAAGGCATTGAGGTTGATCTGGACAGCGTGCAAACAAACATAATCGTTTTTCAGACGCCAGGGACTTCAGCTGCTGCCCTCTCGAAAGCTTTGGAGAAGGAATGGGTAGGGATGCTGGACTTTGGACCTGAAGCACTACGGGCTGTCGCTAACCTGATGGTGAGTCGTGAGCAAATTCAACAGGTTCCTGAGAAAATGGCCAAGGCACTGAAAAGCCTACGCTAGAG
>DJYX01000087.1 GCA_002450295.1 Deltaproteobacteria bacterium UBA6967
GATGTCGCGAAAGCACGAAATTGACGTTGACACCAATCAGAAAACTATCAGTATCTTCGGTGGGAAGCTCACAGATTGCCTCAATATTGGTGAAGAGGTCGTCGAATTCGTGCGAGAATGTGGTGTAGATGTTCAAGAAAACACTTCAGTTTGGTACGGTGAACCTGCCAAGAATGAACACGACCGATTCCTACAAAGAGCAGCTGAAATTAGACTAGATGATTCCACTCCTCCGAATGCAAGTGAACCAATCTCAACCCGACTTTGGCGGCGCTATGGAAGTAAAGCTTTCGATTTGTTGAACCTGATAGAAGTGAATTCCGAATTGAAAGAAGAACTGATTCCAGACTCTGAATGCTTAAAGGTCGAAGCAGTCCATGCTAGAGATCATGAGATGATTGTTCATTTGGAAGATTTTCTAAGAAGACGAACAAAGATCTCCATGATGATTTCCCAGAAGAATCTTGAGGAAAATCCTGCGACCAAAGAAGCCTGTCAGATTCTTTTCGGTGATCATTCTCAAGATCGTTGGACAAGCTTTATTGAATCTGCACAGGTTCGAAAAGATGTTGCGCTGAACTAACCTCCAAAAATGTGAAAAAGTTAAATACTGCCCAACGAGACCAGCAACTCTATGCGTCCAGGATTGCTTGGTACTATTACAAGGCTGGATGGACGCAAAATGAGATTGCAGAAAAGCTCGGACTAAATCGCGCCCGTGTGATCAGCGTCCTGAATGAAGCCAGATTGTCAGGTCGGGTAACCATTCATGTTCACGGTGCTGATGCGCACTTGAGCGATTTGGAACATCAACTTTGTGAAAAGTGGCACCTCAAAGAAGCTCTCCTAGTTCCTGAAATTTCTACTGAACATATCAACGAGAACATTGGTCTAGCAGCGGCTCAGTACATGGAACGCTTTCTTGACCAAGAGAGGCAACTGATTGGGCTTGGCTGGGGCTCTACAATCTCCTGGATGACTAGAAACATTACACATTCTACGCGGTCAGAGACATCGTTTATCACCTTGTGCGGAGGTGTAACGACCTACCTAAGTACTCGAATAGCGGAAAGGTCTGTCGGCTCACTCCTATCCGGATTTCGCTATCCATTCTATATCATACCAACACCACTTGTTGTCAATTCAAGGGAAATCAGGGACCTCCTCATGGAAGAGCCTGAAGTACAGCGGGTGTTACAAATGGCGCTTACCGCAGATTTAAGCTTTGTTGGGATTGGTGCCCTTGAACCGAGCAACAGCTTCTCCCAATTCGGATATCGCAGTAAAGAAGATCTGGAGTTATTGACGAGATTAGGGGCCGTCGGAGAAATTCATGGAGAGTATTTCGACGCAGAAGGACAGTCACTGGAGCTCGAACAGCACGATCGACTTATTGCTACTCGACTGTCTGATTTGCGGAAAATGAAACAGGTGGTGGGTATTGCTGGAGGAGAGCGAAAACTGGAAGCACTGCGGGGAACCCTTAGAGGAAACTTGATATCTATGCTGATCACTGACGAACGTACAGCTCAAGCGCTGCTGCAATAATTCCATACTACTTCAACAGCTTCCTAACAGACTCAAAAAAGATCTCTCCTCTGTCTTGGCCTATCTCTTCTCACCGTAGCCTTGCAAACTAACACCTGTAACAAAACACTAAGAGAAGGAGCTAAAATCGAATTATTTTGATAATTTTTAGGGATTTTTTTGATGAGTTAGCTGTAAGGTGACAGATAAAAGTCTGTACCAAAGTTACTTGAAACTGGTGTGGTAAGATGTATTGATTTGGATCCTCAAACTTTGCGGAAGACGAAGATGGCGTAGACCACAGCAACGATTGAAGCACCCCACAATGGAAAATCGGTGAGGCCCAGCCAAAAGATGTGTATAAATCCACTACCTAGTAGAGAAATAAAGAGGCGGTCACCTCGAGTAGTATGCAACCCCAAAACTCCATAGCGTGGGCCACCTCCAGGTGATTTGTATTCCCAGATTGCCATGCAGGTCAATACCAGCACAATCAGGATGAAGAAAAGTGCGGTCTGCCAGGTCCAAGCCATCCACGAAAGAAACATGTTTATACCCTCCCCAAAGCAAAGCCCTTGGCTATATAATTCCGCACAAAATAAATCACAAAAGCGCCTGGGACGATCGTAAGGGTACCAGCTGCGGACAATAGACCGAGTTCATAGCCTGCTGTACTCACTGTGCGTGTCATTGTTGCGGCTATCGGTTTCGCATCTACGGCTGTCAATGTTTTTGCCAAGAGCAATTCCACCCACGAAAACATGAAGCAAAAGAAAGCGGCTACTCCAATTCCGGCAGCGATAGCTGGAATGAAAATTTTAAAGAAAAATTGTGGGAATGAGTATCCATCGATGTATGCAGTTTCGTCTAATTCTTTTGGCACTCCTGACATAAATCCTTCAAGAATCCAAACGGCCAGAGGAATGTTGAAAAGACAGTGCGATAAGGCGACTGCGATATGTGTATCAAACAGGCCAATTGCGGAATACAACTGAAAAAATGGTAACGCGAAGACAGCTGGTGGAGCCATCCGATTTGTGAGCAACCAAAAAAACAAATGCTTATCTCCGAGAAAGCGGTATCTGGAGAAGGCATAGGCTGCTGGCAAGGCAACGAGCAATGAGATGATAGTGTTGATAGTTACATAGGTCAAAGAATTGACATAGCCCAT
>DJYX01000144.1 GCA_002450295.1 Deltaproteobacteria bacterium UBA6967
GGTAATGCGAAAACAGCTGGTGGAGCCATCCGATTTGTGAGCAACCAAAAAAACAAATGCTTATCTCCGAGAAATCGGTATCTGGAGAAGGCATAGGCTGCTGGCAAGGCAACGAGCAATGAGATGATAGTGTTGATAGTTACATAGGTCAAAGAATTGACATAGCCCATGAACCATGTGGGATCTGTGAAAATCGTAACGTAATTTTCGACAGTAAAATTATTCGGCCAGAGGGTGAACGAGCCTAGGATTTCGTTGGTGGTCTTAAATGACATATTGACGAGCCAGTAGATCGGCAACATCAAAAACACTATATAAACTGTGGGAATCAACCAGGTCATTTTCTTCATCAGTTGGTCTCGTTGCGCATCATGAGGGTATACAGGACCCAGCAAAGCAGTAGGACCACAAGGAAGTAAATGATTGACATTGCAGCGGCTGGACCCAGATCGAACTGACCTAGCGCGACTTTCACAAGATCAATTGAAAGGAAAGTAGTACTGTTCCCTGGACCACCACCAGTCAATACGAATGGTTCTGTATAGATCATGAAACTGTCCATCAAACGCAAGAGCAGCGCTATAGTTAGGACCCGTTTCATCTTGGGTAATTGGATGTAACGAAACACCTGCCAGGAAGTAGCACCATCAATTTTGGAGGCTTGATAATAGGCGTCTGGAATTGATCTCAAACCCGCATAGCACAATAGCACAACTAGGGAAGTCCAGTGCCAAACGTCCATCGCAACTACTGTCGCCCAAGCCCAAAAAGTGTTCTGTGTGAAGTTGTAGTCAAAACCGACTCCATTGAGCATCTTACCCAGCAACCCAATATCAGGCAGAGCAAAGATATTCCACATAGCTCCTACCACGTTCCAAGGAATCAGAAGGGGTAGTGCCATCAAAACCAGACAAATTGTAACCCCAATGCCTTGACGTGGCATTGTCAGAGCAATCCCAACTCCGAGAGGAACCTCAATCAATAAAATTAACAAAGTGAAGAGAAGTTGACGTCCTAAGGCGTCATGAAATCGTTCAGATCTCATTACCTCCTCAAACCACTTGAGCCCCTCCCAAAAAAACAGATTATCTCCGAAGGTTTCTTGGACAGAATAATTTACCACTGTCATGAGTGGAATGATGGCGTTGAAAGCCACTAATGCCAAAACTGGCAAGACCATGAACCAAGCTTTTTGATTGATTGTCTTGTTGATCATGACTGACCTTTGGCCTCGTGAATCCACCCATCACAATAAACATGAGTGTGATCAGGGTCGAAATCCAAGTGTAACGAATCTGATGGAATTTCGACCTCCTCATTGGCGTAAATATTCAGGCTAGTACCACCGACTTCTGCTTTGATAATTCGGTATCTGCCAACATCATCGACTCGCTGAATTCGAGCCGGTATACCTTCAGATGCTAGCCGAATGAATTCTGGTCTGATACCGAGCTGGAGTTTAGAAGTAGAAGCGGGATTTGAAAGATTTCCATTCAACGAAATTTGGTGACCCGCAAATACTGCCCCACCATCATTCCAATCACAGGGCAGGATGTTCATCCCTGGAGAACCGATAAAATGGCCTACAAAGGTGTGTCTTGGCTTCAAAAAAAGTTCTTCTGGAGTTCCGATCTGGACTATCTGCCCCTCATACATCACAACCACCTCATCTGCAAAGGTCAGCGCCTCCGTCTGATCATGGGTGACATATATCATTGTAAATCCAACTTGTTGATGTAGCCGCATCAATTGGGATCTTAACTCCCACTTGAGGTGCGGATCGATCACAGTAAGTGGCTCATCAAACATCATCACATTTACGTCAGATCGAACCAACCCTCTGCCTAAGGAAATCTTTTGCTTATCTGCTGCGGTCAAACCCGACGCACGATGCTTTAGCTGGTTTTGCATCGAGAGCATCTTTGCTACTCGCTGCACACGTTCATCAAGTTCAGCTTCTGGTAGTTTTCTATTTCGCAGCGGAAATGCCAGATTGTCGTAAACCGTCATCGTGTCGTAGACTACCGGGAATTGGAAAACTTGTGCAATGTTTCGCTGATCGGGAGGAAGTGAGGTCACATCACTATCATCAAAGAGGATTTGACCTTCTGAAGGTTTGAGAAGACCTGATATCAAGTTCAATAGTGTTGTCTTTCCACAACCGGAAGGACCCAACAGAGCAAACGCTCCACCATCTCGCCAAGTCAAATCAATCTTCCTGAGGGCATAGTCTTCTTCGGACTGTGGATTTTGTAAATAGCTATGTCGGAGTGATTTGAGTGTTATCGAAGACATTTCAAACCTGAGCCAGGACAAGTTGTTCTTGGTCGTCAAAGAGCAAACATTTTGAGGGCGAAACGTAAAGCTCCAGCTTTTTGCCAGGGGGAAAGTGCATCACTCCCCGGGTGTGAGCTACCCAATCATGCTCAGCCCACCGCAAATGGATAAAACTCTCTGAACCAGTGATTTCTGTAACTGTAACCTCACCCGACAATTCAAGGATTTCTTTTCCGTTGCTCTGAATCTGGAGATGGTGAGGACGAAAACCAAGTGTATATTCTCCAACCGGCACATTTTGGAAAGGAGGTAACTGCAGTGATAGACCTTGCTCACCCTCAAAGCCTTTTTCTGTACGTTTCAGGTTAAGAGTGTTCAGTGGTGGATCAGAAAAAGCTTTTGCAGTAGCGAGGTCGTGAGGTTTTCTAAAGACTTCATGTGTTGGACCGTACTGAGTGACGCGGCCCTCACGCATTGTCGCTGTGTACCCGCCCATTAAGAGAGCTTCATGAGGCTCTGTAGTCGCATAGACAACGGTTGCTCCAGTGTCTGCAAACAGACGGGGTAATTCCTCACGGAGCTCTTCACGTAGCTTGTAGTCGAGGTTGACCAGCGGTTCATCAAGCAACACCAAGTCCGCTCCTTTAACCAACGCTCTTGCCAATGCCGTTCTCTGTTGCTGGCCTCCCGATAATTCGCTTGGTTTGCGCTGCATGTAGGGAGTCAACTTGAGTAACTCTGCAACCTTTTCTACGCGAGGTCGTAACTGAGTTTCGGAGAGTTTCTGGATTCGTAAAGGAGAAGCGATGTTCTCAAAAACGGACATATTGGGGAAGTTGATGAACTGCTGGTAAACCATCGCCAAATTTCGACGTTGTACAGGAATTCCAGTTACATTCTGACCTTTGAACCAAACTGATCCTGTGCTGGGTTGGTCGAGACCAGCCATCAAACGCATCAACGAAGTTTTGCCCGACAAGGTAGGACCAAGCAAAACGTTGAATACGCCAGGATTGAGGCTTAAATCGGTTTGTGCAATGTGCACTTCGCCGTACACCTGCTTACTTAGTTCACGGAAATCAAGAGACATCTGGAATAGTCGCTGAAGGCAGGATCATGATCCTACCCGGCAGATTCTCGGAGGGAGACCCCCCGAGAAAAGGATGGTCTGGAAAGAACGTGTTAGTTCTGGCTCCAGCGTTTAATCAAGGAATCGTAACTGACAGTTACACCCTTAGGCTTTTCATTAGCCAATTTGGCCTTAGGCGAGCCTGGTTGGTTCAGCCAGTAGGAAGGATCACGTTCTTCATTCAGTCGGGGACCGCAACCACCGTAGACATTGGCAGCTTCGTCAGCCTTCTGCATACGTGACATGACTTGGTCCATCTCACCAGCTAGTCGGTCCATCGCTTCTTGTGGAGTAAACGCACCCGAGTTGACGTCACCAATTTGTTGCCACCAGATTTGAGCCAACTTTGGATAGTCTGGAACGTTGATTCCAGTTGGTGACCACGCCACGCGATCTGGAGATCGATAAAACTCTACAAGACCGCCCAACTTGGATGCTCTTTCCGTAAAGTGTTGATGGCGAACTGTACTGTCACGGATGAACGTTAAACCAACGTCACTCTTCTTAACATCAACTGTTTTGGAGGTGACGAACTGAGCGTACAACCAAGCAGCCTTTGCACGATCTACTGGCGTAGACTTTAGAATGGTCCAGGAGCCTACGTCTTGATAACCAACTTTTTGTCCTTCTTCCCAGTAAGGACCATGTGGGCTTGGTGCCATTCTCCATAGTGGTGTACCACTTTCGTCGACAGTATTATTTCCATCAGCACGGGATTTGACCATGTCAGCCGTGAAGGCAGTGTACCAGAAAATTTGCTGGGCCACATTACCTTGAGAAAGTGCTGGTAGTGATTGATAGAAATCATAAGATGCAGCCCCAGGTGGTGCATAAGCTCTCAACCACTCATCCCACTTGCGAATAGCATACACAGCAGCAGGGCCGTTTGCGGCGCCCCCACGACTCACAGAGGCACCAACAGGGTTACAGCTTCCAGCTTCCATACGAATACCCCATTCATCGACAGGTATTCCATTAGGCTCACCCTTAGAACCAGCACCCGCCATGGACAACCATGCATCTGTCATCCTCCAGCCCAAGTCTGGTGCACGCTTGCCGTAGTCCATGTGTCCGTAAATTTGCACACCATCTATGTTCTTCACGTCATTTGAGAAAAACTCTGCGATATCTTCATAGGCAGACCAGTTGACGGGAACGCCAAGATCATAGCCATACTTCTGTTTAAAGGCCGCTTGAAGATCTGGTCGATCAAACCAATCTTTACGGAACCAGTAAAGGTTTGCAAACTGCTGGTCCGGCAATTGGTACAAGTCACCATCGGGACCCGTAGTAAACTGCACACCCATGAAATCATTAAGATCTAGGGTGGGTGACGTCACATCCTTACCTTCTCCTGCCATGAAGTCGGTTAAGTTGTAGGCCAGCTGCAAACGGGAGTGTGTTCCAATCAAATCGCTGTCATTCACATACGCATCGTAAAGATTTCGCTTGGTTTGCATCTGGGTTTGCACAGCCTGAACAACTTCCCCTTCTCCCAGTAGCTGGTGGTTCACTTTGATGCCAGTGATTTCTTCAAATGCTTCGGTCAAGACTTTTGACTCGTAAGAGTGAGTCGGAATTGTTTCTGACAGAACATTGATCTCCATACCTTTGAAAGGCTCAGCTGCTTTGATGAACCACTCCATTTCGGCCATCTGCTCAGCTTTGGAAAAAACAGAAGGCTGGAATTCGTTGTTGATCCAACGCTCAGCTTCTGGCTTTCCAGCCATCGCAGTAAAGGCACTCAGCGTAAGCGCTAACGCTGCGCTCATGAAGAGTTTACTAAATTTCATTGTCTTCCTCCTTTTTAGGGGGTACGAATTCAAAAATGCCAAAAAAACTTCAGTTCAGCAAAATGCCAAACTGCTTATGTGACACGGGGCCCTAACATGCAATTGAATCTGACTTTTGTCAATTTTTTTTTCTATTGAGCAAAACAACAAGAATTTTGTTCGCTTAGAAATCTTTTGAAAAGAGAATGAGTTGGACATGAAGGCAGGCGCAAGCAAAGCAGTCGGTCAAGGATTTCGTTAACCGACCACTTTTGAAATCAGAACAACTAGCGGCGAATACTTTGCTCCAGAAAAGATCTACTTTCTGGCGAAAGCCATTCTTGTTGATCTTCAATTAGTAGATTCCATTCCTCCATCAAAAAAGAAGGGGAGGGTTCGTTACTGCAGGTTTGACGCATAAACCTGCAAAATTCCTTGAAGTGCAGTGCATCTCGCATAATGATGGTCTCATCTGAAGTTAATATGAATGAGTCACATCCTGTGCTTTCGTCCAGACTGCCATTCCATTGACTGATCTATTTGTCAGATAAAGCTGCATTTTATGTTCCACTATTTGGAAAAATATTATGGCTGAAAAGCGAATGACCAAGTTGAACCCGCTCATCAAGCCCCCAAATCCACTGGATCTAGAAGATGATATTTTCATTCCTGAAGATGAGGAAAGTTTCCCTAGGGAGCAACAATTGGAGCAATTGAGGAAGGAGCCGAAACGGACACTTCGGCTTGTCAAACGCTGGTTAAGGGAAAGCTAGATGTTTGCTGGACCTAACTGGCAATTCTGGCTTCTGGTGCTTTTCTTTTTATTGAGCAAACCAGTATTGTTTTGGTTCGCTCAGTAAATTTCTACTAAGCTCGAAATCCTCTCTCCAAAGCCGCAAATACCTGATCCAAATTTTTTTCAGCGCCCACTGCAAGTCTTACCAGGTATCTTGAAATCCGTAGTTCCTCCAGTTCTCGATCACTAGCCTGATAATGGGCTAGCATGGCATAAGGGCAAAGCATCGAGGTGTTGGAGCCAAGACCAGGAGCCTTGTGAAGAGGCCGTAGGTCTGCATCATAGAAGCGGCGGATTCCATCAAGGCTATCATTATGCAAGACAAAGCTGATGAGGCTGCCGGACCCCTTCAACAACTTTTTTGCCAATTGATGACTGGAATGGGAGGGTAACTGGTTGAAACTTACGGAACGAACTTTTGAATGAGATTCCAGGAAACTAGCAACCTGAATTCCATTAGAATTGAAGCGCTCCATCCGCTCAGGAAAATCCTCCATACATTTAGTTAAGGCAAGAATCTCCCAGGGTGACATGAAGTTCTGCCATTCGGACTGAAAGGCTTTCAATTGCTCAGACCAATATCCTTGACGAGTCAGCAGAGCCCCTCCCCCGTGCTGGTTGTTTCCGCACAGGTATTTAGCAGTGCTGTGGATCACCATGTCTGCTCCCCATGCGAGCGGTTGGGCGTTAGTCGGTCCAGCTAGCGTGTTATCAACAATTACAGGGACCCCAATCTTTTTTGCAATTTCCTGAATTCTTGGAATGTCCGGTAGTTCTCCAAGTGGATTCGTGATGCTTTCCGTGACAATCCCAGCAATAGATTCGTCTTTGAGAACCTCTTCAAGTTGTTCTATCTCATCTATATTGAGGAAAATCGGCTCACCGTTTCCTCCCCTCCACTTATCAAACATTAATAGGGAGTAGGTGTCCGTATAGAGCAACCCTATGGCTACAAAGCGTTTGGATTGTTTGCTCTGGCATCGCCTTCTTGCCAACTCCATTGCAGTCACGACTGCATTCATCCCTGAAGGGAATAGAAAACATTTGTCTGCCTCTTCCCACTCAATCAGTTGAGCACAGATTTTTTCGGTAGCTTTTAATGTGGAAGAAGTAGGAACTACTTCATGATTTTTCCAAGCAGCGATGTTTCTGACAGAAAGCAAGGTTCCTCTTCGCTTTCGCAATTGGAAGAGTCCCTCCATCAAATCATAGTGCTGGCCTAGGACAACCCCACCTGGTGTTCCCATTTTTTCGGCACTACCAACCCAAAACTCATTTTCTTGTTGGATTGGCAATGGTGCAAAAGACTTCGTTGAATACCAGATAATCTGGTCATGCTCAGCATGTTGATCCTCATCCAGCCATTCGTTTCTTTGATCAGCACCCAAATCAGGAGTAATCCAGAGTCGTGGTTCCATCGAATCAGATCCAACAGATTTCCGCTCTTTCAGCCAAGAAGGTAGAGGCTCTTGTAATTTCCAGGCAATGCTTAGATTCGGCTGTTTTGTTAAGAGGAAATCGATCAACTCGCGCAAAGCACTTTGCACAGAAACAAAAGCCAGGGCTCTTGCAACCTTGTGTTTCCGTTGGAGGGATTGCTGCCACTCGTACAAGGCAGGGCGGTCCACCATTCGGTAATATCCCCAACTCAGGCGACAGCGATTTTCTTCATAGTCTATGACTGTCTGCAGGTCTGGCATTTCCGCAGTGGTGCCGTAGTCTTGACCACCAACTGGCTCTAAGAAGCGCACAGGTCTGGTGTCTTGCATAGCAGAGGCAGAAGAATCCGTTGTCATGTTAGGAATAATCTAGAGGATCAGCGCAGTTGACTGCGCAACTCATCAAGGAATTGCCTATGTGATGCTCTTATTCTGAAAACCAGACGGATTTGTCTGATTGCCAATAACAAGAACAAGAGGCTTAGGCATCCCGCGAGGGAAAGGGACAGCAGAGGAGGAAAGCTCAACAGCCAATCGCTCAATGCTTGAAAATGGCTCATGTAGCTAAAGGTTCGTTGTTTTTAAAATGAATGGCATTTTGCTGAGCATCCAACTCAGCCCATTGTCCTAACAGAAGCGGATGATTGATCTCTCCGTGCCCATGAGGCAGGCCTATTGCCATTGGCAGGTTCAAATCGCTGAGCACATCTAACAAAACATCCTTAACTTGCTCCGGGGTACCACATTCTACGAATTCACCAAAAATAAAGGCCCGGACTTTTTCAAATTGACCACTTTGTCGCATCTGGGTCAGCATTCGATCCAAACGATAAGGCGCTTCGTAAACTTCCTCAAGAAAAAGAATTGAATCCGCTAAATCGACTTGGGCTTCAGTTCCCAAAGCTGAAAGGATTACAGAGAGGCAGCCCCCACTGAGTCTTCCTTTCGCGGATTCTGAATTTTGCAAGAATTGGACAGGAGTGGAGGGAGATTCGGATTTGAAAAGAACACCCTTCAGGGCTTCGCGATTCTTATCTGCATGGGGACCTCCAACAAACTGTGGTGAAGCTAGTGTGGGCCCATGACAAACCAGCCAATCCGTGTGGCGTTGAAGGTAATGAAGTAGTAGGGAACAGTCGCTGAATCCAACGAGCCATTTTGGTTGTTGGTGCCAGGAAGTTGGCTGAAGCAATGGTAGTAGTCGAGCGACTCCGTAGCCTCCTCTGATGCAGAAGACTGCCCGAACTCTCTCATCCTCTAGTTGTTGCTGGAATTCTGCAGCTCGATCTTGATCAGTACCTGCCAGATGCAAATGCGAGCGGGTCAGTTCGGGGGTATAGGCTACTTGAAGATCCCAATCTTCCTCCAAGATTTGAAAGGCTTGCTCCGCTAAGCGCTGTTGCTCCGGCCTCAATTGAGAAGAGGGTGCCACAACCGCCACGGCATCTCCTGGCTGCAGCGGGAATGGACGTATCATCTCAAGTTTTGTTCGTACCGCGAGCCATCACTAGTTTCCCAGAGCGGACCATTTCCTTGAGCCCAATCGTGTTAAAGAGTTTTTCCATAGCATCGATTTTCGAAGACGATCCCGTGGACTCCACAATCAGCGATTGGTCCGTGATATCTACAATTTTGGCCCTAAACACATCAACAATCTGTAAGACCTCTGATCGCTTCTCCGGACCAATCAACAATTTAAAGATGGCGAATTCTCGTTCAACAGATTGCTTCGAATCGTGATGACTGGCGTGAACAACATCTACGAGCTTATTCAACTGACGTAGAATCTGATCAAGTGTTTCAGGACCACCCTGAACAACCACTGTTATTCGAGAGAACTGATGATCTACAGCCGGTGAAACCACTAAAGAATCGATGTTATACCCTCTTCTCGCAAAAGTTTGCGAGAGGCGCATCAAAACACCTGGTTTGTTATTGACGTAAATACTAATAGTAAATTCTTCCATTGCTTTTCTTCAAAGAGAGGCTGCTCACATTCTAAAGGTTTTGATCGCGGTTTGTTTTAGGTACAAATAACGCAAATTCCAAATACCTCTCAGGTACTTCCTACAGGCTTTTCAAGTTTGCGGTCCTTCGGCTTCTCAATGAGCATGTCCTTAACTGCTGCTCCTGCTGGTATCATCGGGAAGACATTGTCTTCTTTCACAACCTCAGCGTGAATAATGCAGGGTCCATCATTGTAAGCGAGCGCTTTTTTCAAGACCTTGGTGACATCTCCAGCACGTCGAATTCTAAATCCTTTCACACCATAGGCTTCGCCGAGTTTAACAAAGTCTGGATTTCCCTCCAGGTCACACCCACTCAGTCGCTGGTCAAAGAAAAGCTCTTGCCACTGACGAATCATTCCCAAATAGCGATTGTCAATGATTAAAATTTTGATCGGTACTCTCTGGAGAGCCGCTGTAGAGAGCTCCGCCAGCGTCATTTGGAAGCCACCATCCCCTACAACAGCTACTACCAAATCATTGGGACACCCCAACTGCGCACCAATCGCTGCTGGGAATCCATAACCCATTGTTCCAGCGCCTCCGCTGGAAAGCCATTGACGTTCACGCGAGCTTTTGCAGAACTGGGCCGCCCACATCTGGTGCTGACCAACATCCGTGCTGATGATGCCTCTGGATTCAGAGAGCCGATCTAACTCATCCAAAACATACTGTGCTCGTAATCCACCTCGCTTGGGGTATTTAAGTGGATACTTCTTTTTCCATGAAGCAACCGATTTCAGCCAGGGGCCTGAATCTAATTTGTGAACGTGTGGAATCAACTCCTGCAATACCAAGCGGGCATCTCCGTTGATGGACACATCGGGCTGAATAATTTTGCCGAATTCTGCGGGATCAATATCAATATGAATCTTGCTCGCAGTTGGGCAGAATTCACTGACTTTCCCAGTAATACGATCATCCCAGCGAGCTCCAATGGCCATAATCATGTCACAGCCAACAACCGCCTTGTTTGCGTAAGCAGTTCCATGCATCCCAAGCATACCGACAGACAATTCATGAGTTTCGGGGAAGGCCCCTTTTCCCAATAGAGTGGTCGTCACAGGTGCTTGAAGCTTTTCTGCCAATTTCAGAACTTCTTTAGATGCGCCCGACCCCACAGCGCCAGCCCCTACGTATAGAAGTGGACGTCTAGATTCCATGATAATATCTGCGGCTCGAACGATATCGTCTGCGTTGCCTTTCATCGGGACTTCATATCCAGGCAGATCAGTATTTTCTGGAAAATTCGCCGTGCATTCTGCTGAGACAACATCTTTTGGTAAATCAATTAGTACGGGACCGGGTCGACCAGTAGTTGCCAGGTGGAAAGCTTCCTTCATGACTTTCGGAAGGTCATTGGCATCCTTCACAAGATAACTGTGCTTCACAACAGGCATTGTCACACCGAATATGTCAGCTTCCTGAAAAGCATCCTTGCCCAAGTTGGGTGTAATCGTCTGACCGGTCAATACGATGAGTGGAATGGAATCCATCTGTGCGGTTAATAATCCGGTCACGGTGTTGGTCGCCCCAGGGCCTGAAGTGACGAGCACGACTCCTGGCTTTCCGGTAGCCCGAGCATAGCCATCAGCCATGTGAGTCCCTCCCTGTTCGTGGCGCACCAAGACCAGTTCCAGCTCAGGAGCATCCAGCAGAGCATCAAAAATCGGCATACATGCACCACCTGGATAGCCAAATATATATTTGACACCTTCTCGCTTCAGAGCCTCTACAACAACTTGGGCACCATTCATTCCGAACTCCTTTGATTGAATAATTACAGATTGGCCTTTTAAATTAGTGAACTCCTGGTTAGAGCACAAGCCAAAAGCCTACATTTATAAATTTTTAAAGCTTGTAGAGCTACCGAACGAATTACATGACACGATTCATAAAAAATTACTTACTTCAGCCAATCTTTTCAACCAGAGACTGTCAACTTTTTCTATTATTTACTAATTATGTATTTTTTGATGAACCTCTCTATAAATCGACAGATCAAATACACTTAATTTATTTAGCTCTAGAGATCTTTTCACACTCTTGAGACCGTGATAGCCTTTGATTCAAACAAATTTAAATTTACTGAACTTCCACCTAACCATTTGCAAATGAAATTGACTCCAGCTGAAAAATTACTGAAAGAAGTCAATCTCAGCTTAACCCGCCAAAGAGTGGCCGTCCTTGAACTCTTCTTGAAAGAAGAACACCCAATGACACCTCATGAGGTGAGGGAAATACTCGAGGATCAGGAACAAGTGGACCAGGTGACCATTTATCGAGTGTTGGAAGCACTGGTCAGAACACGACTACTGACTCAGGTTCCTTCCACGGATCGGAACAGCTACTACTGCCTAGCAGAACGGCTACAGGGTCTTCATGCTCACCTTTACTGTAATTTATGTCGTCGAATGCTTTGTGTAGAATCACCTCTTGCCGCCCAAACCCAACGTGGTGAAGAACTGCATGTTGTGCTAAGTGGCACCTGTACTCAATGTGATCAAGCAGTTCCCGATACTAACATCTAAATTCACAATAAGTTTGAGATCTAACAAAACCAGTTGAGTTCTCCTCCTTTGAATAGATATCCATTCAACTTGAGCATTGAATCCCAAAACGGCACTTTCCTCTGATTTTAAGACTCTCTCCATTCCCCTCAAAAGCTTTCTCATTCGGAATTTTCATGAAAACTGACCAGAACCAGGTGTGGGGTAGCCACCTACAGAGCAGCCCAGCTGAAGAAAATGTGCTGTTTTGTGCTGGTCGTGATGTTCAGCCGTTGCCAATGGCAGATATGGCTTTGCTACCTTACGATCTATGGACCAATCGAGCCCATGCGATCATGTGGTATGAAGAAGGAGTGTTGCCCAAAGACGTTCTAACAAAGATTCTCAGAGGGCTTGGTCAACTGGAGGAGAATTTTCTCAATGGAAATTTTGAGTTAGATCCGAAACTAGAGGATGTGCATATCAACGTGGAAGCATTCGTGACCAAGCAGCAGGGAGCAGAGATTGGCGGGTGGATGCACATCGGAAGAAGTCGCAATGATCAGGCAGCATGTGACACGAGACTTTTTCTCCGCGATGCACTCCTGAGGCAGGCTAAAAATATAGAAAAGTTGATCAAAACACTTTTGACGCAGGCTGCAAGGCATACCGAAACAGTTATGCCGGGGCTTACACATTACCAACCTGGGATGCTGACTTCATGGGGGCACTGGCTCTGTTCCCATGCACAAGCACTGCTGAGAGATCTGGAACGAGTCAAATTTCTACTCGTTCCAATCAATCGAAACCCCCTAGGGGCAGCTGCTTCCTTTGGCACATCCTGGTGTCCAAATCGAAGACGTACCACTGAATTGATGGCCTTCTCTGAGCCAGAACTCAACACACTCGACTGTATCAGTGCTCGTGGTGAATTGGAGAGTCAGGTTGCCCAGGGTTACTCGGTAATGATGAATCATCTCAGTTTGCTTGCCCAAGACCTGATCTTCCTGAGTCATCCTTATGTTGGAATGTTAGGTTTGCCCGACGCATTCGTAACAGGCTCTTCCATCATGCCACAGAAGAAAAATCCTGATTTTGCAGAAGTCATCAAGGGGAAGACAGCTCTTGCTCACGGACTCCTTCAATCGTTGTTAGGTGTCCCCAAGGGGATGGTCAGTGGTTACAATCGAGATAGCCAGGTTTGTAAGTATCTTGTGATGGACGTGATCCGAGAATGTGAGCTGGCACCCGTCATTCTCTCTGGAGTGATATCTGAATTGGAAGTTCGTAAAGAGGTAATGCGGAATCGCTGCAACGAGGGATTCATGAACTCCGTCGATCTAGCTGACTCTCTCTCGAGAAATCAGGGAATCCCGTTCCGAAAGTGCTACCATCTGCTCGCCAAGGCTGTCCGACTCTCTTCACCCAGTGCATCCATCACAAAAGAAGCGCTTCAGTCTGCTCTGGATGATGAGAACTTGGGGATTAATTTCTCTGATGAAGACTTTGCTTCATTACGAAGCCCACTGGCAGTATTAACCCAGCGAGATCATCTCGGAAGTCCTGCCCCAGAAAGAGTCCATGAGCAAATAGAATTGATGCAATCCAGATTAGTAGGAGATTTGGAGGCCATCAGACAATTGATGACCAATTGTGAAGAAGCTCAAACCATCTGTAAGAATTATCAGGCCTGAATTAGCTCCGATAGAACTCAACTAAATTCTCCACTACATATTCCTGCATTTCCGTGGTTAACCCTGGATAAATCGGCAGGGCGAGCACTTCTCGCGCAGCTCTGTCAGATTCTGGCAGACTTCCCGGTTGATAGACAAGATCTGCAAAACACTCCTGTCGATGGAAAGGTACTGGATAGTAAATTTCGGTGGCTACTCCTCTTTCCTGAAGAAACTTTCTGAGATCTTCCCTCCGCTGCACACGCACCGTGTACTGGTTGTAAATGTGGTGATTGAGCAGATTGTCATCCTGATAAACAGCGGCAGGACAAACAACTTCTTCCAATTGAGTCTCACCAAGCAACTGATTGTATTGCGCAGCATTTTGACGACGTTGCTCGTGCCAAGCTTCGAGGCGTTGTAGCTTGATTCTTAGTACACAGGCCTGAATCGGATCCATTCTGAAATTTCCACCGATCACCTTGTGATAATATTTCGGTTCTGCACCATGGACACGCTTGATATGAAGCTGATGGTGTAACTCAGTATCGTTCGTAGTCACCATCCCACCGTCCCCAACTCCCCCAAGGTTTTTGGAGGGAAAAAAGGACATGCAACCCACGTCACTCATAGCACCTGCTCTCCGGGCTTCACCATTCAATCGATACTCTGCTCCAATGGCCTGGGCGGCATCTTCGACGACCGCTATTCCAAATTGCTGCGCAACGCCAAGAATGGCCTGCATATCTGCACATTGTCCGAAAAGATGAACTGGGATCACTGCCTTAACCTGAGCCAGTTCTTCTTCAGTGTAACTCTCTAACTTTTCTTCAAGATGTTTTGGGCAGAGATTGAAGGTTGTAGGATCAATTTCCAGAAAAACAGGTTCTGCATTCAGACGTGACACGACTCCCGCCGTCGCAAAAAAAGAAAAATCTGGAACCAATACTTTATCTCCTGGACCAATATTGAGCGACATCAGGGCAAGCAGTAAAGCGTCTGTTCCTGAGGAGACACCCAAAGCATATTTGCAACCACTGTATTCGGCCACTGCTTCTTCAAACCGCTCCAACTCGGGCCCCATGATGTAGCGAGTTGAGTCAATCACATCCGTGACTGCAGCGATTATTTCATCTCGTAAGCCTTCATGCTGAGGGCGTAGATCAAGAAGAGGAACTTGCATCAATGCCATTTTGTGTATCAGGTGGAAGTTTCTTTGGAGTGATTAGGAAAGTTAAATGATTTGCTTGCAGAAAAAATTCCAGAGTCGGAGGAGGAAACTGAAATTCAAGAATTGGCTATCGCCCTCAAATTTTGAGATTTTAAAGAAGACTTAGTGGGTTGATTTCGTTTCTTCAGATTCAATCACTTGAACAAACCCCAAGTAACGTTGAGTCCCTGTACGTTGAACTGGGCTACCCTGGACTCGCAATTGTAAGCGATCTCCATCCGGTAGGAGATAGCAATGGCTTAAAGTAAATGGCTTACCCTTTTCAATCGCTTGTTGCCATTGACCACGAACCTTTTCCTGATCATTTTCTGGCACACGATCCAAATAAGCCTGAAAAAAATTCGTTGGACTCGTTGAGGGATGGATTTTCAGGAGAGTGAAGAGATGAGGCGAGCAGAAGATTTGCCCTTCTTCCCATTGCCAGTCACCCAAACGTGCCAATTGCTGCGCCTGTAGTAAACGATACTCACGCTCTTGAAGTTTCTGGAGTTCCTCCTGACGTTGCAGTGTCACATTTTCAAGAACGACCTGACATCCTTCAATTCTACCGTCTTCTGTTGGGGCAAGGGCAAAGCCATGGGCAACAACAATTTGCTCATCACGCAACTTCCATTCTTCTCGCTGAGCCTCGGAATTTCGCAGTACTCGGTCGAAGAAGCGTCGAAAGTTTTCTTGAGAATACCGATGCAGAAACAGCGACATCGGCATCCTCTCAGGATGTAAATCTGGGTTTGCTTGTGCAAGCAAGTTGGCAGCCTGGTGGTTGAGTTCAAGAATCCTTGTTGACTCGTTGAGCACGAGGCATGGGAGAGGTGAATTACGAAAGAGTGCCTGGTAACGTGAGCGTGATTCTTCCAAGGAATAGCGAATTTCCAGCAGTTCTTCGTTCTGCACTCGCAACTCTTCCTGATGAATTCTCAGTTCCTGAAGCAACTCCTGTGGGTTGGGGATTTCGCTGTCTTGCTCAGAAAATTTCAGTAGGGTCTGATCTTCGGATTCCTGCCAATTTTTCTGCAAAAGCGAGTTGTTCCACTTTCGCATCTTATCCATTCTTTGCCCCAAGCGGGCGTTATCCAGCTTAAGTTGTTCAATCTCCAATAGCAACTCTTGCCTGTCCTTTATTTCATCCATTCTCTGCTCCGAGTTGAAAGACAACAACTAGTTTGGCAAGCGTTTAAAATAATTCAACGTTGAAGATTCAATCAAATAATATTTAGTTTTAATATCAACGAGTTTGCCAACGTAATCCCAGTTCCGTACTGTAGCCAACCGATCGAGCAGCGACTTTTCCTGTGGGATCAACAACGTAATATGTTGGGAAGGCTCCAATGTGGTAATTTGCTGCCATCTCTTGATCGCCAAAAAGAACAGGATGTCTCAATTGATGCCGCTGTAAAAACACATCAACCTCTTCCAAGCTTTGATAGGAGAGAGCAACCAGCCAGATCAACAATTCTCCTTCTTCCTGCTTTGACTGCAAACCTTCCAAATTACCGATGCTGAAATGACAAACTGTACACCACGGAGCAAAGAAGTAGAGCAGAAGCGTCTTTCCTTTTGCATCAGATAAACTGTATGTTTGTCCGTCTCTGGCAAAAAGCCGAAATTGTGGGGCAAGTTCTTGCTCAGGCACCAGTTCACGGGCCTGCCATGTAGTCACACCCCAAAAGATCAAGCCTGCCAATAGCAACGTTCGTAACCAACCGACCATTCGGCCAGCCCAGGTTACCCAGCCTTTTTTGAGTTTCATCCCAACCCAAACCTTATGCAGTTAGTCACCAACCCGAAAATTCGTAATTTAGCCATTATTGCACATGTTGACCATGGCAAAACCACACTTGTCGATCAGATGTTTCGTCAAAGTGGATTGTTCCGTGAAAACCAAGAAATCAGTGACCGCCTGATGGACTCCATGGACCTGGAACGGGAACGTGGAATCACGATTTCTGCCAAGAATTGCTCCATTGAATGGAAAGGCACCAAAATCAACATTCTTGATACCCCAGGACACGCAGATTTTGGGGGAGAAGTTGAAAGAGCTCTGACCATGGTCGATGGTGCAATTTTACTTGTCGATGCTTCTGAAGGCCCTCTGCCTCAAACCCGCTTTGTCCTGAAAAAAGCTCTTGAAAACCGACTACAAGTCCTGGTTGTCGTCAATAAAATTGATCGACAAGATGCCCGTCCAGATGAAGTTCTGAATGAAGTCTACGACTTATTCATCGATCTGGAAGCCGATGATGAACAAATTGACTTTCCAGTGTTTTATGCCATTGGACGCGAAGGCATTGCAAAAACCTCTTTGGACGCTGAGTCAAATACTCTTGAACCTCTATTAGATGGTGTCGTGGAGCATGTGCCTCCTCCACGTTTCAAGGAGGAAGCTCCTTTTCAGATGTTAGTTGCTGATCTCGGTTATTCCGAATTTTTGGGACGCCTCGCTGTTGGTCGGGTGATGAACGGACAGGTACAACGCAACGAACCTCTGGTATGCCTGGGTGAGAAAGGAACCAAGGCTCTGCGTGCCACGAAGTTGCAGGTTTATCGTGGAACCACCATGACAGAAATCGGTGAAATTGAGGCAGGTGACATTCTGATTCTCGCTGGAGTGGAAGACGTTCATATTGGTGACACGATTTGTCATGCGGAAAGCCCTCAGCCGCTCCCACGGCTGCGAATTGACGAGCCCACAGTCTCCATGAGATTTTTCACAAACACCTCACCACTTTCTGGGCGTGAAGGGAAGTTTGTTCAGTCCACAAAACTTCGAGAAAGATTACTTCGGGAAACTCTAAGGAATGTGTCCTTGCAAGTAGAAGACACTGATGATGCCGAATGTTTCCTGGTGAAAGGGCGTGGTGAACTGCAAATGTCGATTCTGATCGAAACCATGCGCCGGGAAGGGTTCGAGCTTTCCGTAGGCCGCCCAGAAGTCATCTGTCGACGTGAAGGGACTCAGCTACTGGAACCCATTGAAGAAGTCTACATTGATTGTGATGAAGATTTTCTGGGAATTGTTTCTGAAAAATTGTCACTCCGTAAAGGGAGAATGGTCAATTTGGTAAATCATGGTACGGGCCGGATCCGAGCCCAGTTTCAGGTTCCCTCTCGAGGACTGATCGGATACCGCAGTGAGTTTCTAACGGATACCCGCGGTACCGGTATTCTCAACTCCATGCTACTCGGCTACGAGCCCCATCGTGGAGCATTACCAACTCGCTTGACCGGGTCTTTAGTTGCAGACCGAAGTGGAAAATCTGTAGCTTATGCACTGTTTAACCTGGAACCTAGGGGTCGACTTTTTCTGGGACCAGGTATTGAAGTTTATGAAGGGATGATCATTGGTGAACACAATCGAAATAGCGATTTGAATGTTAACCCCTGTAAAGAGAAAAAGCTGACCAATGTTCGGGCATCTGGGAAAGACGAGAACACTGTTCTGACTCCTGTGTTGCCACTAACGCTGGAACAAGCCATTGAGTTCATTGTTGATGACGAAGTGGTGGAAGTGACCCCGAAAAGTATTCGTCCTCGCAAGGCCATTCTCAACAATTCTGCTCGTCAAATTGCTGCTAAACGTAGCACCCCCTGACGAATTTGTTCGACTTTCTTTTCTAATCTCTTACATTGCCACCGATGAGCGTTTGCTCATCGGTTCTCTGGCATCTGTGAATGGTGCATCAATTTCTTTGCTCGCACAATTGACATTCATCAGAGGATGACTTTTGGCAACCAAAGACTGGAATCAGTCAACACTGGCGTTGCTCTCACTCAATCCCATGGCATTCCATGAGAACCACGCTGGTATGGCTTCGCAACGATCTTCGACTTCATGATCATCTGCCCTTAAAGTGTGCTCTGGAGAAGTCCGACCAACTTCTATTGGTCTACTGCCTGCCGGATTCCTGGTTCGAATCTACCGAGTATGGGTTCCCAAAGATTAATAACATCCGCTTAGAGTTTCTACTGCAAAGTCTGGTAGACCTAAGGAAGCATGCTCAGGAAAGAGGCGGAGAATTGATCTTTCGAAGGGGCAATTCACCTGAAATTATTGCCGAATTGGCAGAGCGTCACCGAGTTGATACCGTCTTTGCTCACCGTGAACACGCTCCTGACGAAAAACGTGAAGAAGACAACCTCCGTGAGAGACTAAAAGTCCCCTTACGACTCTGTGACGGGAATAGCTTGCTAAAAGAAACGGAACTTCCTTTTTCTTTGGTTGATCTCCCAAAAGTTTTTAGTAATTTCCGCAAACAGGTAGAAAAAGAAGTCCAAATCAGTCGTCCCCTTTCTGTCCCGAAAATTCTTCCTCCCCATCCTAATGGCTGTCCACCGGGCATCATTCCTTCTTTGGAAGACCTGGGTTTTGAGCCTTTCATTCGGGATATCCGCAGTGTCTATCGCTTTGCCGGTGGGGAGACCGCAGCATTGTCCCGTGTTCAACACTACTTATGGAAATCGCATGCAATCAAGACCTACAAAGAGACACGCAATGGGATGCTAAAAGCGGACGACTCCGCAAAACTTTCACCCTGGCTGGCTCTAGGTTGCCTATCTCCAAAGCATGTTTATCAAGAGGTTCGACGATACGAGAATGATGTGGTTGCCAATGATTCTACGTACTGGCTGATATTTGAGCTCTGGTGGCGAGAATACTTTCGCTGGATCACACGGCTGCATGGTGAGAATTTATTCCGTTCCGGTGGTATACGCAACCAATCGCCAAAAGTAGAACATTGGGAAAAGTGGCTGGAAGCCTGGTGTCAGGGTGAAACAGGAGTTCCTTTTGTGGATGCGCACATGAGGAAGCTCAACGCAACAGGCTACATGTCGAATCGAGGCAGACAAAACGTAGCTAGTTTTCTAGTTCGAGATTTACGGCAGGATTGGCGCTTGGGTGCTGCCTACTTCGAAAGTCGCTTGATTGACTATGATGTTCACAGCAACTGGGGTAACTGGAACTATGTCGCTGGGGTTGGTAACGATCCAAGAGAAGATCGTTACTTCAATTTGGTCACCCAAACCCTGCGGTATGACCCAAATGGAGAATTCATTATTCGCTGGGTCCCTGAATTGCGTGACGTACCACCAAAAGAAATTCCACACATCGTGCAGTTTACCCGTCAGCAAAGAGAGAAGTATCGGTTGGGAGCCTACCCAGAGCCTATAGTATTTTCCTCAGCCTGGCGTCGTTAAATTGATGGTGTAGATTTCTTCGGGCTTGTTGTAAGCAAGGTAGATATGAAAAAATAATTGAAATTGATAACAGCCAACTTTCATACCGTATTTTAGTTAGTTCACGATGTCGCTGCAGCTTCAACCACAACCCACACCGCTTGATTGGCCAAGTGCTCTAGAACACTTGCGCGAGGTGCTGCCGCGTTGGCAGCATCGCAACCAAAGTCCTATTCTTCAACTCTGTATTCCGGTTGCAGAACCAGATCCACTTGAGTGGCTTCAACATCAAGAAGGAGCTACTCGTGTTTATTGGTCAGACAGAGAACACCAATTCCAATTGGCGGGATTGGGTTCTGCCCTTCAGATAAAGGGCATTACCAAGGAGGTGATGCAGAAAGTATCTGGATGGCAGAAGCTCGTTCCTCCCAACACTGCCTTTCTTGGTGGCATACCCTTCCACAACTCCATCAAGGATACTGAGCAGTGTGGCAGCTTTCAACGAGCTGCCTTTGTGTTACCATTTCTGATGGTTCAACAAGACTCAAATGGAAGTTTTCTCTGGGTACATCTTGCTCAAAACATTGAAGGAGCCTCGACAACTCAGGAGCTTTTTGACTTATTGGACCGTTTAAAGTTTCCCTCCAGCCCAAGACTATTTAATAGCCAGAGAATTAGTATTGTTGAGAGGAATGACGCTCCCAATTTAGTTGATTGGAGTCGTTCGATCGAAGCAGCCCTAAGCCAAATTCGAGCTAGTCACTGCGAAAAAATTGTCTTGGCTCGACAATCCCATTTCCAATTGAACAAAAGCCCTGATCCCTTCGATCTACTGAATCAACTCCGCCAACAAGCACCCCATGCCTACCACTTTGGCTGGCAGGATTCGCAAGGTCCGGCATTTTTGAGCATCACCCCTGAAAGATTATTCAAAAGAAAGCGCCAAAACCTAGAAAGTGAGGCCCTGGCAGGCACTAGACCAAGAGGACAGAACGCATATCATGATGAGCAGTTGACCCACGAGTTGTTCCACGACACGAAAGAAGTTCGGGAACATCTTGTTGTTTTGCGCTTCATGGAAGAACGCTTCTCAAAACATTGTCGAGTAGTGGAAAGGCTCTCTCATCTTGAACCCCTCAGACTGAAGCATGTTCAACATTTGCAAAGTCGTCTGCAAGGACGACTGTTGGATGCAGTGACAGACGCTCAGCTTCTTTCCTCGCTTCATCCTACACCTGCTGTATGTGGATTGCCTCAAGCAGTATCCAGAACTCAAATCAACAACCTGGAATCATTTGACCGTGGCTGGTACGCAGGCCCTGTTGGTTATGTCAGCAAACAACAGAGCGAGTTTGCAGTGGGTATTCGTTCCGGAGTATTGGAGGGAGACTCCCTGACAGTGTATACAGGTGCAGGCATTGTTGAAGGTTCTGATCCAGACCGTGAATGGCAAGAGTTAGATCACAAACTCCGTAGCTGGGAAGCCCTGCTCGGAAATCATTCATGACCCCCAATGAGTGCTTGAGCTATTGGTTGATTGAAGAGTTGGTGGCTCAAGGCATCACACAATTCTGTATCTCACCCGGTTCTCGTTCCACCCCTTTGACAGTTGCTGCTGCTCGACATCCTCAAGCAAACACACGAATTTTTCTGGATGAGCGGGCTGCTGCCTATTTTGCAATAGGCTGGGCTCGTGCTACAGATCAAGCAGCAGCCCTGATTTGTACCTCAGGGACAGCTGGAGCCAATTACTACCCAGCGATAATTGAAGCCAGTGTGGAACACCTACCCTTGTTGGCAATTACTGCAGACCGACCTCCAGAATTACAACAAACTGGGGCCAATCAAACAGTTGATCAAAATCGACTTTTTGGTAGTCATACTCGCTGGTTTTATGATCCAGGATGCCCAGATCAAACTTTACAAGAAAGTACTTTCAAATCATGGGCTGCCCAAGCCGTTCTGAGAAGTGCCTACCCAGATCCAGGTCCAGTTCATCTGAACATACCTTTTCGTGAACCATTCCTAGCTGATAAAGAACCCAGCCTTCCGAAAGAAACCTTACCAAATTTTCAACTAGGTATCCCACGCCAAAAACTGGCTATGGAAGATCTACAAGTGCTTCGTCAAATCCTGAAGGCAGACCGTGGATTAGTCACCCTTGGAGAGCTCCCAATTCGTGCTCAGTCCTCGGTGGGGAATTTTTTAAAAAAACTGAACTGGCCGGTCTTTGCGGACACCACATCTGGATTTCGTTTTGGAAACTTAACTCAACGCATTGATCTGGCTGATCAACTCTTGCTTCAGGATCATTGGCGAAAGACTGAACCAGAGGTTTGGATTCATCTAGGAAATCAATTCGTTTCAAAACGCTGGCTGCAATGGTGGCAAGACTGCAACTCAACTCGTAAGATCGTCATCACGAATCATCCTGAGAGACAGATACCGTCTCAACGTTCTCATTGGCGTTTGCAAATGGACTGGGAGGCACTTGATGAAATTCTATCCAGCACAGAAGCAAATCTCTCACGAACTCAGTGGCTGGAACAATGGAAGCTGGGTTCCCAAGCATTGGAAGAGCAGGCTGCACAGTGGTGGGATAAAACAGAGAGATTTGGAGAAGTATCTATCGTTCGAGAGCTAGTTCGTCAAATTCCAACAGAACATGCCCTTTTTGTTGGGAACAGCCTGCCAATTCGTGAAGTGGATATGCTCTCAGCAAATCGGAATATTCCTTTACGAGTAGCGGCTAATCGAGGAGCCAGCGGGATTGATGGTCAAATTGCAACTGCCTGTGGATGGGCTATGGGCCATCGGCAACCAACCACAATTCTCTTAGGCGATCTTTCTGCAATGCATGATCTGAATTCTCTTCTGTTGATACGAGAGAGCCAGGTTCCTATGACCCTGATTATTCTGAACAATGATGGCGGAGGGATTTTTTCAATGCTGCCCATCTCCAACCAGAAGGATGTTTTTGAGGGTTTTTTTGGTACACCACATGGTTGCGAATTTTTGAAAGTTGCGGCAATGTTCGATCTACCTTACTTCCAGCCAAAAAATCTGAAACAGCTCCAGAAAAGTTTTCAAGAGGCATGGCATTCAGACAAATCTTCGCTGATTGAAGTCAAGACTGACCGTGAACAAATAGCAGCACAACTTATGGCTTGGCAAGATCATGTCAAAAATCATTCTTGAAATCGGAGTTTATCCATTAGTTCTTGCTCCAAACGTATCTGTCCCATTTCCAGTTCATGAAAAAAAGGCTGCATAAGAACTTAATCCTGCTGGGCATGCCTGGTTCTGGGAAAAGCACGCTGGGGGCGCTTCTTGCTGAAAAGCTAGGGTGGCACCTAGTGGATACAGATTTACTGATGGAAGCAAAGCATGATCGCCCACTTCAGGATATCTTTGATGGCTTGGGATACGAAGGATTCTGCGTAGAAGAAGAGCGAACCCTGCTTCAACTGGAGGGAGAGCAACAGATCATCTCGACTGGTGGCAGTGCCGTCTACAGCGAATCTGCAATGTCGCATCTGGGAAGTTTGGGACTAAGGATCTTCCTAAACCTACCCTTGGAGGATGTCCTCAGTAGAGTAACCAATTTTGAAAAAAGAGGAATCGCCTGTCAACCCGGACAGGATCTGGCAGAGCTCTTTAGAGAGCGACACCCCCTTTATTTGCGATATGCGGATCAAGTCATTGAGACGGGGGGGATGTCTATTGAACAACAGGTTCAGCAGCTGCAGAATTTGCTAAACCACGGAAACTAACCGTCCTGGCAGAATAGCTCAAAATTTCTGTGTCGCGTTGACTCCCAGCCAATTCAAAACGTAATCATCCCCATCATCCCAAACGAGTGAAATTCGATAGTTCAGACCAAGGTTGAATCGCTCATACTGTTTCAGCCAGCGTGTTCCAATATTTTGCTGATCCATTTCTTGCCCATCGACTCGCTCAAAAGTTGCTCCAAAAACATGTTTATCCACAGCATATTCCCCATCCACGTACAGACCAAGCGAGGTTTCAACTTTGGAATTGAGTGGCGTCTGGAAAAAATCCAGACCCACCTCATAAGAGGTGTTCTCATCCTGCTGACCACCACCAAGTCGTAACTGTCCTCCATCCCCAATCCCACTGGGTCCATTGAAAAGTTGGACACTTCCCCCGATTAGGTAATCTTCTTGATCCAGAATCATTTTTCCACCAACGACCCCCAAAGTAGAGGATAGGCCAATCACACCTACCGAGTACTTGCCAACACTCACCGCCAAATGCGACTTTCCATCGTCAAACTCTTCGGCTGTTTCCACCACCAACATCTCTTCAGTAGCATCTAATCGAGATGATGAACTCCCCACAGTCATTGTTCCAAAATTTCCAAGACTGATTTGCGTATAGGTAAAAGACAAATTTCGTTGTTCATTGAGTTGAAAATCGACACTCGTTGAAATCAGTCCACCTGTAACGTCTACATCATCAATCTTTCCATAAATTACCTCTTCAAGACTCAGAGACATCCTACCGTTTTCATCTTTGATTTCGTTCAGTGCTCCGTTGTTATTGGTTTGTACTGCAAAAGAAGGAACCGCCACACGACTATTTTTTAAATCCAGTGTAGGCAAATCTGCCCAAACAATTGTGGCAGAAGATCCCGAGAGAATAGCAAGTACAACCCTAGCAAAAAATCTTGAAGCAAAGCTCATTTTTGTTCCTATGATTGGTTGGCGGTTAGATCTTCAGAATTTACTCTTTATGCTGCATGGGCAGCAAAAGGTTTACATTTCCTAAATTATCATAGTGTCAATTGCAGAAAAATTCCCCCAAAAGATGGTGCTAATTCTATCTTTTAGGCTGCTAATCTTTTTTGGAATCAGATTTATGGTGAAAGGCACCTCATAGAATCAAATTTAAAAATTCAGCAAATCTTAATCAAAATCTAACATCTCACTAGTAATAATTCGGGTGCATCACTTAACTTTCTCGGAGTAATTAGTGAGTACAGAATTTCAACCCACGGTCAATCCTGAGCAGCTTCTTTATCTATCCATTCGTCTTGGAGCCCCTAAAAAGCTGCAAGTGATGCTGTCTTGCCTACAGCATGTTGATGGTCAAGGTGAATTGAAATTACCTGTAACTAAGACTGCAGCTGAACTGGATTGTTCCCGTGAATATGTATCAAGAGTACTCTCCGAGTTGGTCAACCAAGGGGTCCTAACAGATCTTGCACCGGTTGCCCATCCAGGTCGTGGAGGTCGGCGTTTTCGGCTGGCTGAAGGCCTGATCACCTCCTCTAGTTACCCCTCTTAAGCTTTCTCCACTCCCTCATCTTTGACAGATAATCTCCCGTAAGAAGAAACCAGAAGAAGATCCGCCTTGAAATGTGATCTAATTGCAAGCACATTTCGTCTGGTTTGCGTCCCATCTTGGGAAGCATTGGCGTTAGCCTTATTGCCCAACCTCCGCTGGGAGATTTACATGAGAATAGCAAAACGAATTGGTGCTCTGATGGGTGCCATGCTGATAGGAAGTGTGCTGCAGGCAGCAGATCGGCTGACTCTATACTGTAGCCCACAAATCGAATGGTGTGAGTTAATGGTCAACACCTTCGAAAAACAAACTGGTATCCGTGTATCCATGACCCGCAAGAGTTCAGGGGAAACTCTCGCACAAATCAAAGCAGAAAAATCCAATCCCAAAGGCGATGTCTGGTGGGGTGGAACGGGAGATCCACATTTGCAGGCCGCTGAAGAGGGTTTGACTGAAGTCTACAATTCCCCAATGCTTTCCCAACTTCAGGATTGGGCCCTATCTCCTCACAAAGCCACTGGAGGACGCACGGTGGGCATCTACATGGGTGGGCTCGGATATGGCTACAACAAGGAATTATTGGCCAGTAAAGGGCTTCCTGCCCCGAAATGCTGGAAAGACCTGCTTAATCCTGCTTTCAAGAACGAAGTGCAGATCGCCAATCCAAACACTTCGGGAACCTCCTACACAACCCTAGCAACCATGGTGCAGCTGTTTGGAGAAGAAGGTGGCTTTGACTTCATGAAGCAACTACATCAGAACGTTAGCCAATACACCAAGTCTGGTTCTGCGCCGATCAAGGCAGCAGCAATTGGTGAAACTACTGTTGGGATTGTTTTCATGCACGATGCGGTAACCCAAGCAGTCAAGGGAATGCCAATTCAGACTGTCGCCCCCTGCGAGGGAACAGGCTACGAAATTGGTTCGATGAGCATCATCAAAGGCGCTCGCAACATGGACAGCGCAAAGAAGTTCTATGATTTTGCACTGACTGCAGATATTCAGAGCATGGCTGCTAGTGTTGGAGCTTACCAAGTTCCCTCGAATAAAGGTGCAAAAGTACCCAAGGAAGCTCCAGATCTGGATAGCGTAAAGGTCATTGATTACGACCACGCAAAATACGGTTCAAAGGATGTAAGAACCAGCCTGCTCTCCAAGTGGGATAACGAAGTCTCGACCCTGCCTCGGTGAGTTCAACCTCTCTTAGCCTCTCTCGTCGCATTCAGCGGGGGGAGGCAACTCCATACCTTTTTCGTAAAGCTCTCCTACTTTGGCTTATCGTTGGTTGGTTTGGTGCCTTGGTGCTTCCTTGGTACCAAGCCTACGACGGCTTCTGGAGTTTTATCTGGATTGAAGATGGCTGGCCGCTGGATGACGAATATGCTCCAGGCATCTTGCAGATCTTCATGCAAGGTCGCTTTTGGCTGCTACCACTGCTGATCTGCATCGGACTACCGATCATTTGTTTGGGTTGGAAGCGTGATGATCCAAGGCTTGCCAGTCTTCTTATGGGCTGCGGTGGTGTTGGCCTTTGTTGGATCTTGTTGCAGGGCTTTCTCATTGGATTGCGAGGTTGGAATAGCGAAGCTCTCCAGCTCTTGCTCGACAGTTCTGGTCCATCACAGGAAGGCATGGGTTATGGGGCTCTGTTGGTTGCCAGTTGCCTGCTTTTCCTATTTACCCAAGGTTGGAGCTTACGTGGTGGAGTGCAAGGAGATGGTTTTGTCACAGGCTCAATCGGTCTGAACGTTCTGCTTGTACTGCTTTTCATCTTCTATCCCGTTGTCAAAATCCTGTTCAGTGCCTTGCTGAATGAAGATGGTGCGCTCGCCCCTGTTCTGTTTCTAGAGAAACTCACATCTACTAGAATCTGGCAGCTTAGCTGTCTGAACAGCTCACTCAATTGTGGGGTTGCCTGGAACTCGCTCTACTTGGCAATCTTGGTTGGCGTGACTACCACTCTTCTGGGGCTAGCCTTTGCGCTGCTTGTTACGCGGACTTCTATTCGAGGGAAACAAACCCTTCGCGCTATCACTTTGCTTCCGATCATCACTCCACCATTTGTAATTGGCTTAGCCGTTATCCTTTTGTTCGGTCGCTCTGGAGTGGTAAATAATTTTCTGGAATGGGCTTTTGGTATTCCTCCTACCCGTTGGATCTATGGTCTTCCAGGTGTTTGGTTTGCTCAAACG
>DJYX01000034.1 GCA_002450295.1 Deltaproteobacteria bacterium UBA6967
TGGAGGTCACCGAATCCAATTGATAATCACTCCCTTCCAGTTCTTCGAGCTTACCATTGAAAAACTCGATGTGATCCACCTCTTCACAAAGGCTTTTGGCAGCCGCAATTTGATCTGCACTGATGTCCAGGCCAATCACTTTGCCACTGGGACCCACTCTCAATCCCACCTCCTTGAGTAGTTGCCCACCGCCACATCCAATTTCCAGGATGAATTGTCCCAACTCGGGGCTTAGTTCCTTCAGCACCGCTTCCCTTCTCTGCACTCCCACACTCGTCTCAGAAATCCTTCTTTGGAGCTGACTCATATCATTCCAATTCACCATTTGAGTCCATTCATCAAAATTTTTGTTGGAAAAAGCGTTTGGTTCAATGTGTTCTCATCTACTTTGAACAAACTTTCATTGTCAAGCTACTGACCAGATGGACTTTATATTGGTAGCCAAATGGCCGGATGAGGGGCTTCGACAAATTCAAAAATTTCCTCGCATTTTCAGTACGCAAAACACCCTCACCCACCACTTGCGTGGTCCCCCTTCTCCCAACTGGGCGAGGGTTTTCAGAACGCTTTGCTGACTCAACGATCTCTCACTGGGCGAGGGTTTTTTGTTATTTTTGGTATATTATATTTTCAAAAAGTACTATCTTTTATAGATTAAGTACTTATTTAGGGAAATTCCATGGAAAACCAGTTGACGGCTGCCGAACTGAAACGACGGGGGTTAGTTGCGATCGAAGAAGGGCTTCAACGAGGTCCACTACACTTGGTCAAGCACAACAAGCTGACAGCAGTGGTTCTGAGGGCAGCAGACTACGAGCAGTTACAGCGTAATCAACATCGGTCTCCCGAAGATGGCTTGACCGCTTTGCAATGGTTGCTGGCTACCGAGTCTAAAGGTTCCAGGAGTAAAGAACAGATTGATGCGGATCTTGCTACCGAGCGCAGTTGGTGATCGCTTTTTTGGACACCAGTGCGCTGATTTACTTGCTGGAGGGAGAGAGTGAATTGCGGGAGAAAGTCCAGCAGCGCCTCTTCCAACTCAGCCAATTGGAAGCAAATCCGGAGTTGGCCCTCAGTCGTCTGACCTGGCTGGAAGCACGAGTTGGGCCGATGAAGCACAAGAACTTGGACCTGCTGAAGAGCTATGATGCCTTCTTTGAACGTCCCGACTTACACTGGATAGAACTCAGCCAAAATGTTGTGGAGTTGGCAACTGCGATCCGCGTTCGGCATGGCTTGCGAACTCCGGATGCCCTACAAGCCGCAAGTTGTCTCCAACTAAGAGAAGAGCATCGTTTCCTCACAGGAGACACAGACTTCCTGAAAGTCGCTGGACTACATGTTGAACACCTTGTCAGCTGAATAGGGATCTACCAATTGCCTCACATTTCCGTTCACAAAATCCCCTCACCCACCACTTGCGTGGTTCCCCCTCTCCCACTGGAAGAGGGTTTTTTGAAGCCTCATTGAATCCAAATTTACTTGCGAATCGGAGTGTTTAAATCTGAAGCAAGTTGTCCTTCTACCCCAGAGAGAAGAACAAAAAGGCCCCATCGGATAAGAGGATTTCTCTGATGTTTTACTGAGCAAAATCCGAGTAGCGCGCATTGCTATGAGCGAGCAGACTTTGCATCAATGCACGTAAGAGCGAAGATGGGGGATTTCGGAAGGGATTCACCGCCGTGACACCTCTCCAAGTGAAACCATCCTGAAAATACTCGGAAAGTAGAAGTTGACGGCCTCTTTTTCAGAAAAGAGCTCCAATACCAGCAATTTGGTAGAGTTGGTCGTATTCTCCATCAAGTATGGAGAGGGTAGAACTCTGATAATCATGGTTGATGTGGTGCAGTCGAAGGCCATAGGTGAGCTCAATGTCGCCTAGAGCCATACCGAGGGTCAGACCGTAAGCAGTACCCTGCAACGAGATTTCATCTTCCAGATTGGCAGTGAAGGTGTAAGGAGCAAACGGAAGAGTAGTCGTTTGTGAATAGCGAGCTTTCCCAGAACCACCGAGTAGGGTTCCATAACTCAATTGGAGCGTCAGATTCTCGCCGAATAGGTAAGATAGATCTAGAAACTGGGCGTCCGTTTCTTGATCAAATGATAAATCAGTACTCCCTATCGTGAGGTCAAACTTGGCCTTGGCAGTGAAGGTACTCCAACCCAGACCAAACCCATTGGTAAAAATATACTCTACGCCATAGCCGCTCCCTTGTTCAATGGTGTTGGTAGCACCTTCGATGTCCCCATATTCAGCAGCAATCGGAGTAGTCAGTCGCAGTCGACTACGACCTTCTGCACAGACCCACGTCTCCAGGAAACCAAAAACAGCTAAAAAAACAATCAGGAGTCTACGACACATTCTCCCCCCTCGGAGAAAAATCCAAGATTCTTGTGACTTCATGTTTTCACAGGAGAACCACTCCAAGCAAAAAGTGGACTTTCCATCTGTAATCAACGGAACTGTAAAAAAGTTAGACAGGCAATTTTGTCACAAGACTGCTTGCGACAAGCCAAGTAAAAATGCAATAAATCAAAGGAAACATCGCTTTACGAAAATGAATGCAAAGACCGTCTGTTTTCTTCTCAGAAATCTGATTGATTCGTCGATCCATCTCTTTTTCAGAGAATCATGATAGCCAAAGCACACGCCGCCACGGTTCTTGGCATTGAAGCCCATCCGATTACAGTCGAAGTGGATGTGGCGATTGGATTGAGTGCCTTTAATATCGTTGGTCTGCCAGACAACACGATTCGGGAGAGTCGAGACCGTATCCTGGCAGCATTGAGCAACTGTGGGTTTGCGCTGCCACCTAGGAAAATCGTGGTCAACCTAGCCCCAGCACAACTCAAGAAGGTGGGAGCAGGCTTTGATTTGCCGATTGCGGTCGCGTTGCTTGCAGCGATGGGACACTGTCCAGCAGAGCGACTACAGGACTGTCTATTTGCCGGTGAACTCTCCCTGGAGGGAAGCCTACGATCTGTGAGAGGGGTGTTGCCGATGGCCCTGATGGCTAGGCGCCAGCAGTTGAGCCAGCTTGTCCTGCCTATCGCTAATGAGTTGGAGGCAGGCGTGGTTCCTGAACTACAGCGTGTGCCCGTTAGACATCTAAGGGATGTGATTGCCTTTCTGCGCAACGAACAGCAGTTCCCACAGACGGAACTGGATGCAGAGTCCTTGTTTCAGCAACATCAGCAACTTGGTGAAGACCTGCAGGACGTCAAGGGCCAGGAGCACGTCAAACGGGCGCTTGAAGTGGCAGCTGCCGGAGGACACAACCTGTTGATGCTCGGACCCCCAGGTTCCGGTAAAACGATGCTTGCTCGAAGAATGGTCAGCATCCTGCCGCCACCATCTTTTGACGAAGCGCTAGAGGTTACCCAGATTCACAGTGTTGCAGGGCTACTACCCGCCGACC
>DJYX01000032.1 GCA_002450295.1 Deltaproteobacteria bacterium UBA6967
CCAAGCTCCTACGTTGTTTCAAAGGGTTGATTCAACTCCCAGATTTTTGGAACACGGCCTTCACTTCAAGATCGATGTCAGCGGTATCCCCAAATCAAGCCCATCATTTTCTACGAAGCCATCTCTCAGCTGAGCCTCAACAGCTTACGATGATCGGCCAGGGCGCTTGGTCTCGTTGTTTTGGATACATTGTTGGAGACCAGGAATATGCAATCCGCTTTGGGCGTTACATCGAAGATTTTCAAAAAGATCGCTGGGCGGCCAGATTTAGCTCAGCACTGCTCCCCATTCCTGAGGTTTTTGAGGTGGGGGAAGCGCTGGATGGCTACTTTGCTATCTCTCGCAGAGCACATGGGATTCCTCTTGAGAATGTGGCCCCTGAGATTTGGCGGGGCGTGATTCCGGATTTGGTCAATGTACTGGAGGCTTTGCGAACTGCAGATCTCAAAGAGACCGCTGGAGTGGGACATTGGGACAAAGATGGCACCGCTAATTGTGCTACTTGGAGGGAACATCTGCTCACTGTTGTTGAAGACAAGCCGACCCAACGGACTCACGGTTGGCGTCGCAAACTGGAACAGAATTCTCCATCAGGAAGGGATGTTTTTGAGCGAGGGTTGGATAAGTTGAAGAATTTTGCCTTAACGGATGTCCCTCGTTCTTTGCTGCACTGCGATTTGATGAATCGTAATGTCCTAGTTGATGGAGGACGCATCAACGCAGTCTTTGATTGGGGCTGTGGACGTTTGGGAGATCACCTCTACGATTTGGCCTGGTTTGAATTCTGGGCGCCCTGGCACACAAATCTCGATGTTCCCCTGCTTCGAGAAGCCCTGGAAAATCGATGGATTCAAGTTGGTTACACACCAACAAATCTAGAAGAACGACTTAGCGCTTGTTATCTTCACATTGGTTTGGATCATATCGCATACAATTCACATACAGAAAATTGGCCGGTCTTACAGGAAACAGCTGAACAGATGTGTGAACTTGTCAACATGTAGGAATTCACATTTGGTCAACTCACCATTGACCGTAGCTTGCTTCGCTCGCTCAATTGATAATCACGTTGCCAAAAAAAGCCCAAGCAACTTAGTTTTGCTTTCAACCGCAATTTAACCCCATGATCCCACCGACATCTGCTGAAAATCCTCCAGAACAAACTACGGAAGATATTTGGAATTTTGCGATTGGCTCCAACATGCATCCAGACAAGTTAAAGGGACGAGCCAATCTGTTAATCAAGGAGAGTTTTCCAGCTAAGCTCAAAGGTTGGCGTCTTGCTTTCAATTTGCAGGGAATTTCGTGGTTAGAACCATCAATGGCAGGTGTCGAACCCGATCCAGAGGAAACAGTGCATGGAGTGTTGGTTCGACTGAGTTCAGAGGATTTTGCGAAACTGGTGCAGAGCGAGGGCGGTGATCAAAGTTATGCCCGAGAGGCTGTGGAAGTGGAGACCTATTGTGGAAAAGTTCAGAAGGCTTTTGTGTTCAGAGCTTTGGATGCGAGAAAGCTGCCTCAGGATCGTCCCCCCACCCTGCGCTATCTTGAATTGATTCGAACTGGGGCCCGCCTGAATGGGCTTGATCCAGGATATATTGAGAAGCTTGATGCCCTCCCACATTACCAAAAGGGGCCAATAACAAACCTGATTTCCAAGCTCCTTTTTGATATGGCGATGTGTTTTGGTTGCCTTGGAGTACCGAAACTGATGGTTTTTCTTTTCAGGTCGCTACGCTGGATAGATGAGAGTGGGCTTCCCAGCCTTGCCAAGGGTTTACTCTATGCTGTTGTGTTGACACCCGCATTGAGCCTAGCTTCTGTGCTGAAATTGCGTCACCTCTTTCCAAAAGAACCGAAGCAAGTCTAGATCAATTTGTCCTCGACATTTCATGTTTAAATTATTTTTAATAAAAATTACTTAAATTATCTAAATAAAATGGATAAGATTTCTGATAGAATCAGTGGCTTGATTGACAGTGGAGATTATCGATTTCTTTGGAACACGAAAAACCCACTGGCAGCAATGATCAATGAGCCAAGAATTGTGTTGATTGAAGGGGTTTCCTCCAAAATTAGATAGGCGCTGGATGCCCCGAAAATAATGATGGAATAGCGTACGGGAGAAGTGACGGAAATTGGAGCCAGACGAATGGTTAGCACAGCCATCAAATAACCCACCGTCAACATGCAGGCTGAACCGATCAAATAAGGGATTGCATTGAAATTCAGCGATGTTTCCCAAAAGAAAGCGAGAATTCCACCTGCCAGAGTTGTCATTAGAGAGGTCACCAAAACAACCTCTATTCCTCGATACTGAGGTGCCATCCGTTTTGTGAGCAACTCGCGTAGTACCAAAAGAGTTGTAGCCAATAGAGGCAGGAGATAGGCCATCCGAAAACCAAGATCATCTGGCCACATCACGATCAAGACACCACTGAAACCCAGTATAACGGCTGACCAACTCTTCCAATGAACCTTTTCCTTGAGCAAAAAAGCACCTGAGGCTGTGATCATCAATGGAGCCGAGAGCATGATCGTGTAGACATCAGAGAGAGGCAGCAGCAGGATCGAGGCAAAAAAAGCTCCGGTCAAAAGCACTTCAACACCCCCACGAAGGTGCATGTCATTCAGGGCAAATAAATTCTTGGGATAAAACTGCCCTTGGCCGATTAACCATCCAGCTGTCATTGCACAGACCAGCATTCCCCTTAGGAAAAGTAGTAGAAATATACTCTGCTGATCACTGTGCAGCCCAACACTGTATTTGATGAGCGCATCATTGATCGAGAAACATAATTGTCCCAGCAGCATCGCCAGGATTCCAGGAAGATAGGACGGAGTTGTCCCCGCAGGGTTCATAGTAGATTTCAATAAAGAGAGCGAGTTGCTCGTAAAATTAGGAAGTACTCAGATACTGAGAACGGGGAGAGAGATGAAAGAAATTTGTTCAGTTACTTGAAATGGGTTTTGATCTGGAAAGCAATCACACGATTGTCACGCAACCGTCGAGC
>DJYX01000149.1:0-28070 GCA_002450295.1 Deltaproteobacteria bacterium UBA6967
TGACGGATTGCCTCCCAAGTGTGCAAGAGCACGTCTTTCTCTGCGCCCCAGGCCAACAGAAGTCCTAGACCAATCAATCCTGCTCCGAACAGCCAAGCGATTCTTCCAATCAGCCAATTGGTGGACTGCTGTCCCAGGGTTTGAACATCAACTTCCAGTATACCGGTTTGGAGGGGTTGTGCATCCAAACGGGCATCCCATTCTTGAAGACATTTCCAGCAAAGGAAGCCCCAGAATAGGACAATCCCAGTCTTGCTCAGAGAAACTGACCAGTAGAGACTGAGGTAAGAATAGCCCGCTAGCTCTAAAAGTAGCCCACCTCCAATAGTTAGTGTTGGCAGTGACCCCAGAACCAGGCTCAAGGCAGTCTGCCTGAGAGCAGGCCAATGATCTTGAAGCTGCACCCAACGACGCAGTTGACGTCCTAGGTCAACGCTCAAAACCAGTACTCCGATACCAAGCACTAATCTGCCAATAAGAAGCATCACACTGTTGCTACCCAGCAACTGTTGCAATAATAAATAGCTCAGACCTAGACTACGAACCCAGCGGAGGAGACGATGTGCTGCCAAACGAACCGGCACAAAGTTATCATCATCGAATCGCTCTAGTGCTCGTAGGCACCAAAACACGAAAATCCATAGCAGCAGCATGTTGCGAAAGAGCGCCAGCAATGGATTGAGGTTTGCCAGGATCATGCTCTGTTCACAAGCCCACAATAGACTGATTGCACCGATTGGCATCAGCGACTGTAACAGTAAGTGTAAGGTCCAGTTTTGCCAGATGGGCAGATCCGTTTCTTTGAGCCAGTCTAGGAGGTTGTGCTTGGCTTTTCGCAAGAGGATCAGGCCAATCACGAATAGGAATGGGAAGGTGGCCAATAAGAACCGATAGCTTTCCCACAATCCCAGGATGCCAGATTGAATTTCTGCAGGTTGGCTCCAGCGACCCACAAGTCGCAGGAAGCGTTCTAGTTCACTAGCGATTTCAGTCGGCCCAAGCTTGGCAAGAGAGATCTCCTGCTTTTCAAAGAGCATTTCTTGACGGCGCTCCTCCAGGCGCCTCTGAAGTTGTTCCAGTAATTCTTTGTTCTCATCCCGAGCGGCTTGTAGACGAGTAATCTCCTCTTTTTTGATCGTAAGTAGTTGATCGAGATTTTTTCGGTTGTTTTGTTGCGTCAGACTAATCTCGTCGACGAGTGTCTGAAGCGAGATGGGAATACTGGCCTGAGGCAGGTTTTTCAACTCGTTAACCTGTTGTTGATAGACTTCTTGGCGAACTTGTGCACGAAGTTGGCGTTCTTCCAGAGGTTGTATGGACTGGTTCCCCTGAGAGACGGATGTTCCAAGCTCTTGAAGAGCCTGCTGTTGTCGAGCGATTCCCTGGCTCAACTCATCAATGGTCGTACTACTAACTAACAAAAGGTTACGCAGGGTAGAGGCTTGCAATCGATAAAGACTGAGCTGCTGTGCCAGTCTTTGAGTGTCCATCTGCGATTGACTGAGTTCGCCATTTAGCAGATTGGCGATGCCATCCTCCGTCATTTGAGTCTGCTGGAAAGACTCCTGAAGCCTTGATTGATGCTGTAGATTCCCTTCCGCTTCAGAGTTTTGTTGTGCCCTGATGAGTGTTGGGGCTATTGATAGGAAACCAATCAATAAGCAAAGACATACCCATGCAATGGGAAATGCCGACTGGCCAGTCGTTCGAGTGGTCATTTGTGATTTTGAGGATTTGAATTCAATCTTGGTGAGCCAGACCCGAGAGCACATGGGCTGGGAAAGTAGTCTGAGATTGAGGCAGAAGTAAGAAAATTACAACCAATTTTGCATTCTACGAAAACTTCCTTGGCTGGAGGATGGACTTTTGCAGCAACTGTGGGTAAGAAACTGAGTGTTTAGCATTTTATCTATTTTTGATTCTGGAGAATTCATGCTTAACCCGACCCAAAAAGACATTCAGGAATTGCAGAAAGAGTTTGAAGACGATGCTCGGGAACGAGCAAAGGAAATTGCTCAAAGCGAGAAATTTGATAGTGAACTGATGAAAAAGAGAGAAGCTGGTGAGATTGGTGTCAGTCACGGGACCGACAATTATGTCAGCTTCCTGATGATTGGCCTTGCTCTATTGGTATCTTTAATACTGTTACTGGCAACCTTTGGTACTCCTCACGTCTGGCTTTGATAGATTGAGCGAGCTAGAGATGTTTGGTCGAAATACGCTGCTCGTATTTCTCATCGCCCTGTTGTTGTCATCCTGCCATAGCGGACGATTCTACGACTGGTGCGTTAAGCGCGATTTTCCAAGAGTTTGTGAAAAGTATTTCTGAGTGGTTTGAATGCGTATTGGGATCCTCTGCGCAATTCCTGAAGAGTTGCGACATTTCTCTCCAAGCTCACTACCTGCGGCTCGATCAGGAGGGAGAGATTATTTTCAAGGGAAGCATGGTTCCCACGAACTGACTCTGGTTGAATCTGGTATTGGTAAGGTCAACTCCGCCGTGGCCTCGACCATCCTGATTCAGCACTTCAACTGTGAATTACTGATCTTTTCTGGGGTTGCTGGTGGTTTAGATCCAAGCCTAAAGATTGGAGATCTGGTGATTGCGGATGAATTATGGCAGCACGACTACGGAACCATCATTGACCAAGAGTTGATTGCGCATCGAGCTGGCACTCTGCCAATGGGACTTCCAAAGGAAAATCCACCTTTCAGACTAGACGAGGAACTGAAGGCCAGGATCCAGCAAGCTCACCCAGATGCCTACTTTGGCAGGATCCTCTCTGGAGACACCTTCCTCAATTGTAAAGAAACCCGCCAACAACTCTTCAAAAAATTTCAAGCGCAGGCGATAGAAATGGAAGGCGCTGCTATTGCGCAGGTTGCCGAACAATTCGGTGTTCGATGTATGATTGTCCGAAGTTTGAGCGATCTTGCTGGCGAAGAAAGTATGGAAGACTTCCCCACCTTTCTGAAAGAGGCCGCAGCCAGGAGTTACCGTGTCGTGAACGCCATCCTCGGAGTTCTGTAAGCTCTCTCCCAAGTTACACACCAAGAGATTTACACATGTCCTTACCGAATCATCTTGATTCGATTACTAGTTTTCTGGCGATGGAGGTCTTTGGGCGTGCCCAGGAATTGGAGAAACAAGGACACAGCATTCTTCATCTAGAATTTGGAGAGCCAGACGTTTCGCCACCTCCAGTGGTTGGTCAGCGACTCCAACAGGTTGCTAATCAACACTTTGGTTACACCAACACCTGCGGTATTGCTGAGTTACGGGAGGCAATTGCGCAGCGGCACACTCGGCTTTATCAAACCCCAGTACGAGCTGAGCAGATATTGATCTCGAATGGAACCTCCCCACTACTGTTCCTTGCTCTCCGTCTGATTGCCCCACCTGGTAGCGACATCTTGCTTACCGACCCTGGTTACGCTTGTTATGACAACCTGATCTTGATGGCAGGGCTAAACCCAGTGAGAGTGCCCTTGCATCTTGAAGATGGATTCCAGCTGAAGACAGATGTGGTCCAGCAGTGCCTCACGAAAAATACCAGGGCGATTTTACTGAACTCCCCCATGAATCCAACGGGAACAGTCCTAGACGAAGTTTCCATGCGGGCGATTGCAGAGCTTGGCTTGCCGGTTATCTCTGATGAAATCTACCTGGATCTAAGTTACGACGCAGCACCACTTTCGTATTTACGATTCTCAGAGAATGCCTTGATCCTTCATGGCCTTTCAAAATCCTACGGGATGACTGGCTGGCGAATGGGATACTTGATTCTACCAGACGAATGGATGCCAACGGCAATCCGGATGCACCAAAACCTGATGATTTCGGCAAACACCTTGATGCAGGAGGTAGCACTGGCTGTACTGCAAGATGATGGAGGGGCACTAGAGAGAAATCAGCAGGAGTTCAGGCAGCGTCGAGATATGTTTCTGCAAACACTCCGCAACCATGGGCTGGATCCAGGCTATGATCCAAGCGGAGCATTTTACGTGTTTTTCCGCTATCGAAAGGAAATGCCATCGCTAGAGATGGCAATGCAGATTCTGGAAAAAACTGGAGTTGCTTTAACTCCTGGCAGTGATTTTGGTCCTGGAGGTGAAGGATTTTTGCGCTTCAGCTATGCCAATGACCCCAGTGTGCTGTCAGAAGCTGTGAAACGCCTGGCTCAGAGTGGATTACTGAGCACATAGCCTCAAGGTAATAGGAACGTGCGGGAACCCAAAGTCCATAGCTCTGAATATCTCGAGTACGTGAAATCAAGCGGGGACGAGTTTCCCAGGGTTGAAGAGGTTTAATGGATCTAGAGCTTGCTTGATCTGTCGCATCATCTCTACAGATTCTCCGTGTTCGGCGCGCATGTAGTGAATCTTACCTATCCCGACACCATGCTCACCGGTGCAAGTCCCTCCCATTTTCAAAGCCCGCTCAATCAAACGATCATTCAACTGCTGAAATTGCTTCAAATCTTCTGCCTCGTTGGCTGGATCGATCAAGAAGAGTAGATGAAAATTCCCGTCCCCCACATGACCAACAATGGGTACTGTGAGTTTTGATGCGTCGATGTCGGCCCGAGTTTCGAGAATACACTCTGCTAGTCGAGAAATGGGGACACAAACATCGGTAGGCCAACCCTTACAACCTGGTTTGAGAGCCATCGCTGCGTAGTAAGCATCATGTCGAGCATCCCAGAGTTTCACTCGTTCTGCTTCATCGGTGGCCCAACGGAAGCTTCCCCCGCCATTTTTACCAGCAAGTTCTCCGACCAATTGCGACTGCTCTTCCACCCAGCGTTGCGTTCCATTGAATTCAAAGAAAAGGGTGGGTTTTTTGGGATAGTCTAGGTTGGAATACTGATTCAGGGCATCCATCTGAACCTCATCCAGTAGCTCTACACGTGCGACGGGTAGCCCGGATTGCATTACAGAGATAACCGTGTTGACTGCCCCAGCAAGAGTTTCAAAAGAGCAGACAGCTGCAGAGATTGCTTCTGGTATCCCGTGCAGACGTAGCTGGATCTCTGTAATGATGCCCAGTGTGCCTTCAGAGCCTACCAATAGGCGCGTCAGATCGTAGCCTGCAGAAGACTTTCGGGAACGCGTGCCGGTTTTCAGAATTCTTCCTTCAGCATTGATCACCGTCAGACCCAACACGTTTTCACGCATGGTTCCATAGCGGACCGCATTGGTGCCTGAAGCCCGGGTTGCCGTCATTCCACCAATCGAAGCGTCCGCACCAGGATCAATTGGAAAGAACAGATTCGCTGATCGCAGGTGCTCGTTAAGTTGCTTACGGGTTACTCCTGCTTGTACCCGACAGTCGAGATCATTTTCGTTGACTTCGAGTACTTGATTCATTCTTGAAAGATCGAGGCTAATCCCTCCATAAAGCGCTGCGATGTGTCCTTCCAAAGATGTTCCTGAACCAAAGGGGATGATGGGAATCCGATACCGTAAGCAAAACTTGACGATCTCAGCAACTTCCTCGTTACTCTCCACGAAAGCGACAGCATCAGGTTCATGAACCTCGTGGAAGGAGGCGTCTTTCCCATGTAACTGACGTACATCGCTTGCTGTAGAGAGGCGATCACCCAGTAGCACCTTTAATTCTGATAAACACCGCTCAAGGTCTGTGGCTTGCAGCTTTTGTTGTGGGAGACTCATGTGGGTTCTCCAGAGTGGGTTTATTGCAGAGAGCTAGATTGTCCGTTTATTCACTTTTCTTCAGTGGCCACACCAATTCCTCGTAGTTTCCGTCTCGCCATGCCCGTAATCGTAGGTACTCACGGAAAACATCAGGTTTGTAAATCGACTTGCCGAGCAGCATCCGTACGCATTCCTGTATGCCTTCGATAATCGAAGGATGGGGGTGTATCAGTTCAGCTAATTCACCAATCCCTTTTCGCATGGAGATCAGTAGGGCTACAGCCTGGATAGCGCTGGAGGCATGTTCTCCAATGGCACGCATCCCAAGAATGCGCATCTCCTCGTCATCTGTTACCACAATCTTGAAAAAGCCCTCGCTGTGACGCATTGCGATTGCGCGTGGGATACAACGATAATCGAAGGAGGCCACTCGGAAGGGTGCCCCTGCTTTGCGAGCCTGTGCTTCGTTCATGCCCACTCCAGCGACCTCTGGAGCGAGGAACATAATGGTAGAGATGTTTTCGTAGATCAGAGGTCGACTGGGTCGACCAAAGATTTTTTCCACGGCATGTCTGCCTTCGAGTTCCCCTACGTTGACAAGAGCAATATCCGCAGTCATGTCTCCTACAGCGTAGATGTTTGACAGGTTTGTGGAGGTATCTTCATCATCAATGCAACCAGCTCGATCCAGCCTCACTCCTAATTCACGGGCTCCCGTGTTTTCAATGTTGGGTACTCGACCAATGGAGATCAATGCTCGTTCTACTTGATGGGTTTCTTCACCTTGGGGAGTTCCAATCACGTACTCAACTTCTCCGCTAACAATCTTCATGGAAATCAAAGAGGATTGTCGATGGATCGTCACCCCGCTTTTTTCAAGATTACGCTCTATAATTTTAGTCAGGTCCTCATCTTCGAAGGGAAGAATACGGTTATCTCGCGCAATCAAGCGGACATCGGTGTTCCCAAAATTCGAGAAAATACTAGCGAACTCACAGCCGATCACCCCAGCTCCAACAATGATCAGACTCTTCGGGAAGGAACGAAGACCACTCATGCCGTCACTGGTCATGATGATGCGCTCGTCCACATCCACATTGGGTAGCATCCGAGGACGGCTTCCGGTAGCAATGATAGTGTAGTCGGATCTTACTACGTAGGGCTCAAACTCACCCCGCATTTCGATCTTGTTTGGCGTGAGTAAACGGCCACTTCCCTTGACGAATCGGAAGTTTTCTCCGTCACGATGAACAATTTGTCGCAGGTGCTCTTCCAACTGAGCAGAGCGTTCGTAGACGGCATTATCAACCTCTTCCAAGATGCTGCCAAAGGGGATCTGCGGCATTTTCATTCCGTAGCTGTCCAACTTATGACGCATGGAGGCAATTTCCTTGGAGAGTTCCCAGAACGTCTTCGAAGAAAGTGCTCCGTTGTAGACCCCGGCGCCTCCTAATCGGCTTCTTTCCACGAGAATGACTTTCTTGCCGAAATCAACGGCACGCATTGCGGCAGCATAGCCCGAAGGTCCTCCTCCTAGTACGCACAAGTCGTAATTTTCCATCCAGTTCTCCTTTGCCGATATTGATCAGTCTGTGTTGACTTTACGCAGTGAATTAATCCAGTTCCTGTGTGGTGCGTAGCAGGTCTGTGTACCGTTCTGCTCGACGAATCAACTGAGCTTGTCCATCTTTTACCAAAACTTCTGCTGGCCGTGGCCGAGAATTATATTGGGAACTCATGGAAAAACCGTAGGCTCCAGCATCTGCAATCACAAGGCAGTCTCCCACTGTGGTTTTTGGCAGATCACGTTGGATGTTGCCTTGATCGACACTGAAAAAGTCTCCAGTTTCACAGACATTTCCCACCACCGCCACTGTCTCGAGTTCATCTTCCATTCGGGAGGCATTCCAGATCCTGTGATAGGAGCCATACATGGTTGGACGCACCAAGTGATGAAAACCGGAATCAGTGCCAACAAATTGATATTCGGGAGTGTGTTTACGGTTAGTGACGCTCAACAGCAGAAATCCAGCTGGTCCAACAAGATAACGCCCAGGCTCCAGCTTCATGGAGAGAGGACGACCATATTCCTTGCAGAATTTTTCAAATCTTTCCGTCATCTGTTGGCCTAGTGCATTTACATCCATTTCTTGTTGTTCAGGACGATAAGGAATGCCAAAGCCACCCCCAAAATCAATGAATTCCAGTTCGGTGAAGAGTTCTGCAAGCGCAAGAATCATCTCCATCGCTTCTAGCATTGGCTCTGGTGCAAAAATACCCGTACCAATGTGGGACTGAATCCCGATGATGCGAAGGCTATAGTGCTGAGCCAGTTCTTGAGCCTGCTCCAGTTGATCATGGTAGATGCCAAACTTAGAGCGTGGCCCTCCTGTGATACAGTGAGCATGATGCCCAGCACCGACCCCCGGATTCACCCGTAATGAAATATTTTTTCCAGAATATCGCTTACCGAAGTGTTCCAGCGTAAATAAAGATCCGATGTTGAGTGGAACTCCATTTTCTACACAGAAATCCAATTCTTCTGGAGCAGTGTTGTTGCCTGTGAACAAAATCTGTTCCGGCCTGTAACCACAGTCGAGTGCCAGTTGCACTTCATAAGGAGAGACGGCATCAATCCAAGCGCCTTCTTCTCGCAAAACCTTGAGGATTGATGGGTTGGAGTTGGCCTTCATTGCGAAGTGCAACTGCAGTCTTTGCTGTTGATGTAATTCCTCAAAGCAGCTCAGCAGACGGCGGCACTGACTCCGAAGAGAGTCCTCTTCATAGACATAGAGAGGAGAGCCAAAGTTGATACGAAGGGCTTCCGCACTCAGTCCACCGAGGTGAAGTTGGTTGTTCTGAATCTCCATGCTTTCTAAGAGGGTACGAGGTGTCAGGATTTTTGATACAAAGTCGGAGGAGATACACTGATTTTATGAAGAACTCCAGCATCTTGTCGATGTAGATCTGGGATTATAAATTTCTATGTTGATGGAAATCGAAACTCAGGGCAACTTCAAGTCGACCCAGACGAGACGATGATCAGAACTTGGTTTGAGCCAAGTTGCCTCTGTTTCATCGGGGTTGGACCAGAAAACTCCGCTACGTAGAATTTCCAGTTCCCGAGCCGGGAGCACGTAATCGACTCGTAACCCCCAAGTAGCAGTGTCTTCAGCAGGATCTCCCCTGTGTGGAGGATTTCGGGGTTTCTGGAATTTTCCACCTTCACTGCGTGGGACACGATCATCGAGCCAGACGGCAGGATGAATACGCTCATGCTCCAATAATTGGAGAATCGCTTGATTGTAACTGTCACCATCGACAGGATCTGCGTTGAGATCTCCTAGAACAACAAACAGATCTTCAGAATGCAGGCCACCAGATTTACCTGCATCATCAATCAAATAATTCGTGTGCTTCCCGCCACTTAGGTAGTCACTCCAGAGACGAATCTCGTCATGATTTCGCCGACCATTACGATTTTCTGGCCCATCAAAAACTGGTGGTGTTGGGTGCGACAGTAGTAGATGCAATCGATGCCCATGAATCGACACAGGGACATCCACATGGTTCTTGGAGGAGAGGCGCAGAATGTCTAACTCATCTTTTGAATACCAATCCCCTTGTCCCAGCCGGTCGGGGTGATCTGGCAACAAAGCGCCAGGAAGATCTCGCCAGAGAAATTTTTGGAAAGTCCGAATTTTCTCTCTCTCCAGCTTGTATTGGGAGAGAAGCACAAAAGCGTACTGGCCGGGAAAGTTCCCAAATCCCAACGCATCCCCTGGGCTATTTAGCTTCCCATCACGATCCAAGTCAAAACCACTTTGTATCCCTGTGTTGGAAGGAGCGGCATAGACATGGGGATAGGAAATCGGCTTCAATTCATGTTGCGAACGCTGAAGATAGTTGCTTTGCAACAAGCCGACGGATTCACCAGATTCATCAAAGTCAAACTCGTTGAGCAATACAATACTCGGGCGAATTTTCTGCAGAATCGCTGCAATATTTTGTAGTTGGAGATCTGAGGTGGAGCGTAACCGTTGCTTCAAACCGTTGGGTTGCCGAGCACTTAAAGCAACATTGAAGGTGGCAATTCGCAGAACCTTTTCAGATTTTTCTTCAGAATCAAAGCGCAAAGGAACCTGTAGTCCAATCTGGAAAGAACCCTGAAATCCATAGCTGGCAATCAGAAGTAGACAACCAAGGAAGCCAGCCCATCTCATGCTTCATCTTGAGCTTCTTGTTGCTGGGCGGATCGCCATTGTTGTAGCCGGGTTTGACGAAAAGCTGAGAAGTTGCCCGCTAAAATGGCATCTCGAGAATCACGCATCAATTGCAGATAGAAGTGTAGATTGTGCAGTGTGTTCAAGCGCATGGCGAGAATCTCATTACACTGGTAAAGATGACGCAGGTAGGCTCGACTGTAATACTGGCAGGTGTTGCAGTTACAATTTGGATCCAGTGGGCGTTCATCCTCACGATACCTCGCTTGCTTGATGGTGACCTTGCCCTCGGATGTAAAGAGATTGCCGTTTCTGGCATTTCGGGTCGGCATCACGCAGTCAAACATGTCGATCCCAGACTCGATTCCAGCCAAGAGATCTTCTGGCTCTCCAACCCCCATCAGGTAACGTGGAGTTGCTGCAGGCATCTCATGAGCAACGTGGTCTAGAACGTAGTACATTTCTTCTTTGGATTCTCCGACACTCAGACCACCCAGGGCATAACCGTCAAAGCCAATTTCAGTCATCTGTTCCAGGCTTTGACGACGAAGATCCAGTTCGCCACCTCCCTGAACAATACCAAAGAGTGCCTGGTCGGTTTTCCGCGCCTCTTTGCAGCGCCTCGCCCAGCGAGATGTAAGTTCCAAAGATTCCTGCAATTTTTCACGACTAGCTGGCAGTTCGGGGCATTCGTCAAACACCATCATGATGTCAGAGCCAAGATTTTCTTGAATGCTCATCGAAATCTCTGGGGTCAACCAGAAAGAGCTTCCGTCCAAATGACTTTGGAAACGAACCCCTTCCTCACTCCGCTTGTGTAGTTTGGCAAGGGAGAAAACCTGAAAGCCTCCACTGTCTGTCAGAATTGGTCGATCCCAGTTCATGAAGCGATGCAGGCCGCCAAGCTTGGCAATCAAAGAGTCACTGGGCCGTAAGTGTAAATGATAGGTATTTCCAAGGATGATCTCTGCTCCAATATCCTTCAATTCTTCAGGGGTCATGGCCTTAACGGTACCAAGTGTTCCCACAGGCATAAAGATCGGGGTATGGATCGTACCTCTAGAGGTTTCTATCTTTCCGGCTCGTCCTTTGCCGTCCTGTGCCTGAAGGGCAAATGTAATCATGTTGCGTTCCCTAAATTGCGGGGAAAATGCTTGTTGTTTTGGGGCAATCCGTTCATTCTAAGATATTTTTCACAGTCAAAGACTTCTGTCTCCTGACTTCCGTCTAACCTGCTTTCTCTTCCAAATGGAATCCGAAAACGCCTCCCCTCTGCTGGACTTCGTCGTCAACTATTTCACATTCTATTACGTCAGTCTGCTGCTTTTTTTGATTGCAGGGATACTAATGCTATGGCGTGCTTTCCGGCGTCGAAAAAGGACTCCAGGCAATCGACCAAAAACCCACCTCAGTTTTCGTTATCTGAACGACCGCTTCGACTCTGACCTAGATTCTCTTCAACGAGAACTTCAAAAGCATCCATTTTTACCCAAGGCAGCGCTTAAATTACTTCGTAAGGCACAGAAGAAAGAAGGGAAGAGTGAGGAACAAGAGGCAAAGTCAGATTCCCAAACCACACTGGAAAAAATCAAGGAGCAACTGGACAGCGGACTGAGTACGGAAGAGGTGATCGGAAAACACTCCAATCGTGTTTATGTCCTTTCCTTCACCGGCAACATAATGGCCAGCGCCGTTGAGCAACTACGCGAAGAAATATCCTTTCTGCTGCAGATTGCCCTTCCTTCTGATGAAATTGTAGTCCGACTGACCAGCCCTGGTGGAGCGGTTGCTCAATATGGTTATGCCAGTTCGCAATTATTACGATTGCGCCAAGCTGGCTTGAATTGCACAGTTTGCGTAGACACTGTTGCAGCTAGTGGTGGCTATATGATGGCAGCCGCAGCTCAAAAAATCATTGCAGCTCCTTTCGCTTTTCTTGGTTCAATCGGTGTTGTAGCGAGTGTGCCGAATTTTCATCGTGTTCTTCAGCGTAATGAAATTGACTACTACCTCTTCACAGCAGGCGAGTACAAGCGTACCGTGACCCCCTTCGCTGAAGTGACAGAGGAAGCACGAGAGAAATTCCAAGCGGATCTGTCTGCGATTCACCAAGCTTTCAAGGACCATATTACACAATATCGAGAGGGTTTGGATATTGAGCAAGTAGCAACAGGCGAATATTGGTTGGCCTCCAAAGCCTTGAAGCTGAAATTAGTGGATGAGCTGATGACGAGTGACGACTATCTACACGGCAAGATGGGAGAGGGCTTTGATGTGATCGAGATCCGTACTGTCGCAGATCGTAAGCCACTAGAGCGATTACTACAGCAGGGCGCTCAGCTCGTTCAACGTGTTCTGCAATCTCGCCTCCCCCTGCCGGATTCCCAGCCACTGGATGTTCGTGAATACTACCGCTAAGTTCATCGATGCGTCGAGTTGTTTATAATTGGAAGGGAGGGGTTGGTAAGTCCACTATTGTCTGCAATCTTGCAGCAATTGCCACCCAGGAAGGAAAGCGAGTTTTGCTTGAGGATCTGGATCCACAAGGCAACTCCACACACTACCTGCTGGGCTACACTAGATCCGCTTTGATTGCATCAGAGCGTTGTTTGATTCCTTTCGATTGTGACGCTTTCTCGCGTCAGGCACTGTATACCCTGTTGCAACAAGTCCGTGAAATCATCTCCGATCACAATCCGCAATTAGAGGTGGACGGGATTGTGGCTAACCAGTTTCAGCCACGAGCCCGATTACCACGCCAATTACTGGAGGAAATGCTAGCTGAAGAATTACCAGTTCTTGAGACAAAACTTTCATCTTCCATCAAGATTCGTGAGTCCCATCAGCACTGCAAGCCACTGGTTTTTATGGATCCACAGCACAAGATGACACTGGAATTTCGGAACCTGTATCATGAACTGCAATCCAATTGAAAGAAGTCTAGTCTCGCAATTCATTCACTCAACCTGACTACCAAGAGAATATGGCGCTCAAGATTCCGCTTCGCTGGCTACGTGATTTTGTTGATTACACCGCAACTCCTGATCAATTGACGGAAACCCTGACGATTGCAGGCCTGGAGGTTGACGGGGCAGACGTGATTGGGGAATTCTGGAATCCTGAAACTCTCGTCGTTGCAGAAATTCAGCAAGTCGAACCACATCCTGATGCGGACTCTCTCTGCCTAGCAACGGTCAATTACGGAACAGATCAGTCCCTGGTAGTGGTGACCGGTGCTCCTAATATTTTTGCAATGATTGGGAATGTTCCAACCCCCTGTCCAAAGATCCCCCTAGCTTTGGTTGGAGCGCAGGTAATTGACGCCTACAGCGAAGAATACAAGCTTAAGAAGCTAAAACCTTCGAAGATTCGAGGGATTCCTTCTGAAGGAATGGCTTGTTCTGAAAAGGAACTTGGTCTGAGTGAAGAACATGAGGGAGTCTTGATCCTTCCAGAGGATGCACCTGCACCTGTTGGTTCTCCTTTGAGTGAATATCTTGGAGAGACAGTTCTGCACTTCGATATCAAGGGAGGTTTTAGTCATCTTCTCTGTGTCCATGGCATTGCCCGCGAGGCTGCTGCGATTTATGGGTTACCTCTTAAGAATGAGTTCATTCACGATCTGCCAGAAGCCAAGAATATTGTGGAAGAATCGGGCTATGTAAATTTGCAGATCAATGACCCAGATCTTTGTGCACGCTACACTGCATTTCGGATCAAGGACGTCAAGATTGGGCCTTCTCCATTTTGGATGCAGCAGCGCTTGAGACAGAGCGGAATGCGCCCCATCAATAATATTGTTGACATTACCAACTATGTGATGTTGGAGCTAGGTCAACCCCTCCATGCCTTTGATTATGAAGCACTAGTCCAACGTAGTAGCGGCACTCCAACTATCTGTGTTCGTCGTGCCCAACCGGGGGAAGTGTTAGTAACTCTCGATGAGGTTGAGCGAAAGCTTGACCCAGAAATGTTGTTGATTACCGATGAGCAGGGAGCGATTGCCATCGCAGGTGTAATGGGTGGGGGCAATACCGAAGTGTCGGAAGCGACAACAGATATTCTGTTGGAAGCGGCTCATTTTGAGTTTCTGAACAATCGCCGCACCTCCCAACTACTGAAGCTCAAAACAGAAGCGGCAGAGCGGTTTGGCAAACGCCTAGACCCTGAATTGCCCCTGCTAGCAGGCTGGCGTGCAGCACGGCTGATTGCTGAATTGGCTGGTGGAACGCTAGAGCCTGTCGTTGGAGATCTTTACCCAAAAAGACCTGAACCAGTTAGCATTGAACTGCACTCGGACTATATTGAGCGTATCTTGGGAATCCAGCTGCCAGAGGCTGAGGTTGTACGGATTCTTGAGGCGCTGGAGTTCGAAGTTGCTATCAAGCAAGAAATCTATCAGGTTCAGGTGCCCGCTCATCGTCAGGATGTGCGGATTCCAGCAGATCTAGTGGAAGAACTTGTACGTATCCATGGTTATAACCGCCTTCCTCCTACAAGATTATCCGATGAATTGCCACCGCAACGAGAAAATTTTAAGTTGAACGGTGTAGAGAAAGTCCGTGATCTGCTAGTGGGAGCGGGACTTGACGAGGTGATTACCTACTCGCTTAACAGTCCTCTCGATGAAGCCACGCTGCGCTTACAGACGGATGCGGGTGAGAGCACACAGATTGGCTTACTGAATCCTCTCTCTCAGGAGCGTAGTCATCTTCGCCAGACTCTACTGGTGGGCTTGCTTCAGACAGCACGTGAAAACATTCGGCTGCTCTCTCGGATTCAGATTTTTGAAGTGGGTGGTGTGTTCTTACCTCAAGAGGGAGAGGCCCTCCCAGCTGAGCCTCGTCGGCTTGCTACATTGCTAACAGGTCCTCGCCAAGCCGATGCTTGGCAATCTGACCAAGCAACAACTGATTATGACTTTTATGACCTCAAGGGTCGTTTGGAGATTTTGTTGGAAGGCTTGCATTTGCAATCTGAGATTCGCTGGGAGCGAGCCGATGTTTTACCATATCATCCAGGCCGCTGCGCTAGTCTTTATCTCGGTGGACAGATGCTGGGCTACATTGGAGAACTCCACCCGAAAATTCGTAGTGAATTTTCTCTCCCAGAACAACCGTTTTGTATCACAGAGCTGGACCTGGATCTGCTACTGAACCAATGGCAGCAAGCACACCAGATGCAGGAAATTTCGAGCTTCACTCCAATCTACGAAGACTTGGCAGTTGTTGTAAATCAAGATCTTCCGGTAGCCCAGGTCCTTGGTGAGATGGAACAGGCAGGTCGTCCTTTGTTGAAACAGGTTACCTTGTTCGATGTGTATACAGGTGAACAAGTGGCTGCTGACAAAAAGAGTTTGGCTTTTGCTCTGACCTTTCAGGCAAATGACCGCACTCTGCAGGACAAGGATGTCCAGAAGATCCGACAGAAAATTGTACGCCGACTCGAACAGACCTGTGATGCCCAGTTGAGATCTTAAAAACACCCCAAGTACAAAGTTTTATTAATGATTCTAGAGTTGGAAAATGTTGGAAAGTCCTTTCCTCATCCAAGCGGGAACGAAAACGTTGAGGTCCTGCGCAACTTACAGTTACAAGTCAATCAGGGGGAAACAGTTGCAGTGCTAGGGCAGTCAGGCAGTGGAAAATCGACTCTGCTTTCTTTGCTCGCAGGTCTTGATCAACCCACCAGTGGTGCTCTGAGGATTCGTGGAACCGATCTGGCCAAAATGAGTGAGGAAGAACTGACGCGATTCCGTGCGGAGAATATCGGGATCATTTTCCAGCAATTTCATTTGATGTCGCATCTGACAGCTTTGGAGAACGTCAGTTTACCATTAGAGATTTTTCAAAGGGCTGGACATGCCGAACGCTCTCGTAAAGCTTTGGAACAAGTGCGACTTGAACATCGTCATGACCACTTCCCATACCAGTTGAGTGGTGGAGAATGCCAACGGGTTGCAATCGCACGTGCTGTGGTCGTGGAACCCGCAATTTTGTTAGCTGATGAGCCTACAGGAAATTTGGATGTAGAAACTGGTGAGCAGATTGCGAATCTACTTTTCGATTTGGTACGTGATACGCAGATGACTCTCTTAATGGTGACTCACAATAGGGATCTAGCCGAGCGTTGCCAACGGCAAGTCGTGCTTCAACAGGGGCAACTCGCTGAACTTTGAACCTGCCTCATGCCGGGAATCAGGCATAGATTAAGGACAGAATGGAAATTCGACAGGATTTCGTTGACAGCATTGGCAACACACCGCTGATTCGCCTGCGGAAGGCTTCAGAATTGACTGGGTGTACAATCCTGGGAAAAGCAGAGTTTCTAAATCCGGGAGGATCTGTAAAAGACCGAGCTGCCCGGGCAATTATTTTGGATGCAGAGAAGAAAGGATTGCTTCAACCAGGTGGCTTGATTGTCGAAGGAACCGCCGGGAATACTGGAATTGGACTCGCCCTGGTTGGAAACGCCCGAGGCTACCGTACCCTGATCGTTATTCCTGAGACTCAGAGCGAAGAAAAAAAAGACATGCTACGACTTTGTGGTGCTGTGGTTAAAGAAGTTCCAGCAGTGCCCTATAAAGATCCAAACAACTATATTCATCAGTCACGAAGAATTGCCGAAGAAACGGCCGCAACTGAATCCAATGGTGCCATTTGGGCCAATCAATTTGACAACACAGCAAATCGAACGGGGCACTATGAAACAACAGGACCAGAAATCTGGGAGCAGACCGATGGGACTGTAGATGCCTTTATCTGCTCGGTTGGGACTGGAGGAACCTTGGCAGGAACAGCCATGGCTCTGCGGGAGCGAAATCCTGATATCGTGATAGGGTTGGTTGATCCAATGGGGGCTGCTCTCTATTCCTACTACACCACAGGTGAATTACAATCTGTTGGGAGCTCAATTACTGAGGGAATTGGCCAGGGCAGGATCACCGCTAATCTGGAAGGACTCAAGGTAGACGCTGCATTTCGGGTCACAGATGATGAAATGTTGCCTATCTGCTTTGAACTATTGAGAGATGAAGCACTTTGCTTGGGAGGCTCAGCAGCTCTGAATGTTGCCGGTGCAATCCGTTTGGCTAAGCAACTTGGACCAGGTAAAACCATTGTCACTGTGCTTTGTGACTCAGGCGTCCGCTACAAATCGAAGCTCTTCAATCCCGAGTTTCTGCGAAGCAAGGATTTGCCAGTGCCGATCTGGCTGGAGAATGGTGAATGAAGACTCGAGTTGCGATCCTCTGTGGTGGCTTGAGTGGGGAGCATCAGGTATCTTTGATCTCAGCTTTCAATATCGCCAGAGCCCTTCCAAGAGACAACTACGAGGTTCAGCTAATCGGTATCCGCAAAGATGGGAGTTGGTGCTGGAGGCCTGAAGGGGACCTACTCTGCCAAACTCAGGATATCCGTGAGATCCATTTGGATCCTGCAGCGGAGACTCTTCTCCCAAGACAGTTGGGTCGGCTACAAAATGAACAAGGCAAGTTACAGTGGCAGGCAGATGTTTTCTTCCCAATCACCCATGGGAATTTTGGGGAAGACGGCTCTTTGCAAGGGATGCTGCGACTGCTTCGAGTTCCCTTTGTCGGCTGTGATGTCTGGGGATCTGCAATCAGTATGGATAAGGATGTTACGAAGCGACTGCTCGTTCAGGCAGGCCTTCCGGTCACTCCTTTTATCACGTTACGTAGGAACGAAACCCTTCTCTATTCTGAAGTGGTCGCCAGATTAGGATCACCATTCTTTGTGAAACCAACCCGTGAAGGGTCTTCTTTGGGAGTTGCCAAGATTCGCAAAGAGGATGAATACCCACAAGCGTTGAAAGAGGCCTTCTCTCTGGACCACAAGATTTTGCTGGAACAGGCAATCATCGGTCGGGAAATTGAAGCTGCTGTCCTTGGAAATGATGCTCCTGAAGTGGCTGAGATTCTGGGTGAAATCATCCCCAATCATGAATTCTACTCTTACGATGCGAAGTACGTCGATCCGAATGGGGCGATCCTGAAAATCCCTGCTGAGATCGAAGCTAGTGTTGCGAGCCGGATTCGTGATCTGGCGGTGGAATCTTTTCGGGTTGTCGAAGGTCTGGGGATGGCACGAGTAGATTTCTTCCTAACTAAAGACAATCAAATTTACATTAACGAAATTAATACACTGCCTGGATTCACCAGCATTAGTATGTACCCAAAACTCTGGGAAGCATCGGGCTTGTCTTATTCAGAATTACTGCACCAATTGGTACAGTTGGGTCTTCAAAGAGCGGCTGTGTAACTGTGAGAATACACAACAATCCACTATTGCAGGTGGTGTTGGTAGAACCACAGATTCCGCCAAATACTGGGAATATTGCGAGATTGTGTGCGGCGACGAAGTGTCACCTCATTTTGGCTGGTGAACTTGGTTTTGAACTTTCTGATCGCACCTTGAAGCGGGCTGGGTTGGACTATTGGGATTGGGTCAGTTGGGAGCATATCCTGGATTGGGAAGACTGGGTCAAGCAGTTAGACTTCATACGGTGTCACTTTCTCTCCACTCATGCGAAGACTCCTTACACCCAGATGCCGATTCAAGCGGGGGACTTTGTCTTTTTCGGCAAGGAAACAGCTGGTTTGCCAAAGTGGCTGTGGCAACCACATCCTGAAAGAAGCTTCACCATTCCTATGTGGGAATCTGAGGTGCGCAGTTTGAATCTTGCCTCTGCCGCCTCCATTGTGGTTTATGACGGACTCCGTCGCTTGGTTCCTTTCTAAACATTTGACATCCATAAATTCTTCCTTTCAGATTCACGACGCTGTGCTACAGTATGTCCTCCTTCATGGATGACTGAGAAACAAAAAACGACATACAGCATGGAACAACAAGCGAAACTTTGGGCTGTGGGTGGTGGCAAAGGAGGTGTGGGAAAGAGCTTCCTGACCACTAATATTGGGGTCTTGCTCGCCAAAGAAGGCAAGCGAGTGGTGCTTATGGATCTGGACCTAGGAGGGGCAAATCTTCACACCTGCCTCGGAGTCACCGATCTGGATCGAGGAGTGTCCGACTTCTTGATGAGGCGCTATGAAGAGTTGGAAGAAGCCTTGGTCCCGACCCAAGTACCAAATCTTTTCCTGCTAAGTGGAGCACAGGATAGCCTAAATATCGCGAATCCAAAGTATGCACAAAAAATTCGACTTCTACGGGAACTGAAAAAGATTGAAGCGGACTACATTCTGATGGATTTGGGAGCTGGAACTTCCTTCAATACTCTAGATTTTTTCATTGCCGCAGACACTCAGTTACTGGTAGCGATCCCTGAGCCAACCTCTATCGAAAATGCCTACCGGTTTATTAAAAGTTCATTCTATCGGCAGATCCGATTGTATAGTGAAACCCCAGAGTTGCGAGATTTGGTTGAAGAATCAATGGATCGTAACAATCGGCATGGTATCCGCACTCCGCGTGAATTATTGCTTCACCTGAAGGAACTAGGACCGGAGATGTCTGATTTTGCGGAACAACAAACAGAGAGATATCGTCCTAGTCTAATTCTGAATCAGGTTCGTTCCAACAACGACATCAAGGTCGGTCATGCGATGGAAACAGCCTGTCTGAAATACTTTGGACTATCTGTAGATTTTCGAGGATATGTGACGAACAACGATTTGGTGAGACGCTCAGTCTTACAGCGTAAACCCTTGATGACGCAGTCACCCGATTCAGAAATCGGGCAAGACCTGCAACGCCTGCTTGGTAACATTTTGCAGCGTCAAAAGGTGCCACCGTCATGAATGCGGAGTCGGAGATAAGCCGGGTTCTGTTCTCATCTAAGAGTCGTGATCATTTATCTAGGATTGCTGTTACCAGCAACCTCGAGCATCCTACCCGATCGCCAGACGGGCCGCCTGATTACGATCCTATTTGGACTTGCAGCAGATGGGGTTTACCCTGCCAGGTCTGTCACCAGCCCCGCGGTGAGCTCTTACCTCCCCGTTTCACCCTTGCCTGTGCCGAAGCCATCGGCGGTCTATTTTCTGTGGCACTTTCCGTCGGCTCACGCCGCCTGGCCGTTAGCCAGCATCCTGCCCTGTGCTGCCCGGACTTTCCTCTCGTAACTCGAGAATCATGATCGATTCCCTCGCCACCAGCGATCACGTATCTAACTCCGCAAGCTCACTACGCTATCAAGAAGTCTTTGTAATCGCTAACTATTTTTTCATCACTGGCCAGTCTGCCTTGAGGAGTATGTTCATTGGCGCTGCCTATGGTCCCTCATTGAGGAACCGTTCTCTCGAACTCTAGCTAACCGCACATGACCCTTCTAATCGTTTTTGTAGCAATGGCGATAGGAATCTCTTTTGTCTGCTCCATTGCCGAAGCCGTCTTACTTAGCATCACTCCGGCCTACGTTGCTCTTTTGCAGGAAAAAGGGAAGCGCTCCGGAGGGATGTTGTTTCAATTGAAGGAAAATGTGGATCGGCCGCTCACCGCCATCCTGACCCTGAACACCGTCGCCAACACGGTAGGAGCCGCTGGAGTTGGAGTTCAAGCAACTCAACTTTTTGGTGATGAGTACCTTGGCGTTGCCTCGGGAGCTTTGACCCTGATGATTCTGATCTTCTCAGAAATCATTCCCAAAACGATGGGCGCTGCTTTCTGGAGGTCCTTGGCCCCGACAGTAGGTTACTTCATCAAATATCTAGTTTTGATTCTCCTGCCCTTCGTCTGGCTCGCAGAGTTTCTGACACGCGGTATGAAACAGCATCGTGAGTTGACTGGTTTCAGCCGAGAAGAGTTCGCCTCGATGGCGGAACTTGGCATCAAGGAAGGCCAACTCGAAGAAAGTGAATCAAGAATTCTTCGTAATCTCTTTCGTTTCCGCTCCTCCTATGCTGAGGATATCATGACCCCCCGAACCGTGGTATTCTCCTTGGAAGAAAACCTGACAGTGGACGAATATTTCACACTGCATCCCCAAAATCCTTTCTCACGGATTCCGATCTATCAGAAGCACCCTGATCAAGTGACCGGATATGTTCTTAAAAACGATATCATCATGGCCCAGGCGCAAGACAGACCTCAAACTAGGCTCAGTGATTTCCGGCGGCAAGTGGTAGTAACGCGTTACAATGCTACCATTGCCGAGGTTTTTGATCTGATGATCAGCAAACGGGAACAACTCGCTTTGGTGGTTGATGACGACTGGGGAACAATGGTTGGAGTTGTGACTATGGAAGATGTCGTCGAGACCTTGCTAGGCTTGGAGATCGTTGATGAGGACGACAAGAATGAGGACATGCAGGTGTTAGCTCGTCGTCTATGGGAAAGACGTGCCCGAGCTATGGGACTGCAGTTGGATGACAAGGAAGATCAACCTTCCCGTCAAGAACCTCAGGGTGCTTCTTAGCATCGACGGACATCCTGTCTTCAGAGTGAACCAGCTGTTGCCCAACCCGCTCCCTCCGGTGTCATCCCCGAGGCAACATCAACCATAACGGGCAATTACTAAATTTCAAGTAAGAAATATGTTAAAAGTTATTTTTTTTAGTTTTATAATTTAGATTATCCAAATGTAGTTGTTTTTTTGAAGTTGTTCTGTTGTTGCAATATCTTTGATGTTGCAACTTTGAACGTTTGAAGATGTGAATGACTGAAAGTAGACAAAACTAAAAATGAATAAAGAATCTAAAATCTATATTGCAGGTCATCGAGGATTAGTCGGCTCTGCCATTCAGCGAACTTTGAGCCGCCATGGGTACAGTAATTTGATTGTGAGAACACGAGCAGAACTGGACCTTCTGAATGCAGAGGCAGTAGAGGAGTTTTTCTCAAAGGAGAATCCTGAGTATGTGTTTTTAGCAGCAGCTCGAGTCGGTGGCATTCACGCCAATAATACTTATCCGGCTGATTTCCTGTATGAAAACTTACAGATTCAGAATCACGTTTTGCAGAATGCCTGGCGAGTTCAGGTGAAGAAGCTGTTGTTTCTAGGAAGTTCCTGCATCTATCCAAGAGACTGCCCACAACCAATTCAAGAGGATTATTTCTTGACAGGGCCGCTGGAGAGCACGAACCGAGCTTATGCCTTGGCCAAGATCGCTGGCATTGAACTTTGCCAGAGCTTCAATCGACAGCATGGAACCAAGTTTCTGAGTGTGATGCCCACGAATCTTTATGGTGTTCACGACAACTTTCATCCGGAAAATTCCCATGTACTGCCTGCACTGATCCGAAGAATTCATGAAGCCAAAGTGAAGTCCTTGCCAGAAGTAGTTGTCTGGGGTACGGGGACTCCAAGAAGAGAGTTTCTTCTTTCGGATGAATTGGCAGAGGCATGCTTACACTTGATGTTACATTACGACGACGGAGAGTTGGTGAACATTGGCTGGGGTGAAGACCAGACCATCAAAGAATTAGCAGAGACTATCTGTGAGGTGGTCGGGTATCATGGGAAGCTACGTTTTGATCCAACACGGCCAGATGGCACTCCTCGCAAGGTTTTGGATGTAAGTCGACTCAAATCACTGGGATGGCAACCCAAGATCACACTGCGTGAGGGCTTACAGCAGGTTTATCGCTGGTACTGTGAGGAATATGCCGCTGCCTGATGAATACTGGATGCAGCAAGCGATTCAACTTGGGGAAACGGTTCGAGGCAAGACAGGAGATAATCCCCACGTAGGCTGCGTCTTGGTTGAGAAGAACCAACTACTTGTCAAAGGCTGGACTCATCCCCCTGGACAGCATCACGCTGAAGCCCATGCGATTCATCAAGCACAGGAGTTGGGGTTGGATTTTAGCAAGCTAACCCTGTACTGCACGTTGGAACCCTGTTCGTTCGTAGGACGAACTCCTGCTTGTGCAGAAACGATCTCTGAGGTTGGCATCCGTCATGTGGTGGTCGGTATCAAAGATCCTCACCCAAGAGTCAACGGAGCAGGTATTTCGATCATGAGAAACGCTGGCGTTGAGGTAAAAGAAGGGCTTTGCGTTGATGAAATTCGCGAGAGTTTGGGAGATTGGCTGAGACGCTTTGAAGAATAAATTTGGCTTAAAAGGAGGGAGGACCTAACAGACCGCTCAGATAACCCGCCACACCAGCTGCACAAATCCCACGGAAGGCTATACATTTGGCTTTTCCAAGCTGCTTGCCATTCGTGCTATAAACATAGACCCAAAACGAAGTCCAATCGTAAAGGGCAACCAGTTCTCCTGCTTCATTGTACAATCTTCGATTCGTGGCTCGGCCAGTAATAGACTTCTCCTCATCCTCTTTTACCAGTAGCATTTCAAAAGAACCTTCTCGCATTGCGTAGGCGATCTTTCCCATTTTCCTTTTGCTGGGATCAAGCAGTTCTACGTAGTCGATGAAGATCAGTGCGGTGCCAACTTCTTCTTCACTAGGGCTGAGAATCGCAGTTTGCAGTGGCAGCGCAAATGCCCCTAGAGGAATCAATAGCAACCAGCAACTGAACAACAAGCGTCGCATACGCTATCCATGAAAAGCAGTGAGTGAGAGGATTTCTGGAAAACAAGGATTGTTCCAAAGCTGATTAGAAACAAAGAAGCTTTAAGAAAGAGCTAAAGTTCTAAATCAATCTGCCGATAATAATTCTAGAAATAATTGTCTTTTTTGGAGAAAGGGCACCTATGTCATTGCGAAAATTGATTAAGAAATCGCTGCTTGTTCTGGGAACCGGAGTTGTACTGACGACGGTGCTACCTGTTGGAGGAATCGCTCAGGACAATATCAACACACCAGGAAACATCTTCTCTCAGTGGGTAAAACTCTCGCTGATGGGTTACAATCAGTCTGAGATTGAAGCTACCCTTAATGTCTACCAGACTGAAGAAATTCAGCTCGTCAAGCGACGCTTGCGCAGGAATGTACTCAATAATCTAGTGGGTGTGAACTTGAAGCAAGACATCTCCTTGAGTACCACGGAGCAGGAACTGCGCTACATACGGGATAAGATTCGTACTGAAATTCGCTTTGCAGGTTTAGAAAACGATTTTCTGGTTCGTCAGATGATCCGCCACCAATTTGGAATTGCAGTCCAAGATATTTGATCAGATTTCTCTTGCCATTCCCTGTAGATACGATAGAAAGGTAGGTTTTCGCGGCGGGGTGTAGCGCAGTCTGGTAGCGCGCTTGTTTTGGGAACAAGAGGTCGCTGGTTCGAACCCAGTCACCCCGACCATGAAATAACCTGCACAGTTTCCTCCCCAGTATTCCTCCTGCAACTTCTCTGACTAGCAAATCCAAAACTTAGTCTTTTCAAAACGGAACATTCGCTCCAACTTCTGCTCATCCTGAAATCGGCCTAACAAAAATTTTGCTCTCCAAAGCAAAGATCCTCCCCTACTTTTTCGTGCCATGAAATTTCTATTTGCTGGTTTGTTCTGGCTACTGACCACTAATCCATTGTGGCCCGCTGAACCTTTCTTCATTGATTCATGGAAAATACTGGGTCCCTTCATGGCGGCTCCAAGAGATGGTGGAACCGATCACTTGCTCAAATATGGAGGCGAGGAAAATATTATTCCCCATGATTCTCAAGTGTTTTATTCGGAGTATGCGGATCAAGGAATCCTGAAGTGGGAGGAGATCTCTGTAGACTCTGATCGAGTTGAAATCAATTATGAGGAGATTGATTGGAATGCTTCTTACAGCCGCTTGGGTGGGGTGGGCCTTTTGAATATGGGCTATGCGTATACGGAAATCCAAGCGGATTCAGATCAGGTCGCTCTAGTGAGTTCTCAGCAAGTTGGTAGATTTTATGTCAACGGCCGAGGATACCAAGGGGAACCTTACAATGCGAACTATCAGCGGACAGCCGTATCTTTGCATAAGGGTATTAACCGAATCCTTGTTAAGTTTGCTGGAAAGCACAAGAGATCTTTTCGCTTTCAGATCGAACCTACCGAACTGAAGGCTCTCTTTCTAGAGGATGTAACCCAACCCGATCTGTTGGATCTGGAGGAAAAGAGAGTCTTGTTGGCTGTACCCATCTTGAACACAACTAAGCGTTGGTTGCGAGACCTCACAATTGAACTGGATTCCAGCCCAGTTCTGAAAGAGAAAATCTATGATGTCCCACCAATTCCACCATTGGGTGTCATTAAGATTCCTTTGAAAATTGAATTATCTGGATTTTCTGAATCTTTCATTACTGTTGAGCTAACCCTCGGAGACAGCAAGCAAGAAGAGCTTTCACGAATTCCAATCAAATTGAATCGCAAGTCTCGAACTGAACCACTGAAACAAACGTTTCTTTCCAGGGTAGATGGTTCTGTTCAATACTACGGCATCCGTTATCCGGAACCCTATGATCCAAAGCAAGAATATGCAGTGATCTTTTCATTACACGGGGCGGGAGTGGAAGCAATCCATTTGGCGGCTCAATATTCCAGTAAGGATTGGGCGTTTGTGATCACTCCCACAAACCGCAGGCCCTATGGTTTTGATTGGCAGGACTGGGGACGCCTCGACTTTGAAGAAGTTTTTGAAGAAGTGATGAAAGAATATCCCATCGACCCAGATCGTGTTTATTTAGCAGGTAGTTCCATGGGGGGGCAGGGAGTCTGGCACATTGGCCTGCACGATCCTTCACGTTTTGCGGCATTGGCACCCCAGGCTGGGTGGACGGGCTTTCAGCACTACTCCCCATTCACGATGCAGAAAAGCCAGATGTTTGCAGCTCCAGACTTGTTGAATGTTCGGAATCGCGTGATGCAGGATTCCAACAATTTGTACTTTCTGGAAAACCTCCAGCATCTGCCCGTGGTGATTACTCAAGGAGCGGAGGACCGTACAGTCCCCCCGTTGCATCCAAGAATGTTCCAGAAGTTCCTGAAGGACAGAGAATTCGTGGTCAACTACCGAGAACTGCCAGAGCAGGGTCATTGGTGGGATGAACCACGTTCTTCAGGGGGAGGATCTGACGCTGTTGATAACATGGAAATGCTGGACTTTCTGAAACAACAGGTTCGTAATCGATATCCTCAGCAATTCAATATTCGTCTTTTCGACCTCTCGATCAACGACACCTTTTATTGGATTCGTGTTCTTTCACAAAAAGAAGCAATGCAGCAGACGAAAATTTCTGTGGAAGTGATCGGAGAAAAGATTTTGTTGAATACTGAGAATGTATCAGCAATAGAGGTTGACTGGGGTGCTCTCAATCTGCCGATTCAACGGATTATTTGGAATCAGCAGCACTATCCGATCTCGGATGATTCCCCGATGCTATTGGGTCCAGAACCAGATTCAGCAGCGCAATTAGCCACAAAGTATCCTGCATTGAAGTCTGTTTTCTTCCGACCCTTTGTGTTGGTCTACGGAACGCAGGGAGGAACGCATCAGCAGGAAATGTTGCTGCACCGAGCAAATCAGATTGCGATTCGATTCTGGCGCAGAGCCAATGGCTCCGTGCGAGTGATTGCAGATACTGAAGTGACAGAGTCTATCGAATCAGAGTTCAACTTAGTGATGTTGGGCAATCCAAAATCCAATTTAATGATCAAGAAGCTATTGCCTCACACTCCCCTTGAGTTCACGGAAAACGGACTGCGCCTGGAGGGTAAAGAGTATGTTGGGGAATTGGCAGCATCCATCATGTATCCTCATCCTCAATTCCCAGAGCGGATGCTGGCATTCTTTACAGGTACCACCACTGAAGCGGAGAAAACCAGCCTCCATTTCCTGCCAATCTACTCAGGGTCAGGGACTCCACACTACGTCGTTTTTGATAAAACAGTTCGTCAATACGGTTGGGGTGGGGTGCACAGTGCTGGTTTCTTTGATTTCAGGAATCAACTTCCCTGAAGTTTTCAGTTTTCTATCTTTTCTTTCTTGAGTTCTACCACTTGTTCACAAAATCAACATCAGTGAATCCGCTCGTTCCCCGTAAAGTAGCCACTTGGCTGCTGGTTGTCACCATGGGTTGTGGCACTGCTGGAATCACGATCATTTCACCGGCACTCAACTCGATCACCAAATACTTCAGTGTGGATGAAGCTGCTGCGCAGTCTCTGCTCTCGGGCTATTTCATTGCGATGGCAGTCTCTCAATTGATCTACGGACCACTCTCCGATCGTTATGGGCGTCGTCGCCCACTGCTGGTTGGCCTAGTTGGATTTGCCCTTGGGGGGCTGCTAGCTGCTTCGGCAGAGTCTTTTGAGGTACTCGTACTTGCCCGCGTGCTGCAGGGCCTTGGTGCTGCTTCGATTGCCTCGATCATACGAGCGATCATCAACGATTCATATGGTCGATTGGAAGCGGCCGGAGCCTTCGCAACAATCAGTGGGATCATGGTGATTGTGCCAATCTTCAGTTTTGCCTTTGGTGGTCTGATCAGTGATCTGATCGGTTGGAAAGGGATCATGTTTGGGATCTTCTTCGCAGGCTTAATCCCGCTGGCATTGAATTTCATCTTTTTACCAGAAACCAATCTGCGACCGATTCCACAAATTCGATTGGGCAGCCTGGTGCAAGATCATTTGATCCTGTTGACAAATCCGATGTTCCTAACGTTCATGCTTGCTTCCTCATTTTGTGTTGGAATTTTTTTCACGATGATTGGGTTTGTTCCATTTGAATATCAGAGAATTGGCGTTGACAATACAGAAATGGGTTTTTGGTTTGTGTTGATTCCATGTGGATACACCCTGGGGAATTTGATTACAAAAAACTTTGTTCACCGTATTGGAATCGAGAGGATGTCGCAGATTGGTGGCTTGATTTCGATCATAGCAACCAGCGCATTGCTGCTGCCAAGCTTTATAGGATGGTACCATCCCACTTTGATTGCGATTCCATGTTTCTTATTTGGTTTCGCATCAGGTTTTGTAATCGCTAATGCGACCATGGGTGCGATTGCAGCGGCAGGAAAGCTGGGAGGAAGCGCATCAGGAATTGTTGGTGCGGGCCAAATGGGTTTTGGCATCTTCGGGGGGTCGTTGGTGGTCAGCGTTGGAGGTTATGAGCATTTTGAGAGTGGAGTGCTAGTCCTCATTGGATTGGCAGCCCTTTCCACTCTATCGTCAACGTTGGCCCAGCACTTTAGCAAAACTCTGCCACTGGTTGAACCTGTCGAACAGGAAGCATCCTGAAATACGCAGCAGAAGAATGCTGAGATAGATCAACAGGAGGGAACTGACAGTTTGGAGAGATCCACTCAAGTAGAAAACCATTTCCTGGAAG
>DJYX01000149.1:28473-28604 GCA_002450295.1 Deltaproteobacteria bacterium UBA6967
GAGTAGCCATTTTGCAGTATCACCTGGGCTTCGCTGAAATCAACAAAATCGTTTAGTTGTCAGCTAAAATTTGTTTTTCCAAATTAGGATAGCACAATCCCAAGGTCACACCACGGGCGATCAGTGATATC
>DJYX01000255.1 GCA_002450295.1 Deltaproteobacteria bacterium UBA6967
TTCCCTACAGCGCCTGCAACAAACAGTTAGAACCCTACAGCGCAAGGTTCCCACAGATTTTTCTGCCCCTGGCCAGCATCTTCAGCAGTACCGCAAGCGATTCTGTGAGGTAATGGACGATGACTTCTCCACACCACAAGCCCTTGCCGTACTCTTCGAATTGATCCATGAAGTCCACCGCCTGCTTCAGCAAGAAAATACTGCAACAGAAGTGCTCGCTGATGCACTGAATCTGTTCCAACAATTAGCCGGGGATGTCTTGGGACTGCTCCCTGAGACTGAGTCAACCACTCACAGCCCAGAATTGCTTGAGCAGACCATCAATCTGTTGCTGGAACTACGTCGTGACTTCCGTCAACAGAAGGACTTTGCTCGAGCTGATCTGATTCGCCAACGACTCCAGGAGCTAGGAATTGAACTGCAGGACAGCAAGGACGGCACTACCTGGGAAATTTCCTAAATCTCTAAATTAAGCTGCATGAGTTCCTGGAAGCCCTCACCAAAAAATATTTATCTCCGCCTGTGGAATCTGGTCGCACCCTTCAAGGGATGGGTGATTTTCAGCATTCTCTGCATGGGTGGCTACAACATCTTCTCCGCAGCGCCTGCCTACTATGCCAAGGATATTGTTGACGCCCTTGCTTACGGAGATAAACCGGAACTAAGTCAATTTTTTCTGGTGGGCTTTGGCCTGATTCTGATTTTTTTCTTCAAGGGTGCCTTCCACTTTGGAAACAACTACGGGTTGGGTCATCTAATCCAAAAATTGTTAACCAGGCTGCGGCAGGATCTCTTCGATCACCTACTCACACTCAGTTTTTCCTTCTACTCCCGCTCCAAAACTGGCGACTTGATGTCGCGCTTCACCAATGATCTCAATACTTTCCAGAATACGTTGCATGTTGGAGTGACCGGACCTTTTCGTGATTTCCCACAGATATTTTTGTTGCTGGGCCTGATGCTTTATCGGAGTTGGGAATTGTCGCTGACCACACTGGTCATCATTCCGATTGCGCTCTATTTCATTCAAATCTTTGGCAAGCGCAACAGCGAGGCTGTAAATGACCGTCAGCTAAGTTTCAGTGACTTGAGTACTCTGCTGATGGAGACAATCTCCGGAATTCGTGTCGTTAAAGCTTTTGGAATGGAAAAGTACGAATCCAAGCGCTTTGATGAAGCCAATGAGCGACTCTATAACAATCAAATGCGATCCATTCTGATCAGTTCTTATTCCACACCCGTCATCGAAGTGATTGGAGCTGCTGCTGGAGCAACCATCGTGGCGCACGGTGGTTACTTAATTATTCATGGACAGATCACGGCAGGTGACTTCACTTCGTTTATTCTCAGTTTCTTCATGCTCAATGATCCGATCAAAAAATTAAATGGTTTCAATTTGCGACTCCAAGAGGGTGCAGCCTCGATCAAGCGCATTTTTGAAATTATGGACACTGAAGCAGAGATTGTTTCTCCTCCCAACGCCGTCAAGTTGCAGCACTTCGAAAAAGGTATCGATCTGAAAATCGACCGCTTTCAGTATCCACTGGCCGAAGAGCCAACACTGCAAAACATTAATTTATACGTTGATCGTGGTGAAGTCGTTGCGCTGGTTGGCAGCAGTGGTTCTGGTAAAACGACGATGGTTAATCTATTGCCACGTTTCCACGATATTGACGAAGGCGCCATTCGTATCGATGGCCATGATCTGCGAGAACTGGATTTGCACAGCCTACGCTCCCAAATCGCAGTAGTGACCCAAGAAACGATTCTATTCAACGATAGCATTGCCAACAATATCACCTACGGTCACCCGGAGTGTTCCCAAGATAGGATGATCGACGCAGCTATGGCTGCCAACGCTCACCAGTTCATCCTTCAACAACCCCACGGCTACGACACAATGATCGGAGAAAAAGGTGTCAAGCTTTCGGGAGGGCAACGGCAACGTCTGTCAATAGCTAGGGCCCTAGTCAAAGATGCACCAATCCTAATTCTTGATGAGGCTACTTCGGCTTTGGATTCCGAATCAGAAATTGAGGTTCAGCAGGCTATCGAACGCCTGATGCAGAATCGTACTACAATCGTGATTGCTCATCGCCTCTCAACTATCCGACATGCCCATCGTATTTGCGTGATGGAGAAAGGCGAGATCATTGAAATGGGTTCTCACGATGAATTACTCGCTTTAGGTGGACGTTACGAACAACTACATCAAATGCAGTTTCGGGCTCATTTTGCCGACTACGCTGATGCAGCCAAAATCGCTACTTCCTGATTTCCAACCGCTAAGTTTAAAAAATATACTTAACATTGAGGAGATGTTTCACGTGAAACATCTCGCTGGTTTCCCTTCATTTAGCCTAGTGTTCCACGTGAAACATTTGGCTGCCAGGTGATCTTTTCCAGCAATCCGTAACAGATCAATACGAATTGCTACTTGAAAAGCGTACCAAGCCAGTGCTATTTTAGAGGAAACTAATTTTTTCGGATATCCTATGCTTCGACTCTCGAAGAAAGTAGATTACGCCATCATTCTGCTAAGCCACCTAGGCGAGGCCTCTGGACCGATTAGTGCTCAAGAGGTGTCTTCTCACTATCACCTACCGCAACCAATGATTGCTAATATATTGAAGCAATTAGCAGCATCACAATTGGTAGAAAGTACACGTGGAGTACAAGGTGGCTATGTGTTACAGCGTCAAGCCAACCAAATTTCTCTCGCAGAAATTGTCAGGGTTATTGATGGTCCCTTCAACTTTGTCGAGTGTGCCCACGAACCCTCAGAATGTCGAGTCTCTGCCACCTGTCCAACACAAACTCCTTTACAAGCACTGCATGGTCGCTTGTACGAGTTTATGGAGTCAGTCACCTTGGAAAACTTGATCCAGAATCATGAATTGCAACCTGTTTGATAATAAGAAGGACTCATGAAATTCCCCATCTATCTTGATTACAATGCTACGGCTCCTACTGATCCACGTGTAGTAGAAACCATGATGCCATACTTTACTCAAACGTATGGCAACGCAGCCAGCCGAAACCACCAATTTGGTTGGGAAGCTGAGCAAGCAGTAGAGAAAGCACGTGATCTACTTGGTGAAACCATTGGAGGTGGCGGGCGAGAGATTGTTCTGACCAGTGGCGCGACAGAGTCCAACAATCTGGCTATTCTAGGTGTAGCAGATTTCTACAAGGAGAAAGGCCGACACATCATCACCAGTCCTATTGAACACAAGGCCGTGATTGACCCCTGCCAAGCCTTGGAACAGCGTGGTTATGATGTAACCTTTCTGGATGTCGATGATGATGGCTGTATTTCTTTGGAACAACTGGAAAAGTCGATTCGTCCCGACACGATTCTGGTGTCCTTGATGGCTGGCAATAATGAAATCGGCACGCTCAATCCTCTGGAAGAAATTGGCAAAATCACTCGAAAGCATGGAGTCCTCTTCCACACAGATGCTACTCAGGCCGTTGGGAAGATTCCACTAGATGTCGAGCAGATGAATATCGATCTGCTTTCCTTCACTGCCCATAAGATGTACGGCCCTAAGGGTGTGGGTGCACTCTATGTTCGCCGCAAGAGACCACGAGTGCGCTTGTCTCCCATCATGTTCGGTGGTGGACATGAGCGTGGGATGCGCTCTGGCACTCTGAACGTACCTGGCATTGTTGGTTTTGCCAAAGCCCTCGAACTCTGCCGCGATGAAATGGAATCTGAGGCAGAGCGACAGACCGCCCTGCGTGAGCGTTTGCATCAGCGACTGCAAGCCGAGTTGGATCACATCAAGCTCAATGGCCACCCAACACAACGACTGCCCAACAATCTCAACGTCAGTTTTGGCTACGTTGAAGGCGAGAGCCTGATCATGGGAATCAGCGACATTGCAGTTTCTTCCGGCTCAGCCTGTACCTC
>DJYX01000266.1:0-4693 GCA_002450295.1 Deltaproteobacteria bacterium UBA6967
TTGCACTCTCGCTATTTGGGATCGGCGCACTGCTTCAATCCACGCTGATTGGTCTTACCATTCTGAAACTGGTTGGCGGTGCTTACCTGATCTGGCTTGGTATTCAAGTCTGGCGAGCCCCACCCGTGGGAGAAACACTTGCGCCTGTATTGCAGAGTTCTCGTAAGAGGACGCTCTTTCGTCAGGGTGCCCTTTCGGCGGTGACCAATCCCAAGGGGATTCTCTTCTTTGCCGCCTTTTTGCCCCAGTTTGTTGATCCTCAGCGAGAACTCGTCCTGCAGTTTGTGTTGATGGCGGCCACTTTTGTGCTGATTGAGATTGTTACGGAGCTTTGCCTGGCCAGCTTGGCGCAACGGATTCGCCCTTGGTTGCAGCGGGTGGGACAGCGTTTCAACCAGATTTGTGGAGGGCTTTTCATTGCGATTGGCTTAGCGCTTCCCCTGAGAAGCTGAGCAGAGACCTTGATTTACTCCCTGCGAGGTAGGTTATTGACAAAGCTGTTGATTGCATTATTTTTGTGTAAGCAAAAATAAAGGAGATAGTATGGAAAGCTTTACTCAACTCGATCCAGACTTTCAACTTGATACGACTGCCCAACTCTTCAAGGCACTTGCGGAACCAGCTCGTCTACGCATTCTGAATTTACTTGTTCACGGAGGAGAACTTTGCAATTGCCAGGTGGAAGCGGTCACAGGTTACCGAAATCCTAAAATTTCCCGCCATTTCCAGTTCCTCAAACACGTGGGTTTGATCCAGTTTCGTCGTGAAGGCACCTGGATTTTCTACTCACTTCGCCAACCTGAAAGTGATCGACTTCAAACTGTGCAGGCGCTGCTCCCTTTGCTTGCTCAGTGGCATCCGATCTGTGCTGAGGATCTGGAGCGCTGGAAGACCATTGCTCAACTACCCTTAAGTGAGATCTGTTCACGCTGATCCTACTTCATTTTCAAGAATTTCCTTGTAGAAACAACCTTCCTACACCCCAAGAGTGAATTGAGAACGCATATGGCACGCATCGCTATCAACGGCTTAGGCAGAATTGGCAAACTTTTACTCAGAGCACTGATTGATCAGGGGGTTCAACCTCATGAGATTTGCTTACTGAATGATGCTGTAGGTACTCCCGAATTGCACGCACATCTTCTGGAATTCGACACGGTTCATGGCCGCTGGCCGGCTCAGATCTCTTTTGATTCAGAAAGTATCAGAGTTGAGGATCGAAAGATCCCAATGCTAGCGCTTGAAAGGATTGAGCAGTTGCCTCTGAAAGAAGCCGGTGTTGATCTGGTCATTGATTGCACAGGTTTTTTCAAGACACCGGAGCGAGTTCAGCCGTATTTTCAGGCAGGAGTTAAAAAGGTGTTGGTCTCAGCTCCCATCAAGAGTGAACCAGCCCTTAACCTGGTCTATGGGATCAATCATTATCTGTATGACCCTTTGCAGCATCATTTGATCACGGCAGCCAGCTGCACAACCAATTGTCTGGCTCCAGTTGTCAAGGTTCTGCATGAGGAGATCGGCATTCAGCATGGATCAATCACAACCATTCATGATGTGACCAACACGCAGACCATTGTGGATCGCCCTGCCAAGGACTTGCGACGGGCTCGCTCGGCATTGAACTCACTGATCCCGACGACAACAGGTTCTGCAACTGCAATCACTCTGATTTATCCTGATCTAAAAGGACGTTTGAACGGTCACGCGGTTCGAGTACCTCTGTTGAATGCATCGCTGACGGATTGTGTTTTTGAACTGAAGCGTCCCACCACGGTCGAAGAGGTAAATCAACTCTTTGAAAACTACGCCAATGGTTCGTTGCAGGGGATCCTTGGGTTCGAACGACGCCCACTGGTTTCCACAGATTACGTTAATGATCCTCGTTCTGCGATTATTGATGGACTCTCTACGATGGTGGTGAATGGTACTCAAGTGAAGGTCTATGCCTGGTATGATAACGAATGGGGCTATGTGATGCGGATGGCCGATTTGGCAAAAATGATTCTCAACCGACTGTAGTGATGAATGCTGAAATAAGCTCGAGTTCAAAAGGATTTATCGCCTACTTGGCGGTCACTGCAGCCTATTGGTCATTCATGCTGACTGATGGCGCCCTGCGGATGTTGGTCCTGTTGCATTTCCACACCCTTGGATTTTCACCCATTCAATTAGCCTATCTATTTGTTCTCTACGAAGTCGCGGGAATGGTCACCAACCTCTCCGGAGGGTGGGTTGCTGCTCGTTTTGGACTCACAAGCACGCTATTTGTCGGACTTGGTCTGCAGGTATTGGCTTTGGGTGCCCTCACCCAATTAGATCCGGGTTGGACGGTCAACCTCTCGGTAGTTTTTGTGATGTTGGTTCAGGGAGCGAGCGGTGTTGCCAAGGATCTAACCAAGATGTCTTCCAAGTCAGCGGTGAAGCTGCTGGCACCAAAGGAGGAAGGAAGACTATTTCGCTGGGTGGCACTGTTGACAGGTTCGAAAAATGTAGTGAAAGGCTGTGGCTTTCTCTTGGGAGCCAGTTTGTTAGCTTCCGTTGGGTTCTTCTGGTCGATTGTCGGCATGGCGTCTGTACTGGGTTTGATTTTAATGACTCTGCTCCTCTTCATGCCATCTGGACTACCCAGAGGCAGAAAGAAGGCGAAGTTTTCCGAGGTTTTTTCCAAGTCCCACAACGTGAATTGGCTCTCAGCTGCACGGATTTTTCTTTTTGGAGCCCGAGATGTTTGGTTTGTTGTGGGGATCCCGATCTATTTCTACGCAGTTCTTTCAGATGGTAGCAAAGCCGGCAACTACGAAGCTTTCTTCCTCATTGGGACTTTTATGTCCTTTTGGATCATACTCTATGGAGTGGTCCAAGCGATGGTTCCCAAGTTGTTGCAGGCTGACTCACGCTCCGAAAGGGAACTGGTTGGCGCTACCCGGAACTGGGGGCTGATCCTCTTTTTGGTTTTAGTGACTCTTGCCATTACGAGCTTTTTCTTACAAGAAAACTCCTTCTGGTTGACTCAAATTTTAGTGGCTGGACTTGCCATTTTTGGAGCAGTCTTTGCGGTCAATTCTTCGCTTCACTCCTACCTGATTCTTGCCTTTACTCAAAGTGAACGAGTGACCATGGATGTGGGTTTTTACTACATGGCTAATGCCGCGGGGCGTTTGCTGGGAACACTTCTCTCCGGTTGGACCTATCAGATTGGTGGGCTCGTTGGGTGCCTGTCAACCGCAACGCTGATGGTGGGAGTCAGTGTGCTAGCAGCCATCCGGTTGAAGTCAGGATACGAGCCCCAGGTTGTCAACTGATGGAACCTGCTATCTCCTCACCATTCACTCCCTCCCTGGCTTTTTGTGGCTATTCTGGTTCTGGTAAGACCGAGTTGCTGCTCCATTGCTTGAAATTACTAAAAGCACGCGGATTTTCACCAGCTGTGCTCAAAAGTTCTTCAGAAGTTCACGTCGCAATTGCCAGCAAGGATAGCCAGAGATTTTTTGATGAAGGAGCCGTTGGTGTGGGTTTTGTCGATCCCGCTCAGGTTCTTCTACACTTACCTGGCAGAGATTTCTTTCAGAGATCTGTTGATTCAGAAGTCCAACTCCGACGCCAAGTTTCCTTCGATATTTTGCTACGTGAGGGAGGTAAGCAATCAAGTGGCTGGAAGGTGGTTTGTCTTCACCCCAGCCAAGGAATTCCTGTGCTAGACAACTCAAGCGTTCTTGCATTTTGGGCTGGAGTTCCTGGTTCAAAAAAACTAGCACTGGCAGATCAGCTGACAATACCCTGCTTTGGCCCGGGAGAAGAGATCAAACTACTAGATCATTACCTCGAAAAACTCCGAACAATGCGAAGGCAGCAAACACTCAAAGCCGCTGTCCTCGTCGGGGGGCAATCTTCTCGAATGGGCCACCCCAAAGCTTGGATGCAAATCAGCGGTCGCCCGATGGGATTGAAATCAGCCCATCTGCTCGAAGAATTATTGGGAGTAGGTAGAGTCGTGTTTGGAGGTTCCTTGCCTCCTATTCCAGAGGATTGGTCATTCTCCAATCATCAAGAACTTGAGCGTTATGCTGTGATCCCAGATCGTGTGCAAGGCTTTGGTCCGTGGGGTGGACTGCTTGGGCTGTGGGAATCAGAACCAAATACAACCTGGCTGGTAGTTGGGTGCGATTATCCAAGGTTGCATCTTGAAGCACTGGAGTGGTTGTTGTCCAAGAGAGATCCTCTACGACTAGCTACCCTGGCTCGCCATCAAATCGGTCCCTTGGAAACCATGATTGGGATTTACGAACCAGGTTTTCGCTATCTGCTGGAAGCCGCATGGCTAGATGGAGGTAAGCAGATCAATCGGAGAATGCAGCAATGGCCCCTGCAGATCTTGAATGTACCAAAACACCTGGAGGTATGCTGGCAAGGCATCAACACTCCAGCCGACCTAGAACAATTGCTTCAGCAGACAGCTGTCCAACAACAGTAGCTATGAGTTCACGCGAAGAATGACAATAGAAACTCTCTTCCTGTTGAGCAGCGGACTCTTTCTTGGCTGGTCACTGGGCGCCAACGACGCAGGCAACGTCTTTGGGACCGCAGTCGGCAGTCGAATGATCCGTTTTTCGACAGCTGTGGTCGTTTGTAGCATTTTTATGGTGCTTGGAGCCGTCTGGAGTGGGGAAGGTGTTTCCAGAGGGTTGGTTGAATT
>DJYX01000266.1:5062-14658 GCA_002450295.1 Deltaproteobacteria bacterium UBA6967
ATTGCTGTTTTCCTGATGCTGCGAACCGGGATTCAGGTTTCGACCACACAGGCCTTGATCGGCTCTTTGCTGGGTTGGAATGCCTTTGCTGGGGTTGCAACGGATATCACTGTGTTTTTACAGGTTGTCTCCACCTGGGTGCTTGGGCCTCTGCTGGCTGCAGCGATGGCGATGGCGATGATGTGGGCAGCAAAGTTGATCCTGCGCAATAGCCGAATTGGGTTGATTCGTCTGGATGGCTATACGCGGCTGGCCTTGCTTGGTTCTGGGGCGCTGGGTGCGTATAGTCTGGGCGCTAACAATATCGCAAACGTCGTTGCGGTCTTTTTACCATCACAGCCTTTCCCTGCTCTTAGCTGGCAGGGCTTTGAAAGTTCACCAACGCAGCTATTGCTGCTGGTTGGAGGAATCGCAATGGCCTCTGGAGTGTTGACCTACTCCAGAAGGACCATTGAATTGGTTGGGTCTGGCCTGGCAAATCTGTCACCTTTGGCGGCCTGGGTGTGTGTCAGTGCTCATTCCCTGGTCCTACTGCTTTTTGCTTCCGCCAGTTTGAAAGCTTGGTTGGATTCAATGGGTTTGCCCTCACTGCCCTTGGTGCCGATTTCCAGCTCTCAGGCAATCTTGGGGGCCATCCTTGGAGTTGGCTTGTTGCGTGGTGGGCGTGAGGTCAATTGGGGAACCGTAGGCAGAGTGGCCCTGGGCTGGCTGGTAACTCCACTGGTCGCGAGCCTGCTTTGCTTTTTGGGACTTTTTGTCCTCCAAAATGTCTTCTTACTTCAGGTAGTGGGTGGTTGAAATTTGGGCTCTGTCACCACTAGGAACTTTGTAGAAAGCCTCCCTTTTTGATTCGCCTCTTTCAATTTGTTTCAGCCATTATCTTTTCCTGCCAGTCGTCGTGCCACCAGCATTAAGCATGTCCCTCCCAAAGCAATGATCGCAGCTACCTCCATCAATGATGCGTAGTACTCACCCTGATGCAGGGCAAACACCACCGAAGCTCCCAGCGTTGATAAGACTCGACTTACATCTACCAGGGAGGTTGACAGTCCTAAGCGCCCCTTGATTGCTTCCTGCAGGTAACTGATGTTGATGCTCAACAGTGCAGCAATTGCCAGAGCCGCAATCCCCTGCAAAAAGAGAACTTGCAGCACAGTCTCGGCAATCGACATCAATCCAAGATACAACGCAAAGATCGCAGAACTGGCGGCCAAAATGGCTTCCTTGCTCAACCGTAAGGCTAGGTAGCCCCAAGCAATCATACAGGGCACTTCCACCGCAGCAGCCACTGATGCGTTGATACCGACTTGCTCCAGTGTCCCTCCCAGGTCTCGCATTATGACAAGGGGGAGGGCCGTGATGTTCAGCTGCAAAGCTACAGACCCCAGAATGATTCCTGAAATACCAATCTTGTAGGGATTGCTGATGTAGGCTTTGGGGAGAGTGCTAGCGTCGGCAGCTTCTACCTTCTTGCTTGCTTGCCCAATTCTGGCGGAAGGCTGGGTCCAGAGGAGTCCAAAGAGCAAAGTGAAAGCGATGTGTGTTCCCGAGGCAAAGGCGAAAACGGAGAAACTGGAAGTCTGCACAGCCAGCCAACCGGCAACAGGAGGAAAGACGACCCAGGCAACCGTAAAGATCGTCCTCAGAAACGAAAGGATCAGCTCCGCTCGGTCTGGTGTCTCCTGGTCCAGATAGGCTCTGGAGTAGGCAAAAGTCTGGGAGAAGAGCGCATTGCTAAAGGGTAGCAGCAGACAGTAGGCCGCAATGAAGGCAAATGGACTTTGCCAAATCCACACAAGTCCAAAACCGAGTGCTCCCACAAAGGCACAAAGAATGACGAGCCATCGTCGATCGTTGATCTTATCAGAGAGCCATCCCAGCGCCACTCCCGCTGCTGCTCCAGCAAAGGCATTGATCGCCATGACTGCAGCGTAGGTCATATTGGAAAGCTCCAAGGCCTCCACCCCAATAATCGCTCGAAAAGGAAATGTGGATGCGTTGCCGGCTCCAGCAAAGAAGATGTTCAGGCTCAAGATTCCCAGTACGGGAGAAATCCAGAATCCAGCTAATTTTGTTTGCATCCAATCACTATGGAAAGTTGTACAGAGAACAAATCTCTGATTCAGCGGTCAGAGGGCAGCGTTTCAGCCAATAACAAAACTTGGAACCAATTGTAGAGTTTGGTTCTTATCATGAGAAACAAGGTGGGGTAGAGTCGACTAGGTTGGAAAAAACCGGGCTGGTCAGAAAAAACTGGCCAATGATTGCATCTGTCTGCGGTAGTCCATCTGTTTTTCAGTGACAGGCTAGGCCATTCTTTTGGTGGCAATCAGCAGTACTTCATCTGCTACATCCTCTGCTAGATCAGAGATCCCTCCCAATCGTTGAAGCATCGCCTTGTACTGGAACTGGCGTGCCAATTCAAGGGAATCATCTCGAAACACTCGAACCAATAACTGCTGTTCTACTCGATCCACCTCGCTTTCCTGACGGGCGACTTCTTCCGCATGACGAGGCACGGAACGCAGATCTGAGAAAAGTGAGTCCACAGTGGCGCTCAACGCACGGAGACAACTATGGGTCTTATGAAACATCAATACTAGGGGAGGTCGGAAATCATTGGGGAGTGGAGGGAGTTCCAGCAGCAACTCTTTGAGGGAATGGCGACATTGACCAGGAATACGATCAAGCTTGGTGAGGAGGCGCAACACATCATCCCTGGAATCAGGCATGAGCGCTTCCCGCAGCAGCAATTGCTGAATTTTACGTTGCAAGTCGTCTAACTCGGATTCCAGGCGATCAACCTCTTGAGCGCGCTGCTCACACTCGGCAAGGTTGCCGTCCAGGTAGGCGGTCAAGGCCTCTCGATGATGAAGAGCCAGATCTTCTAAGTTCCTCAATAGAAACCTGATCAGGTCCTCAACTTGTTGCTGCTTGCGAAATAGGGAGAGCGTCAACATGCTCAGATGATCGCATGGCGAGCTTTGGCAGAAAGCCACTCACTGAAAAGCACAGTCAGGAAGATCATCAGTAGAATCAAGGTCACTTGAGGCCAAGCTAAAATGTTCAGAGATGCCTGAAGTTGCAGCCCAATTCCTCCAGCTCCAACCAATCCTAAGACCGTGGATTCACGAATGTTGATGTCCCAGCGGAAGACAGAAACACCAACAAAGGTAGGAAGAATTTGTGGAACGATGCCATAGGCAATCACCTGGGAACGACTGGCTCCTGTTGCCTTGATTGCTTCTACCTGGTTTTCATCAATCTCTTCAATGGCCTCATAGAGTAGTTTGGCAACAAAGCCAATGGATCGCAGGGCAATCGCAATGATTCCGGCCAGTACCCCGGGTCCCAGAATAGAGACCAACAATAGGGACCAGATCAATGAATTAATGGATCGCGATGAAACGATGACTAGTAGGGCAATTGGTCGCAGGAGTGTGGGGCTTGGTGAAGTATTGCGTGCTGCGAGGAAGGCTACAGGCACAGCTAGAACTAGTGCCAGCAGAGTACCGAGAGTAGCGATATTCAGAGTGTCCCATAGAGGAACCCAGAGCTTGTCGATGTATTCCCACCTTGGTGGGACCATCCTGGAGCCGATATCTGCAGCAATGGCTGGGGCATCCAGCACAAAGAACCACTCAGTCTTCTCTGAAACCAGTTGCCAACACCAGACAAACAGCGCTGTCCCAAAAAACCAAAGCGCCCAGTGGGTCAACTGTGTCTTGCGATCGCGATGCTTCCAGATCTTTTCTTGGGAGTTCATTTCAATGGGCATCACTGAACTCGCTTGCGAATCGCACTAGATGAATACTCGGCAAACATCACGATCCCAATGATTAGGATCAGGATGGCTGCGGCGGTATCAAATTCATAGCGGTCAAAGGCAGTATTCAGGGTGGCACCGATTCCTCCAGCGCCAACAAGACCAACGACAGCTGATTCCCGAAAGTTGATGTCGAGTCGATAAAGAGAGAGTCCAATCAGACGAGGCATCACCTGAGGTTGAATGCCATAGTTCAGCCACTGCCACCAACGAGATCCAGTGGAACGCACTGCCTCAGCTTGACTGGGATCAATGTTCTCAATCGCCTCAGCAAGCAGTTTGGCCAAAAATCCAATGGTTGCAAAAGAGATTGTCAGCACACCGGCGAAGGGACCGAAGCCAAATATTGCCACAAAGAGAATGGCAATGATCACTTCCTGAAAGGTTCGGGAGATCGTAATGATTGATCGGCAGAATAGATAGACTGGAAGAGGAGCAAGATTGCGGGAAGCTCCAAGGGCAATCGGAATTGAAACAATGATGCCAATCACTGTGGAAACCACTGTCATCACCAGACTTTCTGCTAGCCCTTCTGAGATGTCGGTCCAACGCCCAGTGAAATTCGGCTGTGCAAAGGCAGCAACAAATTTTAGTCCACGATCCAAACCTTCATAGACCCTCATCCAGTTGACTTCAACGGAACCGAGCGCTAGCAGCATATAGAGCAAGGTACCAATGGTGATGCTCCAACGGAGTTTTGGATTCTCAATGAATGGTTTGGGGCGCCATGTTCGGGGAGTACTCATCAGAGGTTCTCCTCAAGATCAGTAACGTCTTGATCAGAATCACTGCTCTGTCGTTTGCGTACTGCAGTCCAGTCTTCCTCTCCATAAATCTGGGTCAGGACGTCTGGCGTTAGCCCTTCTGGATCCCCATCATAAACAATTGAGCCAGCTTGCAGCCCAACAATGCGCTGAGCAAACATCTGGGCCAGGGCGACATCATGAATATTGATGATCGCTGCCAGCTTGTGCTCAGTACACAACTCGGTGATCAATCGCATGATCTGGCGAGAAGTTTTTGGATCCAAACTGGCAGTCGGTTCATCGACCAACAGCAACTCAGGATTTTGAATCAGTGCTCGGGCAATGCCAACTCTTTGTCGCTGTCCTCCAGAGAGTTCATCAGCCCGTTTATCCGCCATTGGTTCCAAGCCGACGCGGTCTAGCAGAGAAAAAGCCGTGTCAATATCTGACTGCGGAAAACGACGGAAGTAGCTGGCCCAAAATCCAACGTAACCCAATCGACCAGAGAGCACGTTCTCCATCACGCTCAGTCGCTCTACCAGCGCATATTCCTGGAAGATCATCCCGATTCTGCGCCGAGCCTTGCGGAGTCCACCACCACGGAGACGAGTCAGGCTCTCTCCATGTAGCAACACATCTCCCGAAGTCGGTTCAACCAAACGGTTGATGCAGCGGATCAGGGTGGACTTACCGGCTCCTGATGGGCCAATCAGGGCGAGGACTTGTCCAGCTGGGACGCTCAGGTCTACTTCCTTGAGAGCATGGTCGCCAGTGCGATAGCGTTTGCCCAGTTTCTTCAATTCAAGCATGAAAAATCTGCGAAGGGGCCCGCCCCCTGAGAGGCGGACAGGGAAAAGTTACTTGCAAGAGTAGGAGACGTTGTTGGCCTTGTCGATCGTGCGGATCACAGCCCAGTGCTCCTGGTAGGTGATTGGCAAAAACTGCCCTTCGTTAGACTTCTCGAACTCTACTTTCAGGCTCGTTGGTGTGCCGTCTGGCTTATCCCACTCAAAGCTGGAGAAGGCTTCCTGAACTTTCTTTGCCACGTCAGGATGCAGGTTGTGAACATAGCCAAATCCAGTCGTGGGGAAAGTCTGTGACTTATAGATCGTGATCACATCGTCAGCCTTGATCACATTTCGTGAGATCATTCTTGATTTTACCGAGTTGGCGATAGAAGCTGCGTCATAATCCTTGTTGGCCACTCCAAGGATCGAGTTGTCGTGCTTACCAGAGAAGGTTGGCTCAAAGTCTCGCTCGGGCAGCATATCAAACTCGGCTTTCAGGATCGCAGAGGGTGCCTTGAATCCGGAGTTGGAGGTTGGAGAGGTGAACGCCAGATTTCTTCCCTTGATGTCTTCTACCTTGTTGATACCACTACCCGGGTAGGTGATGATCTCCATCTCGTAACCGAAGTTGCCATCGAGGCTGGCCATGATTGTGAAGGGTACAAAGCCGGCACAGTTGACAGCCAGTGGGTTTGAACCGGTATTGAAGCCTGCTACATGTATACGGCCCGATCGCATAGCTTCGATTTGAGCAGCATTGGACTGAATGATAAAATACCGAATCTTTTTACCCGTTACCTTTTCCATGTGTGTAATGAAATCTGCCCAGGCAGTCTTGTAGACAGCTGGATCTTCAACAGGCGTGTAAACAAAATTTAATGTGTCTGGGTTGACCCATTCACTGGGATCGGTGGGAGCATCAGCCACCAGATCGCCGTCACGGTCACAGAAGCGGCTATCTAGAGTCCCTCGTGGGCAATCCTGAGCCATTAGGGTTCCGGCAGTCAGTAACGAGACACCCAAAATACCGGCGAAACGCAGCAAGCTTGTCAATCTCTTGAACATGTTTCCTCCACGGAAGTTCTTTAGGTTTTTTCTACGGCGACCACAACGGGTGAACATTCCGCTGCTTTACCGAAGACAACAAGACTCAGGAAAATGTGATGAATTGAATCACGTTTCAAGCTATTCCTCCAAATCCACTCCTCTTGGTGTCGCTCAATGAAAGAAATTCGCTGGGTCAAACCTCTGTTTCGTTGGCTGTTTCTTCTACTTGGAGCCTTGCTGATGCTTGCCCTTTTTCAGCACAAGCTGATCTATCATCCTCGATCCTATCCCACAGGTTATCAGCCATGGAAGACTTCTTCTTTGGAACTCCTCCGCTACCGGACAGCAGAAGGGTCGCAGACGGCATATTATCTCCCTCCTGAGAATAATTCGGTTCAACGGGTCTGGGTCCTGTTTGGTGGGAACGCTGGCTTGGCGTTAGACTGGCTAGGGCTGCTTACCCAAGTAAATTCAACTGGGATAGGTTTCCTTCTCATTGATTATCCAGGTTACGGAGCTTGTGAGGGAAGTGCCTCCCCTGAGACAATTCGTAGTTCTACTGGGGAAGCCTTTCAAGCTTGGCAGAGAGAGTTTGGGGTTGAATCACAGCCCAACTGGGCCACTCTGGGCCACTCGTTAGGAGCCGCTGCCGCTATGCAGTTTGCAGAAGATCATCCGGTAGATCGAATCGTTCTCCTCTCGCCGTTCACGAGTCTGGCGGATATGGTGCGGCATCTCTTTGGAGGTTGGCTGGTGCCGCTGTTGCGACACCCTTTTGAAAACCGGAAACCACTGCAGTTGGTGTTGGAACGCAACCCAGTTCCAGCGATTCTGATTGCCCATGGAACTCGTGATGAGGTCGTCCCGGTTCAGATGGGGCGAGAGCTGGGTTCCTTGAACCAAGAAAAGATCGAATACCTGGAGATTCCTGACACGGGACACAATGATATTCTGAGTAAGCTCTGGCCGAGGCTACAGCAAGAGTTCTCTGCTGATTTGTGACTGTGTGCTTCGCTTCAGTTTTCAAAATGGATTATTGCCAACGCCCATTTTGGGAGAGAACCGTCGCAGATGGTGGGTGAGGGATTGGTTTGAATAGAAAAGCAAGGAAATTGAGTAGTTTGAAGTGGCCCCTCATCCACCTTCATCGGACCACTCAGCTGTTGTGGCCAAACTCACACTTCACTAGAGGCCAGGAATGCTGACAGATGTTGTGCTAGCCGAGTTCAGCTGCAGATATTGACCTGAGCTTGAACTGTTGACCTGGCTTGCAATGTTGGAGCTACTATCGTTGGTGCCATCTCCCATCAGCCAAATTTTAGCCCCTGCACAACACAGCCCCAATCTTCTACAAAATTACTACTAAGATCAAAATCTTCAGCGAATTGAAAATATGGGTTCTCCGCCTTGTAGCCATTCATTTGAAGAATTTTGTTCGTATCCTCATCATGGAAACGAAATATTTTGAATAGCTGGAGCAGGGCTGCCTCCCGAGATCAGTTCTTGTGTAGATGATCCATTACTGACTTGGTTACGAATATTTCCATTAGAGTCATTAGTGCCATCACCCATCAGCCAGACCTTGGTACCCTTGGCCCCATTATTGTCATTACCCAATGCAAACCCAGAGAGTTCATTTCCTGATCCTTCCAGATTTGGCTGTCTCCAGTTATTGCCTACCTTGTAATCATTGAGCCACTTCATCGGGTCGTTGACAATCATCGAGATTTCAGTGGCATCTGGCAGAGTCTGGCTGTTTCGCAGAGTAGTTACGACTGCGGAGGCAATCTGGCCCTGAAACTCCTTATTATCCTGATATTGAGAACCAACATAGAACCGTCCTCCTATGTTGTTACCAACACTATTATTGTAACTCCAGGTACCATTGTCAGTGTTTGCTAGGCCGTAACCAGTAAGCCGAGTAGCTGTTCCGTTATCAAGATTAACCTGCCAAATACGGAAGCGATTAAAGTTTTTTACTCTCTCTGAATAGGGGCTATTGCCGTAATTCCTCCTGCCTCCATCATAGTCGACGTACAACCCATACCAGTTGTTGCTAGAGTAAAAGTTGGCATTCGAGGTCCACTTGTACCAATTGTTGTTGTTGCTTGAGTGATAGTTCTTACCGAAGTAGAAGCGTATTTTGCCATCACGAATGAGATCCAATGAGATGCGATAGCCATTCATATCAGTACCAGCAGCCTGGGACCAAAGTGAGCGGTAATTGGTGTCGGGGCTGCCTGTCGGAATAGAACTGGGATTGAATACGATACCTACAGCCCAGGGCTGCCCATTTGCCGTCGTACTGCCATTGTTAAGACTGCTGTCTCCTTGTCCGCTCAAGTATAGTGGCAGTTGACCAGCTGCACTTGCATTCTGGATTAGGTAGCCGTTACTGCTGGTGAAGTTTACTCCCTTAGTAAAGGAGGTCATCTTAGAAACGGGTGTGTCATTGCTGTAGAGGTTGCTCACCTCGCTTGCTGTCAGGGCTCGAGAGTAAATTTTGAACTCATCAATGTAGCCTTTCCAGGAGAGTTGATTTTGGCGATTTGTCCCAATCTTGAGCATATCCATCGGAGTCGGCTGATTACTGAGCCTTGTCGCCACCAAAGTGCTATTCATGTAGATTTGGGCTGTCCCATTGTCGTACTTCACAAAAGCACCATGTCCCCATGAGTTTGTAGGGTACCGAGTATCTGCCAAGGTATGCACTTTTGTAGATGAATTTGTTCCTTGTTGAGATCTCCAACGAAGCTTTCTGTCATTACTATCAAGTTGCCAACTGTAGTTGCCTCCGTCGCCGCCACTGCTTGAAGAAATCTTCGAAGACATCATTGCACTAAAATCTGGCATGTCGGGATCGGCATAAAACCAAAGGCTGACTGTAAAATTACCACTACTGAAGAGGTTACTTTCGTTATCATCATTCAAACTCGAATTGTAGCCATATTGATTCCCAGCATTGAAATACGCTGCTTTGCCCCCAGTACAGCGGCTGTTTGCGTAGGTAATGATGCCACCGTTGGCTACACTCAAATCATATCTTCCATCACCATACTTCCGTACCTTGTCATTGGCGTTTGAGTCAAAGTCATAGTGAACCAGTAAATCTGCATCGTTGTCTGCATTGCAGGAGGTCGTAGAAAAATTCGAGACTACACCAGCATCCCGCATGTTGCTCTGTGCAGA
>DJYX01000204.1:0-3975 GCA_002450295.1 Deltaproteobacteria bacterium UBA6967
GTTGCATCCAACCAATGACATCTCTTTACACCCCTTTCACATGCGGTAGCCATACATTCTAGTCGGAGTCGGTTGATTTCACTTATAGAGCTCTGCTGACGTAACCATTGGCGTAAGATTGAGGTGTTCCTGTCTTTTTCAATCAATGGAGATGATGTATTCTCTAACAAGATTAGTTTCTTTGCTCTTAGTCGCATGGCTAGTTCCATCGCTAGTTCCCTAGCTTCTAGTATCCAAAGATGACCTTGCCGGCCTGTCCCCCAAGGAGCTAGCAATGGGGTGTGTCCTAGTTGTAGAGTCTCACGAATTGCCACAAGGTCCACCTCCTGCACAACCCCATTGGCCAAGTCCATTTCTAGTATATTAAAGCGTTCATCGGCACGAGCAGTGACAAAGTGACCACTGAGTGGCATAATTCCATGCCCATATAGGCAAAGTTTGGTCAGAAATTCCCAGTTGATTGCTGCAATTTGCTGCTGTACTGCTGTAAGATCATGGCGTGAAACTGCTACTGGAAACGAACTTGTGTCCAGGGAGGACTGATTCAATAGTTGGCTATCATGAACCAACACCAATTGGACGCCAACGCGATGCAATAGTGCGAGCTCTTCCATGATTTTGGGAGCGGCATCACGTTGTAATAATTCTTCACTGAGACAAACAACGAAAATTTGATGATGGAACTCTTCCAAATACGGCAACGAACCGCGAAGTGCTCGCACCAGCGACTGTTGGTTCTCTAAAGCTTCGTCTCTCCGTGTCAACTTCTCCTCCTCCTGATTTTTTGGTCTCATCGCCTGATTCTCTGTCAGTCGTAATACCCAGTTACAACAGCAGCAGCTTGTTGAAAAATTGTCTGCAAGCCCTGGAACTGCAGACGGCTCCGACGTCTAGTTTTGAAGTCGTTGTTGTGAACGATGGCTCAACGGACGATACCGCAAAAATGTTGGAGGAATTTCATCAACAAACCCACCTCCAACTACGAGTTCTACATCAGCATCGCTCTGGCCCAGGTCGAGCACGCAACGCTGGAGTAGCCTTGGCTCAATCCAGCTGGATTGGCTTACTTGATGCTGATGTACAAGCCGACTCAAATTGGGTGGCCTCAGCATTGACTTGGATTCACGACCAACCAGGCGCAGGAGCTATTGAAGGTCAGACTATCGTTGGTAATCGAGAACAAATCACGCCCTTGACACACCAGACTGAAAACCGTCAGGGTGGTCGATATCCAACATGTAACTTGCTGGTTCGCAAACAATTTTGCCATTTCCACTCTGGATATCAAATTCCTTTCCGAGAAGACACTGATCTTGCTTTTTCAATTCTCGAAGGAGGCTTCTCCATTCCCTTTGCCCAAGATCTGATCGTCTACCATCCCCCCCTAGCTCCAAAAGCTTCTCGTCCAACTCAATTGGCAAAGCGTTACTTTTTTGATGGCTTACTGAGTCGACGATTCCCATGGCGCGCCACACAGCAGTTGGACATCCATCAAGTATGCAGCCTCCAGGTTCCCAACTTGAAAAAATGGGGCTACAGCCTGATTGCACTTGTGCAGATGCTGATCCTGATAAGCCTAGTTTTCTTACCAACTACCCCATTACCGGCTTTGCTTTTGCTATTCGTCTATGCTTCAGGAACTCTTCTAAGCTATCGCCTGTTACTACAAAGTTGGAATCTAAAGCACTGGGGACTGTCCCAGCTATTCGCCTACTCTCAAAGAATCCACCTACTACCCTGGTCAATGATCAAAGCACTGTTGAAGGGCTATTGGCACTTCCGAGGAACCCAGCGCTTCTCTAGAGCCCAGTGGTGGGAAGAGGTACGCCTGGGACCCACTTCCCAACGGCCTAGGGATTTGATTGTACTCACAGATCACGAATGGAATCACAGTTCCTCTTTTTACGAGCAACAACTGGCCCAACATCTAGCTCGAACTGGCCATCGCGTTTTATTTGCAACCGTCAACTCTGAAACATCGCAAACAAGATTTTCCTGGCAGGAGAAGATCAACCAGTGGATCTCTCCAATCCGTCAAACTGAGACAAATCTCTATGTCTGGTCTGCGAGCAAAATCCCCTTGTTGAGCAAAACTCCCATTCACCATAAATTACTGGGGTGGCTACTTCGGCATCGCTTCCAGCAACTTGGCTGGGAAAACCCACTTGTTTGGTCCTTTCTCACGGATGGGAGTCACATCACTCAAACTGCTGGACTCAGTGATCTGATTTATCATCATTTGGAAACAGAAGACACAGAGCAAAAAACTGATAAAAAAGCACTTTCAGAAATTTGTAGCGAAGCCCAAATGATCTTGACTAATACAGAGCAGAGTCAGCAATCTTGCCAAAGATGGAATCCAAACACTCGCTTTCTGCAGAGTTTTGATGAACTAGGGACTTTGCGCTACTCCAACACCATTCAGGAAACAATATTTTGCTCTTCAGAACAGCAACCTATCTCTCATCTTGCTCTTTCCGGTACTTGAATCCATAAGCTTGTCGAACTCACTTTTGCCTTGCCCTCTCCGCGAGCTTGCCCCAAAGATGATTCTCTTGATTTCCTTGATTCTGCCGTGTCCGCTCTCAGTACTGCCACACCATGAACCTATTTCCTCTCATCTCCTACAAATTTTCACAGAAAACCTTTCGAAAACTGCAACGCAAAGGACTGAGCGAAGAAGTCATCCGTCAACTATCTCACCTTGAGGAAAAGTTTTTCGAAACTCCCGAAGAACTGCAAGCAGAGCTGCCTGAGACAGCCGCAGTTCGTAACAACGAAAAGCTCCTTCTTCGAAGTGCCAAGGGGTATTGTCGATTAGACCGTCTGATTCCAAACCGTTCGATCCGTGAGTGGGTTGAAGCACTGCTATTTGCGCTAATTGTTGCTACAGTGGTACGCACCTACCTGTTCGCACCCTTCAAGATTCCTTCGGGGTCGATGATCCCTACCATTCAGATTGGTGATCACATCTTCGCTACAATGTATACCTATGGCACAGAAATTCCGATTCTGGGTATACGAGTCTTCACTGACCCAGTCAAACGGGGAGATATCGTCATCTTTCCTTATCCTAAAAATCCGTCGGTTGATTATATCAAGAGGACAGTTGGACTCCCTGGAGAAACCCTGGAGATTCGCAATGATAAAGTGTTCATTAATGGGAAAGAATTAGATGAGCCCTATGCTTTTTTTGATCGCCCAAAAGGGCAATCCGATCAGTCTCAAGGCTTCAGTGATGGACCAGTTAGCAACTTCGGGCCAGTCCAAATCCCCGAAGGAAAGTTATTCGTGATGGGAGACAACCGTTACAACAGCGCAGACAGTCGCTACTGGGGGTTTGTAGATGTTGATGAAATCAGTGGCAAAGGCCAAATCATCTACTGGTCGCACGACCCACGCGAAAGTCTGACTTCTGGCTATCAGTTCTCACGTATACTGACCCTGCTCCGATGAGCAGCATCCGAGAGATCCCATGAAAACGTCCCGTAATGATTTATGCTGGTGTGGTAGTGGCAAAAAATATAAGAAGTGTCACATGCTGCGAGACAAGATGAGCTCTTTTGGAAGACGAGGAACCCGAGGGGTGATCATCAAGACAGAAGAGCAGATTGAAGGCATTCGGCGTAGTAGCCAGTTGACCCGCAAGATCTTGGATATGGTGCAGGAGCGAATAGTTCCGGGTATCACAACCGAACAGATCAATGACTGGGTTCACGAAGAAACCTTGGCCAACAACGCCTACCCTGCACCACTCAATTATCGTGGCAAATCAGCAGTAGGATTTCCCAAGAGCGTTTGCACTTCGGTCAACAATGTTATCTGTCATGGAATTCCCGGCAATGAAGTACTGAAGGAGGGGGACATTATCAATGTCGATGTTACTAGTATCCTCGATGGATATTATGGTGACGCAAGCAGGATGTTCCTGATTGGAGATGTCTCGGAAGAAGCAAAAAACTTAGTCGATATTAC
>DJYX01000204.1:4343-7346 GCA_002450295.1 Deltaproteobacteria bacterium UBA6967
GGAGACATTGGCCACGCAATTCAGACTCACGCAGAGGGTCTGGGCTATTCTGTTGTCAGAGACTTCGCTGGTCATGGAGTTGGTATTGAATTCCACGAAGAGCCTCAAATTCTCCATTATGGCAAGCCCAATACGGGCGTATTGCTTCAACCCAATATGGTCTTCACCATTGAACCGATGATCAATATCGGCCGTCCAGAATGTAAATTGCTCAGCGATGGATGGACGGCTGTCACGCAGGACGGATCGCTTTCCGCCCAGTGGGAGCACACCATTCGGGTCACTACCAATGGCTCAGAAATTCTGACTGCCTAAATTGGCAACCATCGAATTTCCTTGTATTTTCTGCCCTGCTTTCTAGGCTGTTAGCAAAGAGTACCAACGCCCAACTTCTACAAACGGACCTCATGGACTCCTGGAACAAGCCCCCTCGTAAATCACCCTGGGACAAGCGACAACCAACTCCGCCGAATGTCGATGAACTGCTGAACAATCTGCAGAATCGCTTCCGGCACCGTCTGCCTCAAGGCAACGCAGGCCTAATTTTGATTTTTGTTGCAGCCGCTGTCTGGCTGGCAACCGGATTTTTCATTGTTGATCCACAAGAACAAGCCGTAGTAAAGCGTTTCGGAGTTGTTGACCGCGTCGTTGGGCCTGGCCCGCACTACCATTTGCCCTCGCCTATCGAGAATATAGACATTGAGAAGGTCACAGAAGTGCGCCGACTTGAAATTGGCTTCCGTACCATTGACCCGGGGCCTCCAGCTCGTTACCGGCAAGTACTGAAGGAATCCCTGATGCTTACTGGTGATGAAAATATTATCAACGTACAGTTCACTGTACAGTATCGCATCAATGATCTGGAAGGCTACCTATACAACCTAACCGAGCCAGAATCGACAGTACGTGCAGCATCTGAATCTGCCATGCGTGAAGTTATCGGAGATACCAAGGTAATGGATGCACTGACTGTTGGCAAAAGCCTGATCGAAACAAATACGGCCACCTTGCTACAGGAAATCCTGAAAGGCTACGACTCTGGAATCTCCATTGTGAACGTCAAGCTTCAGGACGTACATCCCCCAGATGAGGTTAAAGAAGCATTCAAGGATGTGGTCAGTGCTCGCGAAGATCAACAAAAAATGATCAATGAAGCTGAGGGCTACAAGAACAATCTGATTCCTAAAGCACGGGGGGAAGGCGTGCAAATAGTGAACGAAGCACAGTCCTACGCTGAACAGACAGTCCTGCTGGCACAGGGAAAGGCAAGCCGCTTCGAGCAGATTTTTGAGGAATACCGTAAAGCCAAAGACATCACCAAGGCTCGCATCTACATCGAAACAATGGAAGAGGTCTTGCCCAGAGTCAACAAGGTCATTGCTGACGAGAAGCTGGGGCAAAATTTCATGCCATTCCTCCCAATTAATGAACTTCGACGCGCTGCTAATACCGATAGTGGAGTCCGCCAATCCACGACCATGCGCTAATCATCAAAGCCTGCTTCACCGCAGGCTTTCTCTTCTTCTAATGAAGAGCACGTCCGCGCTCACAAAATCGTTGGTATAACTCGCACCAGTCCTCGAATTCCAGATTTTCAGGCCGCAACTTCAAATATTGCTCCTCCAAACTCTCTCTTTCCTGCTGAAACCAATTTGGAAACTGCTGTTTCAGATTGCCTATCAACGTCTTTCGCCGTTGTTGGAAGAGGCGCCTCACAAATTCCAGAAAGTTTTGTTCTCCTTCATTGCTCCAGCCACTTTTTCTTGGCCACAAATGCACGACAGCAGAGTTCACTTTTGGAGGTGGAGCAAACGCTTCTGGGGGAACTTCAAAAGCTAATTTACGTTCAAATCCGAGACTTCCAGCAAGAGAGAGTGTACCAAACGCCTTACCACCTTCTGCAGTAGCACAGATTCGTTGAGCAACCTCGTACTGAACCATCAAGGACCAAGAATTCCAGTATTCTCTCCAGGGTAGCAGGTGAAAGAAGATTGCTGTTGCCACATTATAAGGCAAGTTGGCAACAATTCGAGCTGGCTGACTTGAAGGGAGTAGCTCCTCAATTGGCAACTTGAGCGCATCTCCACATAACAATTGAAATTGAGCTGATCCTGCAAATTCCTGCTGCAGAAAACCTTGTAGGCTTGAATCAATTTCTACTGCTTTCACAAAAGCACCCGTTTCCAGCAGGGCTCTAGTCAGTACTCCTCTGCCAGGTCCGATTTCCAACACTTGTTCCCCAGCCTGCACACCAGACAACTCAATCATACGTTGTACATAGCGTTCCCGTACCAGAAAGTGCTGTCCCCATTTCCGTTTCATTATCACACCGAAATTCACTTGTTTTTGCAGAGAAAGTTCGTTGGAATGCACGTTTTTTCTCTCAACTCTCTGATGATGACCGGAAAACAACGACGCGCACTTCGTGCCCTTGCACATTCACTCAAACCATTGTTGCAGTTGGGCAAACATGGACTCAGCGATCAGTTCCTAGAGCAATTGAACACTGCTCTTTTACAACATGAGTTGATCAAGTTAAAGGTGTTGGAAAATGCTCCCAATACACCACGGGAAAGCGCTAAAATTCTCGAAGAGCAGCCAGCATTAGAAATCATTCAGGTCATAGGACGTACCATTGTACTCTATCGCCCTCACCCTGAAGATCCACAAATTATCCTGCCCTCTTCTGATTGATTCTCAGCCACTGTAGGAACGCATGAGCCAGACCTTCTACTGCACCACGCCGATTTACTACGTCAATAGCAATCCGCACATTGGGCACGCTTACACCACCATCGTCAGTGATGCAATCATCCGTTTTCGGCGACTGTTCGGGGAAGATGCCTACTTTCTCACAGGTACCGATGAACATGGCCAAAAAATCGCTGAATCTGCAGCCAAAGCGAAGATGGAGCCGCAGGCGTTTGTTGACATGATGACCCAAAAGTTCAGAGAGCTTTGGCCTGAACTACACATCGAACCAGATCAGTTCATCCGCACTAC
>DJYX01000017.1 GCA_002450295.1 Deltaproteobacteria bacterium UBA6967
ATCATGTCGAGGATCGGGCGTGGGTCAATCCCGATGGAGGCCAGTGGTTCTGCCAATCCTCCGAACAGGAAGTTAGCCCAAGTGAAGCCCCCCTCTGCGGCAAAAGCTGGGGATGTCAGGGTCAGCAGGAACAATCCTGCCAGGTTCAGTCGTCGAAACATCAGTATCCCTAGGAAAGGACGTCGGAAGAATCAGAGGATCTTGGTCGCTGGATAAGCGCGTAGGCGGTGGCAGCCAACAAAATGTTGGAGAGACCTAGCATTATCCCAACTGCATTGATGTCCAATTGGACGATCGCCACGTAGAGAACCATCATCGAGACAATGAACTTCGCACCGTAGATCAGCAAATACAGTGGCCTTAGTTTTCGCTCCTCCAACATGTTCAGAACGAAGCGCACGGTCCAGTGGAAGTTCAAACCAACAATCGCTGAACCTAGCAAGGATCCCAAGAGAAAGTCAAGGCCGAACAAGAGCGAGACAATTGCCAGGACGACGGATGCCAGGATCAGCAAATTTCGGAATTCTGTGGCTTTGCGGAAGCCAACCTGTAGGGCCTCGTCAGAGATTTCGGGGAAAGGTGAATTGGACATTCAGGTCTTGGAGTCAAAGTCATGAGTCAAGGGAGTCGCGGCGTCTTCCTGCTGCAAGCGCTTGAGCAGACGATAGACACTGCGGTAACCGGCAGCGATGCCACTGGCCGTGAAAATAATCAGCATCCAGGGTCCAGTGCCGAAGAAACGATCCAGAGAGCTGCCAAGCAGGAGTCCAACAATCACAGAGAGACCCAACTCCAGGCCCATCGAACTGAACATCACCAAGCGGGGATTGAAGCGCGGCATGTTTGTCAGTCCTCATCCTTGCGGAATTTGAAGAAATACCACCAGGCGCCAACGCCTGCGATCACAGCGAGCACCAGGAAGTTCATCAACGAAAAGATCAGTTTACCCCCAAGAAGGATAGCGGCAACACCGATCAGACCATACATGATGGGGTTGCCCTTCTTCTTTTTCTTTGGCTCCTCCTGAGCGGGAAGTCGGGTGGTTGTTCCAGGCGCAGGCTTGCCACCAACCTGCTGGGTCAGGGTATCGACTTCACGGCGGAGCTTTTCCAAATCCAGTTCGTCATCCTGTCGGGCCATGGTCTCTTACTCAATGGGGATCAAGGGAAAGACGCAGGCGTTCCTGGGCCAGGATCTTGGCCAGGGCTTGGGCCTGATTGGAAAACAGATAGGTCACACCTCGAGAGAGTTCACGACAGAACGCCGGCCAGCTTCGAGGGTAGCCAGTGCCAACGATCTTTCCCTGCTCCAGGTGACGCTGCACCTCGGTGTCGGGCATTAACAGATACTGTCCACCAATTCCACCAAAATCCTGACTACTCACCGCCTCACTGATTTCTGCCACGTTGAAGCCACCAACCAGTAGTACAGAAGCTTTGGGGAACGCAGACAATTTTTCATAGGTTGCTGGATTCAGCAGCAGGAAATGGAAGTGCTCTCCTGGCACGAGTCCTGCCAGAGTTTCTTGCAAGATCTCAAGTTGATGCTCCGGTTCCGGACAGTGTTCTTCCTTGATTTCGATCATCAGGTGCTTACGTTCTCCCAAGCACTGCACAACTTCAGAGAGGGTTGGGATCAAGGGAAAACGCTGGCGCAGTTCTGTCGAAGTCAGGTCTGCCAGTCGCTCAGAGCTACCAAAAACCCGCTGCAGATCTGGATCGTGAAAGACCATCGGTACCAGGTCTTTGGTCCAGCGGATATCGAACTCTACCCCATGAATGTCCTTGAAGCGTAAGACTGCTGCCAGCGAGGCCATCGTGTTTTCAGGGATACGGGGATCATCGTGTAGACCTCGGTGGGCGAAGACACGGCAGGCGCTCCACTGCTCTGGAGTCGGCTCGGATGGGGTTGTCCAGGCGATGAGCCATTCAGCGAGATCGTGTAAGCGATTTTCAACAACCAGCGGCAATTCCACATCAATTCCAGCTAAAGTTTTTGGGGCAACTGCCGATAGCAGAAGAAACTGATTATCCCTACAAGGAAGAGAAACTTATGTACCGCCGTTGTCGAAAGATCGCTGCCAGTCTGTTGTTGCTTGGATTTGCTGTCAGCTGCAGCAGCTATGATCGCTTCCCCATCGCTTCTTTCAGCACCCGTCTCCAGGATGGAGACCGTCACTTGGGTTGGAGCCTGAACTATTTCAACAGTTGGCGCCGAGAGCGTCAACCCCAATACTTGCTGCTGGCCGAAGATCACACTGTCAATGCGATTGATGCCTTTTCCCGATTAGAGTCAGATACGTCACCACGCATTAACGAATACTATGTGGCTCGGGAGCGTCGAACTCGGGGATGTCGTCTACTGGCAGAATTGCAATTTGAAGCCATCAATCACGGTCAGGATCTCCGTGGGATGACCCCATCCGGTTGTACCTACTGATCCAAAAGGCTCAGTAAGCGGCACGTTCCATGTTGCTCCGTAGCCGCAGAGTGTCCTGGTAGAGTTGGTTCGCCATCTCCTTATCGCCTCGTCGGTGATGGAGGCGACCCAACTTGCTCAGTAATCGCTCCTCTCCTTCTACATCTCCAATTGCTCGCTTGATTTCAAGATGGCTGTGGCAGATCCGCACCAGCCGGTCTTCTTCCTTGGTCGCTTCCAGTGCCTGTTCCAACTTGTCATAGAGCCGATCCATCTCATTGCGATCCAGTTGCTGTCGAGCGTAGTTCAGCAGATCCTGCAGCAGGGGAATCATAGTTTCCCAAGCCTGTTCTTTCTCTAGTCCTTCAACAACATCACGAACTATGCGGGCAAGATCTTCTCCCTCCAAGCCATCCTTTTGCCGACGTACCCCATCGAGATGGTGGGCAGCCTGCTGAATCTCTCCAAGTTCAATCAAGGCCTTCACGTACAGTTGTAGATCCTCGGCTTGCGGCGTTCTTTTCAACTCCTGAAGCAGCTGAAGGTGATTGTCCAGACTTACCTTGGCTTCCTGCCAGTTACGGGCACGAGCAAAAGAGCGAGCCATCTGCAGCAGAGCTTCGGCCTCGTCGCGAGTTTCATCTGGCGAAGCTGAGTGCCCTAGCGTTTTCCCAAGGCCTTCATCATAGAGATCTTCCTTGGCAGGAGTTGGAGCTTGTAGCTGATGTGGCAAAGGAATGTAGGCATCTGAGAAGAGATCTTCGGTGCTGTCGGGAATCTCTGGCTGTTGGGAGGGACGTTGTTTAGAGAGGCTGTAAAGCGAACCCACATCTGAGTGACGTCGTAGGGTTTGAGCTCGTGGTCGTTCTGTCGCAGTGTTGTTGCGACGTCGGATAGTGACTCGATCCTTGGGAGGTGGAGACTGTTGCTCTGCTGTCGCCAGTGCCTGTTCAAATCCGTCTGCGTCTACAGGCTCTGGCTCAGTTTGCACAGGTTGGTGCTTCAGATCAACGACTTCTGTGGGTTCGTCTTCTGGTGTAGGAACAAAGTTTCCTTGTTTGCGTTCGTTTTGTTCCAGGTTCTCGCGAAATCGTGTAAAGACAGAACTGTCAAAGCCTGTAAAGGTTTCAGCACTTCCAGAAGATGCTGGTTTCGGAGCCACTCTGGGTGATTCATTCGCAAAGGAGACCGTTTGTGAAAAACTGGCGGAGACAACCTCCATGTTGCGTCGCAGGATCCAGAGCAGCAGCATGAGCAGGATCCAGAGAGCAGCGGCTGCAAGAGTCAATTCCATGGAATGCTGGGTAGCAACCACGATTGCAACGGCGGCAAGGGTAGTGATGATTAGGTAAGCCTTCATCGTTGCTCAGTTGAAAGGAACGGCGGATTTCAAGGCAGTTTCGGGTCTATTCCATCCCGAAAGCCTGCAGATAGTGTTCATGGCGACTCCACTGCTTGAGTACTCGGACTTGTAGCGACAGATAAACTGACTGTCCCAGTAGAGTCTCAATACGTTGTCGGGCAGTAGTCCCGATTTTTTTCAATTGTTGGCCCTTGTGGCCGATGATGATCCCTTTTTGCGATTCGCGCTCAACGATGATGTTGGCGACAATGTGCAGTCGCTTGGGAGTCTCTTCGAAAGATTCCACCTGAACGGCCACAGAGTAGGGAAGTTCCTGTTGCAGGTGGCGGAAGAGCTGTTCGCGCACCAATTCTCCGCAGAGGAACCGCTCCGAGGCGTCCGTCAGTTGGTCTTCCGCAAAGAAAAATGGATTTTCTGGCAGTCGCTTCAGCAGCAATTCCCAGAGACGTTCCAAGTTTTGCGACTTGAGCGCAGAGATCGGAATCAACTCTGCGAATTCTGCGAGTTGACGGTAACGTTCCAAGCTTTGCAAAATCGCCTCATAGGGAAGGCCATCAACCTTGTTGATTGCCAGGATCGTGTTGCTGGCTCGATCTTGCAGGTGCTGTAGGACCAGTTGGTCTTCTGCAGGCACATCTTGTCCGGGACGCAGAGGCTCAACAAGCATCAGGTTGAAATCGGTCTCCTGCAGAGTCTCGACAGCGTAACTCACCATCTTTTGGTTCATGACACGACTGGAGGCGTGGATGCCAGGGGTGTCGATGAAGATCAACTGTGAGGAACCGATGGTACGGATGCCCAGTAGCCGATTGCGTGTAGTCTGTGGTTTGTTTGCTGTGATCGCCAGTTTCTTTCCGATCAGTCGATTGAGTAGGGTCGACTTGCCTACGTTTGGACGGCCAATCAGGCCAATGAAACCAGCACGGGTCAGGGAGTCCTGACCATCAGCCGAAGGGGCTGCAGGAGGAGCGAAGGTGGTCATGCGCAGGAAACGAAAGTTGTTTCAGTGCAAAATTGTAAAAAGAGAAAGGATTATAACGATCTGTTGCTGGGTTGCAAGGTCTTACTTCGGGATTTCTTCAGATAGAGGTTCCAAATGCCAGCGCCAGGCAATTAGTGCAGCAAAAATCGCCTGACGAATCAGACCGCCACTGACCTGGTCAAACAGAAGGGTTGGTGGAACCTGCTGGAAGTAGACAAAGGCGGGGGTGAATTCAGCCACAACAAAGAGGAGTGAGGTAAGCACAATCCAGAGTTCCAGGGGCTGACGGGTCAGGGTCAGGCAGACAGGCAGGAGCACCAGCAGCAGCAACCAGCCCCGCAGTAGCAGGAAAACCAGCTTGACTTCGATGGAGGTCGGAGGAAGTTGCAGGAAGTTCTGCAATTGGGTCCACCAGGAAGACAACTCCCAGTTGGCCTGAATCAGTGCTTGTGTACCCAGAAAGAGCAGAACGTAAGCAACTCCCAGCCATAGCATTTCGAGCAGACGTTGCCGATCAAGGAGTCCTTGGCGCAGTCTGCGACCCAGCCGGTTCCAGTCAAGCAAGCGTTGTGCGGGAGGTAGCAGCCAGGGAGCAACCAGTGCTACCAGCAGGGCAGCGCCAAATTCTCCCAACAAGAGCCCTTGCGCCACCTCATCCATTGGGGTGCCTAGGACCATTCCCTCCAGCAACTTTCCAGTTGGTCCAATGCCCAGCAGCAGTAGCAGGATGACTACGGTACCAACGCTACGGGTCCAGAAGATTGGTTTGACAACAGGGCGCAGGGTAAAGCCGAGCAGCACCCCTGCGAGAAAGAGCAGGTTGAAATCGAAGAGAGCGGCTTGTTCCGGCAAAAATAACAGCAGTAGCCCCATCCGCGCCAGGGCATAGGCAGCTCCTAGAGCCGTGGGAGCAACGTACTTACCGAGACCTGATTCGTTCACACCCCCTCAGCGTCGCTTGCCGCCCTGATGAACATGAAACCTTGGCTTAGACCGAGAGCGTGGCGCTTGCAGTGCTGGAAAGATTTCACTCCAGTAGACTCCAATCCCCCACCCAAGAAAGGCCCCAACTACAGGAGTCAGGATTGGATCCCCTCCTGGAATCCATGAATATCCCCAATAGCCGGCTGCTGTGCCAAAGACGGCACCAATGCGTACATAGTTATTCTGAAAGAGCAGGTAAACGATGGCCCAAATTCGTTGCATTGTTGTCTCAGTGCGGAGGGAGAACAGAGAAATCGAGGACCTGGCCCTCGAGATTGAGATGAACTTTGAAGCGGATTGGTCGACAGCAGACCTCACAGTCTTCGATTGTGTCCAACTCTACCTCTGAAGGATCGAGCAGGATGGAGATACGTTGCCAACAATAGGGGCAATCGAAGAATTGTTCAATCATGAGCGTGCCTGTTGTTGCTGTTGTTGATCGTAGCGCTTGCGTTGTTCTTCGTGAACCAGCACCTCGTAGGCTTCACCGAGCAGTCGAGTCATCGACTCGGCTTGCTTGCGGATCCAGTCGAACTCGGCATTTTGATGTCGGTCTGGATGGTATTCCTTCAGCTTCTCGTGATAAGCCTTCCGAATTTCACTGACTGTTGCCTTCGGCGAAATGCCCAGGAGTTCGTAATAATTTTGCCCGACGGCAGAGGTTCGTGAAGAACCAGGCTGTTGCCGTTCCTGTTGTTTCGATTGTTGTTGCCGGCGTTGTTGCTGCTCTTCTGCACGCTGACT
>DJYX01000117.1 GCA_002450295.1 Deltaproteobacteria bacterium UBA6967
CAGTTCATGCCGAATCACTTCAACGAATGGATTCACATGCTTCATCGCTTCTTCGCTGTTTTTGGTGGAACTTGGCTAATGTTCATGGCTTGGCAACTGCGCAAAGGCTCACCTCTACCCGGAATTCGTTATGTAGGCTCTGCAATTTTGCTATTGATTCCATTGGAGGTCTCAGTAGGTGTAGTCAATGCGCTCTACCGGATTCCCGTTCCTGTTTCTGCTCTCCATACTGCTGTTGCGGCGACTCTGGTTGGCTTAATAGCATATGCGCTTAGTGAATCTGTACTCTTGTCCAGTGACAGTGAATCTGCTTCGACAGAACAAATGACCGCACGTCCAGCTAGAGCCGGAGTCGCCGCATGAATACGCTACCTTTTTCAAACCGTACAGCCATTAGTGCAATTATCACCGTCAGTACTCTCGTTTTCCTCTTTTTGTTGTGGTTGCTCTATTTCAAGGAGAGTAGTGGCACTGAGACAGAAATGGATTTGAGCTTCATGCCTGCGCTCAATGCGCTGCTGAATTCAGCTTGTGCGCTCTTTCTAGCTCTGGGAGTCATTGCGATCAAGCAAGGAGACAAGGAGCGTCATTGGCGAATGATGCTGACCGCACTAGGATTTTCTGCAGTTTTCCTGGTTTCCTACTTGGTCTATCACCATTTTCAAGGAGACACTCCCTTCGAAGGTTCTGGCTTTATCAGACCAATTTATTTCTTCATCTTAATCAGCCACATTGTTCTTTCAGCAGTCATGCTGCCCATGATTTTCACAACTCTCTATTTTGCTGCCACAAAAAACTTCACTTCTCACCGCCGACTGGCAAGATACACATTCCCGGTCTGGATGTATGTTTCGGTTACTGGGGTTTTGGTGTACCTGATTCTTTATCATTGGCCCACCGCTTAAATAACTACGATGGCTCCATCTGAGCCATCACCTGTCGAAGTCGTCAAAAAGTCTTCCAATCTAATGCCCAAACGCGATCGCGGCCCGGTTTTTACCCCTCTTGAATTCCGTAGTATTCTCAGCCTCAGCAGCATCATGTTTTTTCGGATGTTCGGGCTCTTTCTTGTACTTCCGGTCTTCAGTCTATTGGCTCAAGAGTTGGATGGTGCCACTCCATTGTTGATCGGACTGGCCTTTGGCGGGTACGGGTTGACTCAAGCCTTGCTGCAAATTCCATTTGGGATTTGGAGTGATCGCATAGGCAGGAAACCAGTCATCATGGTGGGTCTTTTCTTGTTCATTATCGGCAGTCTGATTGCAGCTTTTGCTGACAATATTTATTTGATGATTGTAGCTCGCTTGCTTCAAGGGGCTGGGGCCATCAGTTCTGCGGTCTTTGCCTTGATTGCAGATCTGACGAGACCGGAAGTGCGTACTAGGGCGAACGCTGGCATCGGTGCAAGCATTGGAATGGCTTTCGGTGGAGCTTTTTTTATTGCCCCCTTCTTAGGTGGTTTTGCAGGATTATCTGGGATTTTTGGCCTCATTACCCTAATGGCAACAGTTGGTTTGATGATCCTTTGGCGATTTGTTCCTGAACCAGAAAATCAATCTAGGACACCAAATACTCCAACCCTGGAAATGATCAAATCTGTATTGGTCTTGCCTTCGATTCGTACAATTGACTTCGGGGCATTTGTTTGTAGTACGGGTCTCTCAGCTGTTTTTTTCATGATTCCAATCCAACTTGCAGAGCAAGGTTGGATAAGCTCTGAGCTGTGGCAAATTTATCTTCCGATGCTGTTGAGTGGAGGTTTGATCATGGTCGGAGCAGCGATTGTAGCAGAGACTAAAAATCGCTTTCGTGAAGTGATGTTTCTGGGAGTTGGTTTTTTAATAGCCTCTGTTTTCTGTTTGGCTTTTTTTCATGAGTTTCAAGACAATTTCTTACTGATTGCAGGACTCTTCTTGTTCTTCATGGGCTTTAATGTTTTTGAGCCACTGTTCCCATCACTCGTTACTCGGCTGACAAACCCAACAACCAAAGGCACTGCTAGTGGTGTTTACAATTTTTGTCAGTTTGTCGGTCATTTTGCGGGAGCAGCAATTGCTGGAATCTTCTACTCCACAAATTTACTTTTTCTGCTGGGTTTGCTCCTGATGATCAATCTGGGTTTCCTGTTTCTTCTCTACAAAGACTTCCAGAATCCTGCACCCCGTCAGAAATAAACTCTGGAGAAAAGACGGTTTGAATTAGAGTTAATTTGTCTTTGCGAAATAAGGGGGCGAATTTAGGAATCGTACGGGGCTTCTGGCAAACAAGGCGATAGGGTAGCTGAAGTTCGATCCCAGTAGACCAAACTGCCAACTCTGTTCAGTTAGTGGGGCAGGGTAATTCAGGCGTTTGCAGGTTGAGGATTAGTCGAAGAAGGCGCTGCAGAATCTTGGGAAGGCGCTGCAGTTTTCGCGGTTGCTGTCGCCATTGCGTCCTGATTACTTTCGGGAGTTGCTGGCTGGGTTTGTTGTGAAGTCGAAGGAGGGCTACTGACTAACGAAGGCTGCACTCCACCCTTGTTGCCATACGTCTGTACTTTACGGCTTGGATCGATCAATTCAACAAATTGTGGTTGTCTCAACAATTCAAAAAGCTTCAAACTCGCTTGTCCATCCGTAAGTTTATCTTCAATTCTATCGATTAACTCCTCAGCATTCTTTACGTTCAATGATTTGACTTCAGGAATCCGCAGCAGCAGAGCTTTTTCGTGATCATTCATCTGAGCAACCTGCTTCTCAAGCCCTTGAATAAAACCCTGAATCGCAGGCTCAGGTAAGTTGTCATGCCGAGCGTTCAAATTTTCCAGCCTAGAAACAATCTTCAGATAAGCCGACATGTCCTGTAGTTGTGCCGATTTTGGAGTTCCCCCCAAGGCATTTATTGCACCCGTTTTAGGAACAGCAACATTTTCGACTTTTGAATTCTTGGAAGCTTTCTGCTCTCCATTTCCGCTGACGACTGACTGTTTAACTTGCATCTCAACTCAATGCCAAATGTTTGAAACGTCTACTTGGATTAAACTTTTGAGATTCAAATCCTGCGCCAGTAGGCTGGGATCTCAAGGGCTTAAATGGTGCAGAGCGTGTTCATTTCATTCCTCGTCGTTCATTCGAAAGCTCTTGGCTCTTTTCCAGTACATATGCTACCGTCAGTGAAATTTCTGCTCTAGCCGGCAGTTTGCCGGTTTCTGTACCGCCTCAATCAATTTTTACGACATGACCACAGAAGAAATCAATCAGGAAAATCAGGATCAAGATCCGCAAGAACTCCTGCAACGAATGGAAGAAACTGCCTGGCGTCAGGGACAGCCCAGACTAGAATTTTTCTTCTCATATCTGATGGTTGAGATCAAATTCCCCAACAACAATGATGATTCAACTTGGGAATTGAACACTCGGGGCCTGGACATTGATGCTCTCAAAAAAGCACTCCAGAGAGAGCAGGATATGATGCAGCAGGTCCTGCAAAATGATTCCTTCCCCTGGGTGAAGTTCGGAATAGAGACCAAACTTGTCAACGCTGCTGAAGTTCAAGAATACCCCTACAATTTTGCAGATCTGATCTTCGTGAGCTTGTCACTCCCAGCTTGGGTGATGCCACCTCAACGACCAAAACTTCTAGCAAAGCTGAGAAATATCCTCGTGCTTTATCGAAACAACAATCCGGATGCGATCATTGTCTCGATAACGAAACACGCACCATTTCGACTCAAAGATCGTCTCTCCTACCAATGGGGAGAACTCAGTCGTGAATTGGGAGGCATTGGAAACAAAGGGGCCATTACTCGTCTTGTTGCGCAGCAACTGGCTTCCACAAGTATTCTGCAGACTTACCTGGACGGAGAGCACACCACCCAAAAGATTCGGAATCAGACGCGGATACAAGACCTTCAAAACCATTTGGAGTCCTTGCAATACGGTCAAACCAGTATGAGATTGATCGTTTGCATCGAAAACCAGCTACATGATACTTACGCCAAGCGCGTGAATGCAGTACTGAGGAATAATAAATTTAGTAAATTCATGGTGATCAAAGAATCTGCATTGAAGCCCGAGGTATTGCGGAAATGCGACTTCATGATCCTGCTAGGCTTTGAGGCCTCTGAAGAGTTGAAGAAAACCAAGGAGTATCAGCAACGACAAAAACGCATCTACGAAGTGGATCTTGATCATCCGAAGGGATTACCAGACGTTCCGGTTCGTTATGAAAACATGATCAACAAGCTGGAAAAGCGTTACCTAGAACTTAGAGAGCTCCTAAAGGAGGAGCGCTACAGTGAATACTTCCAGCTAATCTTTCAAAAGTATGAGTCTTATCAGGATATTGCTGCAAATCAGTACGAGATTGATCAGGAGCTAACCAAAATAGAAGCTTTCGGTCGCAAACTCGCCAAGGGCTACTTTAATCTTATTGAGTCAATCCTGTTGCTGGGCACGAGGCGGGCTCATGTGGTCACCCGCTTCGGTGGCATCATGCTACAAATGACCCGGTACCTTGTTGTAGACGACTTCTCACCTGACATAATTGACCATCTGGCAAAAAAAGGCTTCCCACGACACCAGCTGACCTACATGAATTCTTTCGATTTTCTTCAGGCGTTCTTGAAGCATAAATTAGAGAATCCCAAGTTGGCAAACGCTCCTACGGAAGCAGCCTACATGCATTTTCTTCAAAACGCCCAATTCTTCAGAAAATTTGAGGTCGTCTTCATTAACGGATGGAATCTAGAGGAAAGTGGGGATTTGGTTATCAAACTCCGAACTTGTGCTGTAGCAGATGACGAGAATCACAATCCTACGCCAACGGTCAGTTCGGAAAACATGCACACCCTTCTCTCTACCCCAAAAGATAAGCTTCTCAGAATGATTCTGCCGGATAAAGAAGGCAAGGAAACGGATAAAGATCGTGAGAAGGAAGAAACCTTACTCAATACTCTGAATAGCACCCTTGCACTGACAGAATTGGCTCCACTAGCAAAAATGATGGCAAAAAAGAAAAGCTACTCGTTTAAAGTTAAGTCTCTGAATGACCAAGAAAGCAAACTCCTCGAGGAAATGAGGTCAGATGAAACTTTTGAGGATGAAAAAGCACTCGCAGAGAACAACTATGGTCAGGAGTTGTCAGGGGCCATCACGGCGAAGAGTGTGCCTTCTTCCAGACTACAGAAAACTGATAAAGCTCAGGAAGAAGAAGAAGTTATCAGAAAACTAAATCCAGAAGAGGAACTCTTTGGTTCGATTATTAAGTACCGGCTCAATTCTCTAAAAATTCATAGCTTCGCTTGTGGAATTCGCTGGTTAGCAATGCTGGAGAACAGGAAAGTCATTTCATTCCTGAAGACTCAGCCAAAAGCACAGGATATGTCCTTGGAAGAATTGCTCGAATTCGGCCGAGTGTGTATTGTCAGTGAGGACAAACCTGTTGGAGAAGCTGGTATCCGAGCCGCGCTCAGTGTTGGCGATTTTCCAGAGCGGCTGGTTTACATGCGAACTCTTCCAGGCAAAAGAGAATTCGAGGCAGAAAATTTTCTACTCTACATCGTTGATTGTGAGTGCTACTTATTTGATGACATCATGCGCTTCTTGTATGCGAAAAATCTCTCCTTGGCAGCTCCTATTCCAGTATTGCTATTGATGTCGGAAAACTTCCAAAAACAGATCCAGAAAGGGGAAGATATCCTATTAGCTCACATGGCAGGCATCGAACCCAGAGATGATCAGATCAATCCGAAGGGCTTCCCTATATCTAATCGCATTGATTCCCTGGAAGATGAGCAAAAGGTTAAGCACATCATCCGTGGAGCACTTGGCCTACCCATTGGATTCTACGAAAAATTTGAACAGAAAAAATTCGGAGGAAGCAGTTCTGCAGAAGGTGGCACCGTAAGCGCACCCAATTCCAAAGAGGTCTCCGAGGAAGCTATCCAAGAAGAAATGAAAGACATGGACTGGTCCAAATTCCCACTTTAAGAATCTGCCGGATTTCTCTGTAAAACCGGCATTTTGATGAAGTTCAGTCCGACCCTCCAGAGTATCGGCGCCCTGCAGCTAATGCTGGCTGCAGTCCTACTCATTCCTCTCCTAATATCCCTGCTATACGACGAAAATGACACACTAGCGATCCTAGCTGCAATTGGTATTGCAGTTTTGATCGGTGGTCCTTTGTGGTGGTTTAATCGCCAATCACGCAATTTACAATTCCGAGACACGGTGCTGATTGTAACTCTAGGTTGGTTCAGTATCTGTCTAGTCGGCTGTCTACCCTTCGTTATTCACGGAAGTATTCCCAGTCTGACGGATGCCTTTTTTGAGGTCATGTCAGGACTGACAACTACAGGCTCCACAATTCTCGATGACATCGAAGCTCTCCCGCATGGGTTGCTGTTCTGGCGCTCCATGACTCATTTTCTGGGAGGGATGGGAATGATTGGACTATATCTGTTGATTTTCTCTTACGTGGGAAGTGGAAACCTGCAGATGTACCGAATTGAGTCAGCCCCTGGTCAAGGGGGAACTGGTGATAAAATGCTTCCGAACGTACGGTTAACGATGAAGTGGCTTTGGGGTATTTATCTACTTTTGAATGGAGTATGTGCGATTTTGCTCTGGTTCGGGGGGCTCTCTTGGTTTGATGCCGTCTGCCACGCCTTCAGCGCCGTAGCTACAGGAGGCTATTCAACATTGAATACCAGCGCAGGTGGGTTTGGAAGTGCTTACGTTGAATGGATTTTGTGCCTCTTCATGTTTTTGGGAGGAATGGATTTTGTCCTTCACTACCAAGCTCTCAAAGGCAATTATCAGTCCTTAGTCAAAAGCACTGAACTCAAGGCTTATCTGATGATTTGCTTTGTCCTTGGGATTGGAGTGTCCGGGCTACTTTGGCTCAACGGAACAAACTCAAATCTGCTGGACGCCTTGCGCTACGGATTCTTTCAGGTGCTTTCCCTACTCACAACGACAGGGTATACCACAACAGACTACGAACTGTGGCCACAGGCGGCACAGATGTTATTGTTTTTCTGCCTGTTCATTGGTGCTTGTTCCGGATCAACAACAAGCGGAATCCGCATCGTCCATCTTGTGCTGTTGATTCGATTCTTGGAGCGCTTGCTTCATCGGATGGCCAGACCACACGCGGTTCAGTCAATCTTGATTGATGGCAAACCGGTTGAAATGTCGGTGGTAAGTGGTGTGCTGGGGTTCATCGTTCTGCAGATGCATGCCGTTGTCATCGGAGGAGTTTTTCTGAGTATTCTTTCACCAGAGATGGATTGGTGGTCTGGTCTCAATATGATGATGGCTTCGCTCTGGAACATCGGACCAGCTTTTGGAGATGTCGGGCCGACTGAGAACTATGCCCATGTCTCTGACGCTGGAACTTGGTTTCTTTCGCTGATGATGTTGGCGGGACGACTTGATATCATAACGGTCTTGATCCTTTTCTCACCTGCTTTCTGGAGAAGTCACCGGTGATTCCGTTCACCCTGCTGGACATTTATTAGAGCTTTCTGCATATTGCCTTTAACGGAGACGGATGCGTCACTGGTGGGCGCCCCGGACTTCAAACCCGCGTGTATGGCTCTAAAACAGTCATTGGTAGGTTCGATTCCTACTCGTCTCCGCCAATAA
>DJYX01000279.1:0-2621 GCA_002450295.1 Deltaproteobacteria bacterium UBA6967
GCCTTCTCAAAGTACCAGGAAACGAGTCGACAGTGATCCTCGCCGCTAAACATTCTCCAAGCCAGGATTGCTTTGGTTGGGAACATCCTGTTTGAAAAACTCACACAACAGGTCCCATTCGGCTTCAAGACTCTGTAAATCTCTCTAAAGACCGGTACCGGAGAGGTTAAGTATTGAACTGATACGGCAATCGTACAAAGGTCAAATTCTTCATCACCATATGGCAACTGCTGCTCCGTGTTTAGGTTCTGAATATGGAAATCAGTGAGCTGCGTATTGTTTTGCAGTTCAATTTGATTCATTCCATGACCCGAAACCCTAGAGTAGTGCTTGTGATCAGGCAGGTGCGAAACCCAGCTCGACATCAAATCGAGCACGGCATCGCCATCTTTCAGTAACTGATCATAGTAGTTTCTCAGAACTTGACAGGCATTTTCGTCAATGTGTTTAACTAGCCGTGGGCTCGCATAAAAAAGACGGTCATCATTGGAGTCTTCCTTGGTAAACAACTGTTCTGGAATCATCTGTTATCCTGAAGAAAAGGTCAGCTCGTCCAGGTGGCAAATCGTGATGAAGCAGGTAGGACAGAAGACTGATTCGATGCAGCGCAGATGTCAACTGGTTGATGAGCGGGATTTGCTGAATATCCAATCTGACGATCCAGAGACGGATTCATTTAGAAGACGGATGTTGTGGGTGTCACGATAGGTGCCACTCAGCCAGTTTGTATGGACGGACTAAAGTGAATTTGACTGGAGGAAAAACCGAGGAATCGTTGGTTGTTTCAGGGAAGAAGAGGAAGAAGTTGTGATTAAATTCGAAAAAATGGTGGAGGTGGCGAGAGTCGAACTCGCGTCCTGATATGCTTTCCCACGAAGCGCTACAAGCTTAGTCGAAACTTGTCGTTTTCACAGTCGGTGTCGGCAATCGACCGCCTCACGACTGTACACTTCCAGTTGATCTCATCTGACCGTCAGAAGCCCAGTCAGACCAGCCCAAGTAAAGGGTTACACCTCAACGGAGGCCCTCGGGCCTACCTCCGCGAGACGCCTACTCAGGCAGCGATTGCTGCGTGAGCCGGAGCGTAGTCGCTGTTGTTTGCAGCTATAATTTTGATGACCGTATTTACGTGGACGTTCATCACCCACGGCTTGCTCTCAGTGAGTTCCACACCCAGTCGAATACCGGGACACCCCCACAACAGACCTTTTAGACTAGCAGCTTTGTGGATTTGTGCCACTGAAATCATTCAGCTTGTGCGGAAGGGAACCGTCCTTGTTCCTTGGTCAGCACTGGAGTGAACCTCGGCTCGAGTGGTGTTGTGCAGGTCACTTTGGGGCCTTGGTGTTCCCAACAGAGCACCACGACTTGTGTAGCAATCGGGGCTAGGAGGCCACCTCCTGCAGCGCCTGCACAACGTACTGGGGCAGGGCGAAAGCTCCCTGGTGAATCGCCGGATTATAGTAGCGAGTCTGCAGTTTTGCAGCTTGGAAGCGCTCTGCCAACGTGCTCAGGGGTACTTGACGATAGGTCGGGTTGTCGCTGCCCCAGGCAAAGGTCATGATGCCCCCGACATAGGTCGGTACTGCTGCGCCATAAAAAGTGGCATCGGCAAAGATGGGCCGTAGGCGCTGGTAAGTGTCACGCACCTCTTGGAGCTGCATGTAGCAGACGCCGTTCTGGGTTGCCAGGATTCCTCCCGGCTTGAGGCAGCGCTGGCAGTTGGCATAGAAACCCTTGGTGAACAAGGCTTCTCCTGGACCCACGGGATCGGTCGAATCGGAGATGATCACGTCAAAACGAAGTGAGGTCTCCTGGACAAACTGCAGGCCATCGGCAATCACGATCTCTACCCGTGGATCCTGAAAGGCCCCCTGAGAATGCTGTGGCAGGAAACGCTCCGACATCTCGATCACGGCCTGGTCGATCTCCACCTGCACGACTCGCTTGACGTTCGGATGCCGCACCACTTCTCGTAACATGCCACCATCTCCCCCACCGATGATCAGCACCTCCGTGGCTTGACCGTGTGCCAATAGTGGCACGTGGGCCATCATCTCGTGATAGATGAACTCGTCAGCCTCGGTTGTCTGGACCACACCATCCAGGGCCAGCACTCGACCGAAGCAGGGATTCTGAAAGATGATCAGGTGCTGGTGCTCTGTGCGTTGTTCAAAGAGCACCTCGGTGATCTCCAAGTGTTGGCTGTAGCCCTTGTAGAGCTTCTCGCTAAATATCTCCATAACTCCCTGTACGTCCTCGCAACAACTCCTGCACCTGGAACTGTCCGGGGTGAAAATGAGTTCGTAGGACCTCGACCGCCAGCTCTGGTTTGGCATCACCGCACATGAAGATGTCGAAAGCCGCAAATTGCCGCTCTGGCCAGGTATGCACGCTGATGTGTGATTCAGCCAGCACAGCCACTCCGGAAATGCCACCGTTGGGCGTGAAGTGGTGCAGGTGAATGTGGAGTAGGGTGGCCTTGGCGGCCTCAACTGCCTCTCGCATCGCACGTTCCATCAGCTCCAGGTCGTCCAGCTGATCTACACCCCAGATATCGACAATCAGGTGAGCACCTGCACAGGAGACACCGTCACGGACAATAAAGTGATCTTGTGCGT
>DJYX01000279.1:2954-10347 GCA_002450295.1 Deltaproteobacteria bacterium UBA6967
CTGCTCGTCATCCAGGTTATGGTAGGCAGGCCAATTGTTGAGGGTAGAAAGATTTTGTTCCATCAGAAACTCCTTGATGAGTGTGAACCGTTCAGGCAACTGCTTCGAGCAGACCGGGCATCGGGAAAAGCATGGGTCGGCTGAGAGGGATCTCATCCAGTCCGTGCTCGCGGTCGATAAATTTCGACTCCAGCTTGGCGAGACCAAAGTCTCTCTGGAGACGATCAAAAATCAGTTGAGGGTCAAACTCAGCGCAGGAATAAACATCCATCTGCATCAGGGCAGGGGAGACTTCATCCCAAACGTGAACAGCAATGTGTGAGGTTTCGATGATGGTGACACTCGTCAGGCCCTGGTTGCCGGGCATGTCCGAGTAGACTGAGAAGGGCCCCATCAGCACTTTCATGCGGATGTCTTGAACCAGTTGGCGCATCCAGTCGTCCATTGCGCTTGGGTTGCAGGGGGGATAGTGAATTTCAGCACGGACGATCAAGTGCTTGTGTTCCAGTAGCATGGAAACTCCTTTCAGTCAGGGGGTTCGGAATATTTTCTCCGCATTCCGCTACGGCTAGGCAGCGGGCGGTGGTATTTCAGAGGCGTGCAGGCCGGCGGGCAGTTTCTTCTCACTACGGAGCCACTCCGGGGCGCTGCGCTCGGCAACTGCTGCACGCATCAGCAAACGCTGAACGAGCTGGTGCCGATTCATGTCAAAATCACGACAAAGCTTCTTGAGGAGTTGCTTGCTCTCCTTCGATAGTTTGATTTCCACTCTCTCTAATCCCTTCTTACGTAGCTTGAGCCGGTAGGTGCGTTGCCTTTCCGCATTGCTCTGGCACTGTTTTTCGGGATCCATAACTGCTCCAGCATGGGTGAATCATCAGATTGGAGAACCAACTACTCCCAACCTGACGTTATCAGTAACGTTTTTAGGCGCGATGATAACGATTTGAGCGAAAGCTTGTCAGAATTCAATATTCTGTTTGAGAATGCAAGATTTTCGTGAAGAATATTTCTGGACTAGGAATTTTATTCAATTTGGTCAAACTGGAAGAAGCGGTACATGTTTTACCGCTGGACACAAACAACCCATCCTCAGAGGAATAATGGAAGAATTGCGCATTCAGATGTCAGCCAAAGGGCCTTATACAATCAAGGGCTACAAGGTGGTCGTGGTGGATTCCGAAGGAAACGAAATTGAAAAAGAAGGCACAGTGGCTCTCTGTCGCTGTGGACTCTCCAACAAGAAGCCGTTCTGTGATGGTGCCCACCGCAACTGTGAGACCCTCTGAGCTGAATCACTAGCGACTGATGCGCTCTTCCCACTCGCTGACCGTGTGGGCAGCACGACGCACCAGTCGTAATCCTCCCTTGGCGACTAGGCGTCCGGCCTCTCGCGCCTGTTCCCAGCTTTGCTCCCAATTTTGACGAGACTGTAGGTCTGGCAGACAACGCAAGTACTTGTGTCGCAGTGATTCCTCCAGGCTTCCAAGGATGCTGGGAATCAGCGCTTCCTGGACGTTGTAGACTTTCCCGTGCTCCAGACAGACTGGAATAACACTCTCTGTTGGCACTTCCAGATCCTGGGCGACAACTTCCAGCGCTTGACGAATCAACTGGGCCTTGGGACGTACGGCTTGTTCAATGTCGTAGGGTGGTTCCCATTCACGAAGGGGTCGTAGCAGATCGATCTTGCTCAGCACAACGAACAGGACGGGAGAAGGTAGCTTGGATTGGCGGAATTCTTCACGGAGCTGGTCGAGTAATCGTTTATCAGCCTGCCGAGCGGCCTGGTTGGCGGCACAGACCCAGAGTAACACATCGGAACTGCGAGCTGCTTTCCACCAGGCTTTGGGTAGTTTTTCATCTGCATGTAGACCAAAGCCAGCCGAGTCGAGCACAAGCGCCTGGGGGAGTTCATCCTGTTCCAGCAGGTAGGGAGTCAGGCCTTGTTCGACCGGAAGCACATCAGTTGCTGCCTGCAACTTTCCAAACATCGCATTGACCAGACTCGATTTGCCAGAGTTGACCTGTCCGAGGATCAGGATGCGCAAGGGTTCTCGATGCAGCGACTCAGTATGGGATTGCTGTTGTTGCAGATCGGCTGTACTCGAGGAGCTACGATAATTCTGTAGATCCGCTTTTTCGATCATCACCGAGCCACTGTACAATTCAATGGCATAGTAACCCACGCGTTCGAACAAGGCCTCCAGCAACCAACCAGATACTTCCTGCCGGGAAGCCTTCAATAGTTTACTACTGAACCAGCCTTGGATTTCTCGTAAAATTGCCGTCTGTGGTGCCAACCCGAAGGAGAGAGCCCGGTAGAGTGCGTAGAGATCACTACCCAGCAGATACAGTCGTCGAGTGCGCAATAGATCGTGGATCGTCAGCAGGTGCGCTCCGGGCAGATGAGTTTCCAAATCACGTCGGAGATCCAGCGCAGCCCGTTCTACAATACGGAGCAGCGCAGGTAGGGGAACCTCTAGAAGAGCTTTGGAGGAATCCTTGTGAAAGTGAGAGGCAACGCGTTGAATTTCCTTTAGGAGTTGTTCCTGAAGGTGGGCTGGCTGTTGTAGTAACTCCGGCTGCTGAGTGGCCTGACGGGCTCGCTGTTGGATGGCTTCCCAGAGGGACTGGGTGTCGTGAGGCCAGTGCGCGGCAAAGGGCTTGGTCACCGATTTGGGTTTCCAGCCGCGAAGCGACCAGCGGACTCCGATTCCACCGATCAACAAGGTTGCCCCAATCACTCCGGTGCCGTACCAAAGCCACTGACGTTCTTCCAGCCAGAGAAAGCCCAGTCCGATCAGTCCAAGCCATGGCAAGAGCAGGAAAATCACTAGTAAGAGCAGGGCAAGAGACCTTCCTCGAGTATGGTTTGTAGAGGGCGATGGTTCAGGGGTTGGCATGATTTTTGAGGAGTGGAAGGGAACGTGCTTTATTTTTCTTTGGAGGTTGTCTTATGAGTTTTATTTTTGACAGTCACAATAGCGCGTTGCGGTTTCGAAAGATGGTGGAACGGTACTACCAGATCCCCTATGAAGAGGCCCTGAATTCGGCAGATCCACGGGAATTGCGCCGAATTTATCGTTCCTGCCACCCAACGCAGGCTTTATTTAACTATTTTTGAACCAACCCGGTTCTAGGCATTCGACGCCAGAAGAACCAACCAACCGCCAGCAGCAACGTCAGGAAGACAGCCAAGCTAACAAAAGCATAGTTGCGAGAGTCTACCGGGATATTGGAAATCCTGATCTCCAACAGGCTGGCATCACTGGCTTGTGCCCGCCACGCCAGAAAGTCGACATCACCGAAGGTTTGATTCCCCTGGAAGGTCAATTGGGAAGAATTCACGTCCAAGCGTTTGGCTGGAGTGAAGACGCTGACCCGATCCAATGGATGAGCGTAGCGCTTCTGGAGCGAGTGGCTGCCCAGAAAAACAGGAATGGTGTATTGGAAGAGCAGTTGCGTGTCTCCTGGTGGAAAGCCACGAGTCCAGCGCAATTGATTGCCCTCCTGTTGATAGGTTTCCGGACCGTCTTCGAGAACACGAAAGTTTTCATGGGCGTTCGGTAGTTCCATCAACAAGGGAGATTGGGTGCTGAGAATATTGTCCTCGGTCGGATTCTGGACGCTGATGACCTCCGTGACGATAAGTTGATCGATATTGGACTCGAAGAACAACGAGGACTCGCTGAAGACCAGTGCGCTGGTATCGAAGCTGGTGGACGGTAGACGGATGTCCACAGTAATCAGTTGCTGTTCCGGACGCATGAAGAAAACCTCTGAGCTATAGAGGTTCCCTTCAAATCGAGTTCCCAGACGATATCCGGCTCGGTCATCCCGGGGAGGATCCTCAAAGCGAAAGCGACCTGTATCGTCAGTTTTGGTTCGTCCAACTGGACCGGCAGGTACGACTTCACCGCTGGGATCGAGTACGAATTTGATCAGCACTACATCCAGGCCTTCGGAGAGGGTAATTCCCTGGGGAACTTGGACCTGTCCCTCGATTGAGATTGGATTGTTGCTCTCTTCAGCCGCTAGGGAAGTCCAGCTAAGCAGGGAACCAATGATGATCAGGGCTAACAGAAGTTGAACTGTTTGGAGAAATCCGTGATGAATTTTGCAAAGGGGCATCGGTTGAAAAGCTCCGCTAACGTGATCCTTTGTGGGGAGGATAGGAATGCCGTTGTCTGATGATTTGAACCGCACACGACTGAAGCGCCGAATTGACGAACTACATGTCGATGTGCGACGCCTGCAACGTCCACAAGAGCGCCATAAAGCTCTCAAGGAACTGGATCAACTGACCGTGGAATACATCCGTGCACTCTGTACGGAAATGAAATATGTCTTTCAGCAGAGTGCCTTGCTGCAGGAAGAACTGCAACCTGATCCAGAACCTGCATTGGCAACAGAAGATTTGCTGGAACCACTGATACTGCAGGAAACTTACCGAGAGGTGGTTGAGCGCCTGGGCTGGAATCTGCCTGATGAACAACGACCAGAAGTGCCAGTGATCTTGCCTGAACCTGATAAGGAAGAAGAGATCAGCTTCGAATCTCCCCAAGATCTACGTTACTACGTGGAAGTCCAGATCGAGGATTGGGGGAGCAACCGAGACCGCTTCGCCTTGCTTGAAAAAATGACGCTGGAAGTGCCCTTGTGGCAGGAATGGGTCGAAGAATACCGAGCTGAAAAATCACCCAAGGTGCGGCATCCAGGAATCGAGGGACGCTGTACAGTGGAAATCGGTAAGCTCCTTGGCGTGCAGCCAGCACTGATCTCGGTCCAGGTACTCAAGTGTGCAGAGGGCATGCGCTAGGAAGACTGCTTGCGGAGCTCTTGTTTCACCTCTGCTGCCAAACGACCAAGTGGGTAATTTTCCAGATTCACGAAGCGCATCAGTTGGGCTAATCGAGGCTGGACCTCGTGTACTCGCTGGAACATTTGTTGAGCCAGCCAGCGATAATTCTCATGCCCCTGCGGAGTAGTTCGTAACTCCACCAGCCACATCAAGGAGCGCAGGTTGATCTTCAATGACCAGCGTAGCTGATACGCCATCGGCACCACATACTGTGCTTCTTGCGGAAATTCTCCCTCCAACGCTTCAAACGCACTCGCTGCTTTCTCCAGAACCTTCCTCACTGGACTTTCCAGTCCTGCATCAATCAATGATTCTGGGATTGTATAGCCAAGTCGGGTAGTCAGTCGCTGCCGTTCCTGAGTCAGGATTCGGTGTCGGTGTAGATCTCGGTAGGAGCCGTAATCCCCAACGATATCGAAGGTGTAGCTTGCATGCTCCAGGGCACGACCAAGCTTGTGGCGTCGGTGCTCGCGTAAGTCTGCCCATTGGCGCAACAGGTTTTCCCGATCTTGGTCCGACATCCTGCGCACATTCTCCCTGGCTTGGGCAAAGGACAACTCACTGTTTTCATAGAATAGAGCTGTCAGTACTTCGATCTCTGCTTCTGGATCGTAGCTCAGCAGTTCAACGCTAGCGCTCTGGGGAGTCGATGACTCTATCTGTGGTTGGATCCAGCGGTTGAGCAAATTCTGGCTTTGCTGCTGGAAATTCAGTTGGCTGCAAAAATGTCGATGGGTTGGATCTGCTCGCCGAATGAAAGATGGAACGACTTGCTGTAGTTCCTGCTCAGCAGCACTGGCTAGATCCTGAAGTTCCTGCAGGGTCTGTAAGCGGAGGCGAATTAGTAGTCCTTCGAAGAAGCGCCCATTCCCAAAGACACCCATGTTTGTCAGTGTTGAAGCCGGTAACAGGCCACGCAGCAGGTCAAATCCCCGTGCCCGAATGGAACGTTCATAGGCGGCTTGTGGTTGATCAGGTTCGGGTGGCAAGACCTTGCGCAGATAGTCTCTGATTGTTTCAATTAACTCAGCATAGGTGCGAAAAAGCTCTCGGTTTGTCTCCAAATAGAGCTCTGCGTGATCAGAAGCAAGCACCCGTGGGTCTTTGTAAAATTGGAAGTCTCCATTGACCTGCTGGGCAAAGCTGACATAGCGGGTAGATTTCTCCAATGGCGAACCACCAATCCTTGCGTCCTCCAGCACCTTGGTTGCCAGAATGGAAACCTGTTCCAGTGCCAGGTGAGCGCCTCCTAATTCACCAATGGAGTCATCTCCGTAGCCGTCGAGAATGCGATCATAAAAGGACTGGGCCTTGTTCAGTGCCAGTCGAGAATCTTGGGAAGTGGAGGGAGCTTGAAATCCGGCCTCATCATTTTGCAGAAATTCTCGCAGCAGTAGGGTACGGAGACCCAGTGTGGAGCGAGAATAGCGGGAAAAGAGTGCCCCCTTGATGACTTCGGGAAGATTGGTCAGCACGAACACCGGATGTTCGGTGTTCGTTACGTAAGGCGCGAGCTGGAGTTGCTCTGCTGGACTGAAGGATTCGTGGCTTTCCAAGACCAATTGAGATTAGGGTGCTGGGATTCCACGCGAATTGGGGAGGGCGCTCTGTTGATCCGGAGGCTTGGGCAAGTCAGCGTCAGTGTACTTGGTCTTTTCGTTGGGAGTGTAGGCGTCACGGAGCAAGTCACGCGTAAAGTTGAACGACTCCCGTGAGTGATAGGCCATCCCGATGACACCTGTATCCATCCGGATTGCCTGCTTCGGACAGGCCTCCACACATAGGCCACAGAAGACGCAGCGCAATTCATCGATATCAAAACGAACCGGATACTTCTCCACCGAAAAGTCGGGGTGCTCTCCGGCTTCAATATGGATGCACTTTGCTGGACAAACTGTCTCACACATGTAGCAAGCAACGCACTTGAGGAAGCCATCATCGCGACGGGTAAGTCGGTGTCGGCCCCGCCAGCGTTGAGAGACTGGTCGCTCTTCTTCTGGATACTGAATCGTCACAACGTCTTTTTTACCAACGATGTTGCGGAAGAAGTGACGCATCGTGTGTTTCAGTCCGACAGCAATGCCTGGGATGTAGAGGGCTTCCTTGAGTCCTTCGCTACGATCTACTTTCTTTACCTTGAACTTCATATCAGGCTCACGAGGAGAAAAGGAATCAGGCTAGGGCCACGATGATGATTGCCGTAACCACGGTGTTTAACAGGGCAACTGGGAGTAGTTTTTTCCAACCCAGGGCCATTGTCTGATCAAAGCGGAACTTTGGTACCGTCCAACGAAGTTGAATCTGGAACCAACAGAAAATGAAGGTGAAACTGGCGAACTTGCCAAATTGGAGCAGGGTTACTAGCCACTGTGGTGCGGATTCCCAGTGATAGAGCCAAGGCACTTGGTAGCCACCGAAAAACAGAGTCGTGATCAGAGCAGCAACTCCAACAATGGCAATGTATTCCGCAAGCATGAAAGACGACCAGCGCATTCCAGAGTACTCAACAAAATATCCGGCAACAATCTC
>DJYX01000279.1:10727-16047 GCA_002450295.1 Deltaproteobacteria bacterium UBA6967
GTAAAGAAAACTACAAATCCCAGGGGTTGTGTGAAAACACCCCACTTGGGAATCAGACCGAACCAGTGTTCTCCCTGCCCTTCAACGATGGCGCTGACCTGCGTAGAACCGTAGACCATGAATAGTCCCATCAGCGAAAGCCCAAGGAAGACCTCGTAGGAGATCATTTGGGCTGAAGCTCGCGTTCCACCAAAGAGTGCAAACTTGCTGTTGGAAGATGCTCCTGCCAGCACAGCGCCGTAGACACCCAAGGATGTGATTGCAAATATGAAGAGTAGCCCGGGCTGTACGTCAGTGACCTGAAACTTGAAGTCACCAATTGGGCCAGCGATTGGGATGATGGCAAAGACCGCCACTGCTGACATAAAGCTGAAGAAGGGCGCGATTGTGTAGAGGAATTTATCAGCACCCTTAGGAATCAGATCTTCTTTGAAAATTGACTTCAGTGCATCAGCAGCAATATGCAGTAGGCCTCGCCCTCGGTATGATCCAATGTTTGCACGGTTGGGACCGATTCGATCCTGAACGGCAGCACTCCACTTGCGTTCCATCAGGGTCATGAATGTACCCAAGGGCATGGCAAAGAGCAGCAGTATGAAAAGGATTTTCAACACATCCTGCACAAACGGCAGGGCTAGAAATTCTAGAACAAGTTGCATGGTTTTCCAGTTGACTCAGCGGTCAAGTTCTCCACCGATCATGTTGATGGAACCAAAAATTGCGATGATGTCTGCGACGTAGTGTCCGAGGGCCAGCTCGGGCATGGCTTGAACATAGTTGAAACAGGGTGGACGGACACGACATTTTACTGGATCACCAGAACCATCAGAGACGAGATAGAAGCCTACTTCTCCATTACCCCCTTCGATTGGTTGGTAAACTTCTCCGGCCGGTGGATGGTGACCTTCCATCACCATCTTGAAGTGATCGATCAATCCCTCAATGCTACCATAAACTTCTTTCTTGTCCGGATAGCCCAAGTACCGTTCGCGTGTTATTACTGGTCCGTAAGGGATCTTATCGATAGCTTGTTCGATGATCGATATACTTTGCCGCATCTCTTCCATCCGGACCAGGAAGCGGTCATAGGAATCACCGACTTCTCCAATGGGAATTTCGAAATCCAGTTCATCGTAGACAAGGTGTGGATCTGCCCGACGGATGTCGTAGGGTACGCCGCAGGCACGCAGCAACGGACCCGTGAAGCCGTAGGAAATTGCTTTCTCTTTGGAGAGGACCCCAATGTTCTTCATGCGGTCGATGAAGATCTTGTTGCGAGTGATGAGTTGATCTCCCTCTTCAATCACCTCTCTAACTTTTTCGAGCCGGACTTCCACTTCCTTTAAAAAGCCATCTGGGAAATCGGTACTGTTGCCACCAAAGCGAGTCCAGTTGATAGTAACTCTCCCACCAGTGACCTGTTCCAGTAGTTCGTAGAGATATTCCCGTGCTTTGATGAACCAGAGGAAGAAGGTGAATCCACCGACTTCCATTGCGCAGGCGGCAAGACAGGTGAGATGATCGGTGATTCTGGAAATTTCGCCCATGATCACCCTGGCAAACTGGGCTCTCCTTGGAATTTCAGCACCAAATAACTTCTCAACAGCCATTGAGTAGCCGATGTTGTTGAGCACCGGTGAAACATAATTGAGGCGATCTGTGTAAGGAATGACCTGAATCCACTTGGAATTCTCAGACTCTTTCTCAAAGCCTCGATGCAGGTAGCCGATTTCTGGCACCATTCCAACGATCTGCTCACCGTCCAAGTAGGTAGTTAGACGCACGATGCCGTGCATTGCCGGATGAGCCGGACCGATTTCGATGCGCATGATCGAGGTGTCTGAGTCTTCGGGTGGAGCTGGAATAATGGCTCCAGGCAGGTGAACCGGCTTCAGTTCTTCTGCAGAGATCGTGGTTAGCTCACTGGCGTTCACTCAAACCTCCCATAGTGGTAACGCTCCTCGACATCATTGAGTTCGAGCAGGGGTTGCTGCTTGTCCATAGGATAGTCTTTGCGCAAGGGATGTCCCTGGAACTGTTCGTACATTAAGATGCGGGTTAGATTTGGGTGTCCCTCAAAGTGAATGCCGTACATGTCGTAGCATTCTCGTTCATACCAGTTGACTGCATCCCAGAGAGTATGAATTGAAGGAATCTGGCAGTCGTCTTCAGGTACAGGACACTTCAGGCGAATTCTGCGGTCCTTGCTGAGCGAGCGTAGATGGTAGACGACTTCAAAGCGCTCGGTTTGCTGTAGATCGGTTTCAACCATCAAATAATCAACGGCGGTTAGATCAACCATCATCTCAAATTGGCAATCTGGATGATCTCGTAGTAGTCGGCAGATTGGCTGGATGAACTCGCGTTTTAATGCGATGGTCTCGTCGCCGCGATGCCGATGGGTACTCAAAATCGCTGCAGGATATTCCTGTTGAACCAGGTGGATGACCACACTGGTTTCAATGGGTTCCGAGGCCGCAATACTCTCTATGTTTTCTGAACTTTCTTCAGCCATAGCCCCTTCAGCCTGTTTTGAGATTGTCCTTGTCACGGCGGCCTTTCGGCGTATCGTAGCCCATTGTGGAGTTGGTGTTGATGTAGTCTTTGGAGTAGCTATAGCCCGGCTTTGTTGAGCGGTTACTCTTTGGATTCTGAACATTTTCAACCACTTCGTTTTCAGGGATTTCGAGGAAACGGCTGAGTTGAAGTTTCTTTTGGTCCATATGGCTGATCGCGGCGGAGTTGATACTGCCTTGAAGAGCGCTGGGCCCATCATTCTGGATGCGATTCTGTAGCTCCATAAGCCCATCTAGCACGGCCTCAGGACGGGGAGGACAGCCAGCAATGTAAACGTCCACTGGGATCACCCGATCAATTCCCTGCAACACAGAGTAATTCTGGTAGAAGCCTCCAGAGGAAGCGCAGGCACCGAAAGCAATCACCCACTTTGGTTCAGCCATTTGGTCATAGACGTTGCGTAGGATGGGAGTCATCTTGTGAGTGACGGTGCCGACTACCCAGAGGACATCGGACTGGCGTGGTGAAAAACGAGGAATTTCTGCACCAAAGCGCGAAACGTCGTAGTGTGAACAGGAGGCGGACATGTACTCCATTCCGCAGCAAGCTGTGACGAATGGATACTGAAATAGGGAAAACTTGCGTGCCCAGTTGACCACATTATCAAATTTAGTGGTCAGGAAATCACCGTAGTGGGCAGATTCCATAGGTTCCTTGAACTGAGTGGTGGATCATTCCCATTCCAATGCGCCCTTTTTCCAGTCGTAGACCAAACCAAGGACGAGTACACCGATGAAGAATAGCGCTGCGATCAGGCCGGGCCAGTGCAACTCGCGAATTTGTACTGCCCAGGGATAGAGAAAGACAACTTCGACATCAAACACGAGAAAAACCAGGGCTGTCATGAAGAATTTGACATCGTAGCGCTGCCCTTCTGTGCCTTGAGTCAGGAATCCAGACTCAAAAGGAGTTTGCTTGGTCTCGGTGCTCAACTTGGGTCCAAACAGGATACTGATGGCAGTGAAGACTCCGGCTAACCCGATGCCAACCAAGATCATGATCAAAATGGGAAGGTACTCGCGCATGCAAACTCCAGCAGGCAAAACAAATCGAATAAAATCAGTGGCAGTATTCCACCCGGCCTGCCCTTTGTCAAATCAAAGCAAACGGCTCAAACTGGGCTTTAACGAACCGTTGAGCCAGGCACAACACTTTCTGGAATTTTTACCAATTCAAAGCCCTTTTCCGATTCGGCAAAAAGAATCATCCCTTCTGAAAGCACTCCTCTCAGCTTGGTTGGACGCAAGTTGCTGACCACGATAACACGCTGTCCGATCAAGTCAGCAGGAGAGAACCTCGGAGCCACCCCAGAAACAATAGAGCGCAAGCGCCCTTCTCCCAGATCAACTTGTGAGTGCAGTAGCTTGTCTGATCCGGCGACAAGGGTGCAATCTCGAATCAGGCCAACCTTCAACTCAACTTTGTTGAATTCATCGATATTCAATGGAGTAGCTTCATATTCAGGAGCAGAATCTTCTTTGGGGGTTGGTGCTTCCTGTTGTGCTTTGGGTACCTGGATTTTAGGGAAGAGGGGTTCAGGCTTGGGGAGCGCTGTGCCGCTTTGCAATAATCCTGGCTGAAGCTCTGTCAGTTGAGGAGGACTTTCTAACCCAAGGGTTGTTGAGGCAAGCTTCATTTTTTCAGGCATTACCGGAGCAAGTAGGCCAATCAAGATGCGTGTGGCATCAAGGGCTGTGTAGAGCACGGCACCCAGACGCTCGCGTTGATCTGGTTGCTTGGCCAACTGCCATGGAGCTTGCTGCTGGAGATATCCATTGACTTGACTAGCCATCCAAGCGATGTGTTCGAGCGCCTTGTGTAGATAGAACTGACGGATAAATTCTTGTACTTGCTCCACTCCTTTTTGAAACTGTGCTCGGAGTTCTGTCTCTGCATCGGTCAATGCACCGCACTCAGGAACCAACTCGCTAAAGTTCTGGCGACTCAGGTTGACACTTCGGCTAAGTAGGTTGCCAAAGTTATTCGCGAGATCGCCATTGTAGCGAGTGATGGCTAGTTCCTCAGTGAAGTTTGCGTCTTCACCAAAACTCATGTCCCGTACGAGGAAGTAGCGCAGTCCATCCACTCCTAGCTTTTCTTTCATCGCCAGAGGATCGACCACATTTCCAAGGGTTTTGCTCATCTTGGATCCGCTGCTTACCCAGTGACCGTGCACGACCAATCTTGCGAAGGGTGTCATGCCAGCTGCCTTGAGCATGCAGGGCCAATAAACGGCATGGGTCTTCAGAATGTCTTTGCCAATGATATGGTGACAGACAGGCCAGTAGCGTTGGAACAACTCACCATCTGGACATTCGAGCGCAGAAGCGTAGTTCAGTAATGCATCAAACCAGACATAGGTCACAAAATCGCTGTCAAAAGGCAGTTCGATTCCCCAGGTCAGGCGTGATTTTGGACGTGAGATGCATAGGTCCTGCAGTGGATTTTCCAAAAATCGTAAGACTTCATTGCGATATCGTCCTGGATAGATCCAGTCAGGTTGATCCTTCAGCATTTGGACAAGCCAGTCTTGGTAAGCGCTCATCCGGAAGAAGTAATTGCGCTCCTGGCGAAACTCAGGGACTTTTTGGTGAGTTGGACATTGCCCTTCGACGAGCTCACTTTCGTTGAGAAATTCTTCACAACCCACACAATAGTGGCCTTCGTATTCTTTTAGAAAAATTTCGCCGTTGTCATAAATTTGCTGCAGAATCTGTTGAACAGTTTTCTTGTGGCGTTCTTC